>CAYUUP010000001.1:0-57259 GCA_964447925.1 uncultured Oscillospiraceae bacterium
CGTCCACTCCACCACCGCCACACAGAAGACGGTGGATGGCCCCTCCAAGAAGGATTGGCGAGGTGGCCGCGCCGCTGCCGGCAATATCATTCCCTCATCTACTGGTGCGGCCAAAGCGGTAGGCAAGGTAATCCCTGAGTTGAACGGCAAACTCACCGGTATGTCCATGCGTATTCCCACCCTGGATGTCTCTGTGGTTGACCTGACAGTGAATCTGGCCAAACCTGCCAAGTATGATGAGATCTGCGCTGCCATGAAGGCTGCCTCTGAGGGTGAGCTGAAGGGCGTTCTGGGCTACACCGAGGACGCAGTGGTTTCCTCCGACTTCCTGGGGGATACCCGCACCTCTATCTTCGACGCTGGCGCAGGAATCGCTTTGACCGATACTTTTGTCAAGGTGGTTTCCTGGTACGATAACGAGATTGGTTACTCCAACAAGGTGCTGGATCTCATCAGCTATATGTACTCTGTAGATCATGCGGAGTAATTAAGTGTAGTCTGTGTTCCACGTGTAAAACAACTAAAATTAGCCCCTGTTATACGGAGCGCCCTAAGATAGCAAACCATCAGTTTTATGGAAAATGCATCAGTCTGGCGGGACTGAAAAGCGAGCAGCGGCGTCTGGCTTTGGCTGGACGCCGCTTGCTGAAATAGTTAATCACGCGTTCAAAGCGAAATAAGCCGAAAATTTGGAGGAGAAAACAAATGGAATATATTCGATGTAGCAAAGATAATATGGTCGGGTTAATGGCACTTCAGCTCGGTTACAAGCAGGAGATTGGTGAGAATCTACCCACGGATGAAAACTTTAACAGCCTTTGCGAGGCTGTTTCAAAAGGACGGATTATTTTCTATGGGTGCATTGATGAGGGCAGATTGATCGCCTGTTGCTCCATCACACCGACCTATTCCACTTTTAACTACCAAATCGGAGGCGTGTTTGAGGATTTCTACATTGTTCCAGAATATCGGCACAGAGGAATCGCAAGACAGTTAGTTAAATTTGCCTATAGGGAGAGCGGCGTAGGTTCTCTCACAGTTGGATGCGCAGATTGTGATGTTAAAATGTATCAATCATTAGGTTTCACGGTTCTACTCGGAAATTTGTTTGCGTTTGAAAGTAAAGCCTAGATTTGCTAGGAAAACGGATCTGAACTGAGGGACAGCTGTTTCGCCTGTCAAGATGTGGAAAGAGGATGGGTGCGCCATCCGCGAAACGTTGGACTGTCCCAGACGGCAGACTCGTGGATCAAAGATCGGGGGAATACGATGTTTGAACTGTTAAAAAAAGAGGGCCGCGCCCGTAGAGGCCGTTTTGTTTGTGCCCACGGTACGGTGGAAACTCCGGTCTTTATGAATGTGGGTACTCAGGCCGCCATCAAAGGGGGGCTGGACGCTGAGGACTTGAAAGGGCTAGGGTGCCAGATTGAACTTTCCAACACCTATCACCTCCATGTTCGCCCTGGCGAGGATGTAGTACGGGCGCTGGGAGGACTTCACAGCTTCATGGGCTGGGATGGCCCCATTCTGACGGACAGCGGTGGCTTTCAGGTTTTCTCCCTGGCCATGCGGCGGAACATCAGGGAAGAGGGCGTCACTTTTTCCAGCCATGTGGATGGGCGGAAGATCTTTATGGGACCGGAGGAATCCATGCAGATCCAGGCCAGTCTCGGCGCGGATATTGCTATGGCCTTTGATGAATGCGTAGAAAACCCATCCACTCATGAGTACGTGGAGCGGTCTGTTGCCCGCACCACCCGCTGGCTGAAGCGCTGCGTTCTGGAGCATCAGAGATTGATGGAGCAACCCGGATGTGTCAACCCTCGGCAGATGCTCTTTGGCATCAACCAGGGGGGGATCTACCCCGACCTGCGGGTGGCCCAAATGCGGGAAATCGCTGACTTGGGCTGCGATGGCTACGCCATCGGCGGGCTAGCGGTCGGGGAGACCACCGAAACCATGTATGAGATCATCACAGCAGTGGAACCCTATATGCCAGAGGACAGGCCCCGCTATTTGATGGGGGTGGGAACACCCTCCAATATCATCGAGGGCGTGGCCCGGGGTATTGATTTTTTTGACTGCGTAATGCCCGCCAGGAATGCCCGCCATGGCAAACTCTATACCTGGGATGGCACAATCAACATTAAAAACGAGAAATACAGGCGGGATGGCCACCCCATCGATCCTACCTGTCAGTGTCCCACATGCCGCAATCACAGCCGGGCCTATCTCCGGCACCTGATGCAAGCAGGGGAGACGCTGGCCCTGCGCCTGGCAGTACAGCATAATCTCTGGTTTTATAACCATCTGATGGAAGTCATTCGCGACAGCCTGGACAGTGGCGTTTTTGGCGATTTTCGGCGGAAATATTCGGAACAATTGGGCCGCAGACTGTGATTTTGGGGAAACTCTATAAAGATTTTGTGGTTTGAAAGCATTGCAACCATACGAAAGCCGGTCTTTGAAAGTCTTGCAAATTAAGGCTTCCAAAGACTGATTCGCGTTTGATTAGGCCTGGCATAGTACGAAGTGTATACTGTCCCCTTGCTGATATCGTGCCTGTACCCTTCTTCCGTTATTTTGCTTATTATAGCGTGGCGGATATTGATTACATACGACAGAATCAACAAATCCCAAAATACCTATTGACATAATAGGTATTTTGGGATATAATGCGTCTATCGGTTTTGCGCGGACTATTCAAAATGAGGCGAAAATAATGGTTACATTCATTCAAAAGAAAACCAATAGCATCATGTGTTGTCGAATGCTAAACTCTTGGGCATATTATATGGCTGAGGTGCGGTGGTGCTTGTACGCGCCTCAACATGGTACTTGACGAAATCTGTCAGTATATCGCTTGCCATTTGCCCGGGAGCTTGTCAGGAGCTTCCGATTTTTATTTGCCAAAAAGGAGACAGATGCCTTGAATTGGGAGTTTATTGAAAAATATCTGCCGCTGTACAAACAAGCAGCAGCACTGACAGTGAAACTCGGATTGATGGGGATAGTGGCCGCCAGTCTTGTTGGTCTGGTGTGTACAGTAATTCAGTACTATAAAATTCCGCTTGCCAGACAGATCGTGGCTGTCTATATTGAGATCAGCAGAAACACTCCGCTTTTGGTGCAGCTGTTTTTTATCTATTACGGTCTGCCAAAAATCGGAATCCAGACGGATGCGGCAACCTGTGGCGTGGCAGGGCTGGCATTTCTTGGCGGCAGCTACATGGCAGAGGCCTTCCGCAGCGGTATTGAAGCGGTAGAGCCGATTCAGGAGGAAAGCGCATACAGCCTTGGCCTTGGAAGAATACAGACCATGCGCTATGTAATTTTACCGCAGGCATTGGCCATCAGTGTCCCGGCATTCATGGCAAATGTAATATTCCTGCTGAAGGAAACCAGCGTGTTCTCCGCCATCAGCCTGATGGATCTAATGTTCACTGCAAAGGATTTGATCGGACTGTACTATAAAACGGCAGAAAGTCTGTTTTTGCTGGTTGTGTTCTATTTGTTGATCCTGCTTCCGGTTTCCTTGCTGGGAAGCCTCTGGGAAAGGAGGCTGCGCCATGCCGGATTTGGGTCTTGAGGTGTTGTTAAAAGGCAAAAATTTTGCACGCATTTTGGGCGGACTTGGCGTGGCACTCAAGATCAGCATAATTGCTGTAGCGATTAGCATTCCACTCGGAATTGTGCTTGGAATCCTGATGACATGGAAGAATCCAGTCTGCAGGGTGATTACGCGATGTTATCTGGAATTTATCCGCATTATGCCTCAAATGGTACTTCTGTTTTTGGTGTATTTTGGAACAACGAGGGCATTCGGCTGGAATTTATCAGGGGAGCTTGCCTCGGTGATTGTGTTCGTTATCTGGGGAACCGCTGAAATGGGCGATCTCGTGCGCGGGGCAATCACCAGCATCCCGGTGCATCAGTATGAAAGTGCGGAAACCTTGGGGCTTAACAGGATACAGACATACAGATACATTGTCCTTCCGCAGACGGTGCGGCGGCTGATTCCGCTATCAATCAACCTGATTACAAGGATGATAAAAACTACTAGCCTGGTTCTGATGATTGGTGTGGTCGAGGTGTTGAAGGTCGCGCAGCAGATAATTGAAGCCAATCGGATGAGCAGCCCGAATGCCGCGTTTGGCATTTACTTTACAGTGTTTATACTCTACTTTATCGCCTGCTGGCCCATCAGCCTGGCTGCGAAATACTTTGAGAAAAGGTGGAGGTGAGAATATGACAGGACCGATTTTAACAGTAGAGCATTTGACAAAGCGGTTTGACAATTTGACAGTTCTGGATGACTTAAGTCTCCAGGTGTATGAGGGTGAGGTCATTGTTATTGTCGGGCCGAGTGGATGCGGAAAGAGTACATTGCTTCGATGTATTAACGCCCTGGAGGATATTCAGGGCGGTGAGATCAGGCTGAATGGAGAACTTGTCTCCAAAAGTAGCAAAAAGTTGACGGGGCTTCGGGAGAAGATCGGCATGGTATTCCAGAGTTATGAACTGTTTCCTCATATGACAGTGCTGGACAATATTATACTAGCGCCGACAAAGGTCCAGAAGCGACCAAAAGCGGAGGTTCGGGAAGAAGCGCTGTCCCTGCTGTCCCGTGTGGGGCTTAAGGAAAAGGCTGACAGCTTTCCAAGACAGCTTTCTGGCGGCCAAAAGCAGAGAGTGGCAATCGTCAGAGCCCTGTGTATGCATCCTGAAATCATGCTGTTTGATGAAGTAACTGCGGCGCTCGACCCAGAAATGGTCAGAGAGGTTTTGGAGGTTATCTTGAAACTCGCGGATCAGGGACGGACAATGCTGATCGTGACGCATGAGATGCAGTTTGCAAGGGCGGTGGCGGACAGAGTCATCTTTCTGGAGGACGGGACGATAAAGGAAGAAGGGACGCCGGAGCAGTTCTTTGACTGCCCAAAAACGGAACGGGCAAAGAGATTTTTACAAACCTTTACCTTTGAGCGGAAGGGTTCAAACAAAACTGACACAGGGTACATACCCGGAAATGGAGATTATCATGAAGAAAATTCGTAGGATCACAACACTTTTACTGACCTTGGCACTGGCGTTTTCGCTTGCTGCCTGCGGAGCATCAAATTCAAAGGATGATTCCGGCACGGGCAGCAGTGACAAAGAGGGCGAAACGGTATACCGCACTTTGGATGAGATCAAAGAGAGCGGTACAATCAACATTGGCGTGTTCTCTGACAAAAACCCATTCGGGTATGTCGATGAGAACGGTGACTATCAGGGGTACGATGTCTTTTTTGCCGAGCGGCTTGGCGAGGATCTGGCTGTAGAAATCAACTACGTATCCACTGAGGCAGCGAACCGCATTGAATATTTGCAAACCGGTAAGGTGGATATTATCCTCGCCAACTTCACCGTCACGGAAGAGAGGGCGGAAGAGGTTGACTTTGCACTTCCCTACATGAATGTGGCTCTTGGTGTAGTTTCGCCTGACAGCAATGTCATCGAAAGCCTGGATAATTGGAATGCGGATGACCAGATTATTGTGATTTCCGGAACAACTGCGGAAACCTACCTGATCGAGAATTATCCTGATATTCCGCTTCAGAAGTATGATTCCTATGCGACGGCTAAGAACGCCTTGGAAAACGGAAATGGTGTGGCGTGGGCGAATGACAACACCGAGGTTATTGCCTTTGCACTTCAGAATGAAGGATACACGGTTGGCATTCCGTCCTTGGGAAGCCAGGACACTATCGCGCCAGCAGTGTCAAAGGGCAACAGCACACTGCTTGACTGGCTGAACGAGGAGATTGAAGCCCTGGGAGAGGAGAAATTTTTCCATGCAGACTATGAAGCGACGCTGGTTGATACCTATGGACTGGATTATGAGGATAGCCTTGTAGTGGAAGGCGGCAAGACAGAATAGATGATATGTCATCAGGAAGCAGGTCGGGCAGCCATCAGTCTGATCGGCTTCCTGGTGACTTGTGTATCAGAAAAGGGGAATCAGCCGATGTTTCATGTTGAATATCCAGGCATCAGAGATGTCCTGTTAAAAGGGCAATTCGGGCTAGAAAGAGAGAGCCTACGAATAGATGAAAATGGTTTTCTGTCCCATACATTTCACCCTTTTCCCGAGAATATTCATATTGTGCGGGATTTTTGTGAAAACCAGACGGAAATCAATACGCCGATTACAAACAGCCCTGATGAAGCGGTTGATGTGCTTGCGCAGCTGAACCGTTCCCTTCAGATCAAATTATATAGACAGCATCCCAGAGAGATTCTGTGGCCGTTTTCCAATCCGCCATACATCAGGGGAGAAGAAGACATTCCAATTGCGAAATTCACGGGATCTGAAATGGGAAAGACAGCTTATCGGGAATATCTCTCAAAGCGCTATGGACGTTACAAGATGTCTTTTTCCGGAATCCATGTAAATTTCTCTTTCGATGAAGAATTGCTGCGGCGGGATTTTGCCCTTGGAAATGAGTCTGACTACCCGACCTATAAAAATCAGGTGTATCTTTCATTGGCACAAAGAATGATCGCTTACGGCTGGCTCTTAGTTGCGCTTACGGCAGCCAGTCCGTTGATGGACAGTTCATTCACGGAAAAGGGGAAATTTGACGGGGATATTTTTTATGGGATGGCGTCCGTCCGTTGCAGCGAGCTTGGCTATTGGAATTATTTCACACCAGTGCTGAATTACGGCAGCCTGGGCGCTTATACGGACAGTATACAGCGGTATGTGACGGATGGCTGGATTCAGGCTCCAAGCGAACTTTATTATCCCATCCGTTTAAAGCCGTCTGGGAATAATACGCTTGAGCGCCTTCGCCAATACGGAGTAAACCATATTGAGCTTCGGATGTTCGACTTGAATCCGTTTGCTCCGGCGGGGGTTGATGTCCGCGATATAAAATTCGCACACTTAATGATGGTATGGCTGGCATCCACGCCAGATCAGGAAATTGATGAAAGAGACCAGGTAAACGCGATTGCGAATTATAAGAATGCAGCGCATTATGATTTGAAAACAGTGCGGATTATTGCGCCGGATGGAGAAAACTACTCCGTTGCCCGTGCAGCGAAAAATGTAATCGGCTTTATGCGGGATTTTTACAATAGCGCGTCACAGGAGGTCAAGAATATCCTTGATTTTGAAGAGAGAAAACTGATTGACCCGGAAACGCGCTATTCATGGCAGGTACGCCGATCTTTTCAGGACGGGTTTGTAAAGAAAGGGCTGGAGCTTGCAAAGGAAAAACAGATGGAGGCAATTCGGGATGTGTGAACTATTGGGAATCAGCAGTGCGAAGCGCTTGTATGCCAATGACCTGCTGAAGGAATTCTATTCCCACAGTGAGTTTCATCCGAACGGTTGGGGACTGGCTGTTTTTCACGGAGATGTTGCCTCTATTGAAAAAGAACCAATAAGAGCTATGGACAGCATATATCTCAGGCAAAGGCTTCGCCACAGGCTAGAAGCGAAAACGCTGATTGCTCACATACGGCTGGCGACCAAGGGAAGTGTTGATTATGAAAATTGTCATCCCTTTGTCCGGCAGGATGCAGGCGGCAGACGGTGGACGCTGGCCCACAACGGCACAATATTTCATGGGGATTTGCTTGACCAATACTTTTATCAGCAGGAAGGCGAGACGGACAGTGAGAGGATTCTGTATTATATCGTAGATCAAGTCAATTTGCGTCAGAGCCAGCTTGGCAGGAGGCTTGGCTCCGATGAGCGATTTGCCCTGATTGACTGTGTTGTATGTGCGCTTGCCGATGGCAACAAGTTGAATCTGCTGTTATATGACGGAGATATGATGTATGTTCATACGAATTATGAACATTCGCTGTATATCTGCAAGTCAGAGGAAGCCGCCTACCTGGTGACAAAGCCTGTTGGACGGTATGATTGGGAAGCTCTGCCAATGAATACGTTGATTTCATACAGGCAAGGAAAACAGATTTATTCTGGTACAGATCATGGGATGGAATATGTGGATAATGAACAGGATATGAAATACCTGCATTTGGATTCGGCTTGGCTGTAGAATAGTTTGAGCGGTTGGACAAAGCATTGACTGTGAGAGAGCAATAGCGGAAATCAAAATGGAACAAATATAGGGCAGCTGCATGGATTATGGATTAAGGAGGGACTGCCATTATGTCAAAGAAAGAGAATAAATTCCGGGGATATGATATTGCAACGCAGGCGGTGCATACAGGCACTGACTATGATGCAGAGACAGGAGCGGTAAGGCGGCCACTCCATATGGCGAACAGCTATAAACTTCCGGACGATTTATCGCATGTCAACTACTCATCCACAGACCTGCTGATGTATTCAAGAAACGGCAATCCGAATCAGCACTGGCTTGAAGAGAAGATTGCGGCCCTGCATGATGCGGATGATGCAATTGTTCTCGCAAGTGGCGTGGCTGCATTGCACGCTCTTTTTTGGACACTCTTAAAATCAGGAGACCGGGTGGTTTATCCAAAAGTGAGCTATATGGCGGTTTACCGGATGTTCCATGAGCTTTTCAATCGAAAGTTCAATGTAGAAACCGTGATGGTGGATATGACGGATTTGGATGCGGTGCGTAAAGCAATCACACCCAGAACACGTCTTGTACACATTGAGACACCGGATAATCCAACTGTTGGAATTACCGACATTGCGGAAATTGCCAGAATTGCCCATGAAAATGGTGCGGTACTTTCTGTAGACAATACATTCGCTTCTCCGCTGAATCAAAAGCCACTCGATCTTGGTGCAGATTATGTTGTTGAGGCACTCACAAAATTTGTCAATGGGCACGGAGACGCACAGGGCGGCGCAATCATATCAAATGATCTGGAAACAATGGATCGCATTCGCTATGAGGCACAGGTCAATGTGGGTTCAGTCATCAGTCCATTTAACGCGTGGCAGATATTCCGGGGTTCGGTTACATTCCCTCTCCGCATGCAGAGAATCAATGAATCTACGCAGAAGATTGCTGAATGGCTGACGCAGAGGGATAACGTCACATTCGTTTCTTACCCGGGGCTTCCAGATAATCCGGGGCATGAGATTGCAAAGAAACAGATGAAAAATGGATATGGCGGCGTGATTTCTTTTGGCATAAATACAGATGACAAGACAGTGGAGCGTTTCTGCGCAGAACTGAAAGTTGTTACATTTGCAGTTTCTCTCGGGCATGATGAGAGTCTGATTTTCCCGCAACCGAGTTATGACGAGCGAATCCATCTGTATCCTGAAAGATTCAGAAATGGTTTTATCCGCTTCAGTGTCGGTCTGGAAGAACCGACGGATATTATCGGGGATTTAGACCGGGCGCTGAAAGTGATCGGTCTATAGCAAGATACTAGGAACAGATGCTTTCTGTAACGATAAAGGCAAGCCGCTCCTCTCACAGCGTGAGGAGAGCGGCTCCACGCTTTTCCAAAAAATATCCTTAAGACGAAGATTCCCTGTTGATTTTTCTTTTTGACAGGCGTATAATAAAAGTAGTGGATTTCTATCCCAGCTGTAATTCCCGGCAAACCGGGACAGGCATTTTAAATTACAGGAGGTCATTTCTAATGAGAGACATTTATCTGGTGAACTGTTGCCGTACTGCTGTAGGCTCTTTCCAGGGCTCCCTGTCCAAGACTCCCGCCTCTGACCTGGGCGCTGTGGTGGTCAAGGAAGTGCTGAAGCGGGCGAATGTTGCCCCCGAGCAGGTAGACGAGTTGATGTTCGGCTGCATTCTCACCGCTGGTCAGGGTCAGAACGTAGCCCGTCAGGTCAGCATCAAGGCCGGCCTGCCCTATTCCGTTCCTGCCTACACCGTAGGCATGGTCTGCGGGTCTGGCATGAAATCCGTCATCGAGGCGGCCCGTGCCATCAATGCTGAGGATGCCGAAATCATCGTCTGCGGTGGCACCGAAAACATGACCATGGCTCCCTACTCCGTCCCCTCCGCCCGTGGCGGCGCCCGGATGTTCAATACCCAGATGGTGGACACCATGGTGAATGATGGCCTGTGGGATGCCTATAACAACTACCACATGGGTACCACCGCCGAAAATATCTGCGATGTGTGGGGTATCACCCGAGAAGAGCTGGACGAATTCGCTGCCTCCTCTCAGGCCAAGACCGCTGCCGCCCAGGCTGCCGGCAGATTTGATGACGAGATTGTTCCTGTCACCGTGAAGCAGAAGAAGACCACTGTGGAATTCGCTAAGGACGAGTTTCCCCGCGCCTCCACTAATTTGGAGACTCTGAGCAAGTTGAAGGGCGCTTTCCCGGTCGGGCCAGACGGTGTGGAGGATACTGTTGTCCATACCTTTGAGCCCACCGGCATCCATGAGGCCGATACCAGGAAGCATGAAAAGCGGGTCACTGCCGGCAACGCCTCCGGCATCAACGATGGTGCTGCCGCCATTGTGCTGGCCTCCGGTGAGGCTGTTGAGAAGTACGGTCTAAAGCCCATGGCCAAGCTGGTTTCCTGGGGCCAGGGTGGCGTTGATCCCAAGATTATGGGTGTTGGCCCCGTTCCTGCCTCACGTCAGGCCATGCAGAAAGCCGGTGTTACCATTGATGACATTGACCTGATTGAGGCTAATGAGGCATTCGCTGCCCAGTCCATCGCCGTTGCCCGTGAGTTGCACTTTGACATGAGCAAGGTCAATGTCAATGGCGGCGCCATCTCCATTGGACACCCTGTGGGTGCTTCCGGCGCTCGTATTATTGTTACCCTGATCCATGAGATGCAGAAGCGGCCTGAGGCCAAGCGCGGCCTTGCCACTCTGTGCATTGGCGGTGGCATGGGTGTTGCCACCATCTGGGAGAAGTGCTGAGCCAAACCAAACATTGTATCCCGGCGGTCTGACTCTTGCCGGGATACACTCGCTCCTTCCCTTGCTGCAGCAGATGGGAGGGAACAGTCAGATTTTTTATAAGGAGTGATTTTCCAATGGGTATTGCAAAAATTATTACGCCGAAGGAAGCGGTTAAACTGATTCCCAGCGGCGCAACCGTCATGTTTGGCGGATTTGTGGGTTGTGGCGCGGCCCTCAAGACGATTGATGCCATCTCCAAGGATGACAGCATTCAGAACCTTACCGGTATCTTCAACGATTCTTCCAAGCTGAACGGCCCTGACGGTGAAGCTGAGTACGCCTGGGCAAAACTCATCCACACCGGCCAACTCACCGGCTATATCGGCTCCCATCTGGGCACTAACACCGAGGCCTCTGCGCTGTGGAGCGAGGGAAAGCTGAAGGTGGATCTGGTTCCCCAGGGCTCCCTGGCGGAGATGATCCGGGCCGGCGGCAGCGGCTTGGGCGGCGTCATCACCCCCACCGGCGTGGGCACGCTGGTGGAGGACAGCCCCTATACGCGGGGCAAGGTCAACTATGACGGCAAGGACTATCTGGTCATGAAGCCCCTCCATGCCGACGTGGCGCTGCTGTGCGGCACCAAGGTGGACAAGTCCGGCAACGTCTGGTTCAAGGGCACTACCTCCAACTTCCAGACTGTCATGGCGCTGGCGGCGGATACCGTTATCGTTGAGGCCGAGGAGTTGGTAGAAGTGGGCGATCTGGAGCCTGAAAATGTCCGGATCCCCGGTGTGCTAGTAGACTATATCGTAGTAAGGGAGGGCTGATCGTCATGGCAACGAAAATGGATAAGAAGCAGATCAAGAATTATATCGCCAAGCGGGTGGCCAAGGAACTGCACAATGGTGACGTGGTCAATCTGGGCATCGGCATCCCCACTCTTGTGACCAACTACCTGCCCGACGGCGTGAAGCTCATCATCCATGCCGAGGACGGCATCGTGGGTGCGGGCTCGACCCCCACCGAAGAGAACATGGACGCTCTCCACATCGTGGACGCCGCCGGTTCCCCCGCCACCGTGGCCGAGTACGGCTGCTTTGCCGACTCTGCCCTGAACTTCGCCATCATCCGGGGCGGCCATGTGGACGCCACTATCCTGGGCGGCCTGGAGGTGGACGCTGAGGGCTCCCTCTCCAACTGGATCATCCCCGGCAAGAAGATGCCCGGCATGGGCGGCGCCATGGATCTGCTGGTGGGCGCCAAAAAGGTCATCGTGGCCATGGAACACACCGCCAAGGGAAATCCTAAGATTCTGGAGAAGTGTACCCTGCCCTATACCGCTGTCCATTGTGTAGACCTCATCGTCACCGAGATGGGCGTCATGAAAGTCACTGACGAGGGTATCGTTCTCACTGAGATTAACCCTGAATTTACCGTGGAAGAGGTTCAGGCCGCCACCAAGGCGAAGCTGATTATTGCTCCCGATCTGAAGCAGATGGAGGCTCCAGCGGTGTAATTTTCCCAATTTCCAATAGCGAAGGGGCGTCTCTGTAAAAGCAGAGACGCCCCTTCGCTTGTTGCGGCAGCGACCACCCGGGTTAATGAGGGTAGCTAATCTTTATATAAAACAGCTATGGGAGCGGCACTATTATACTGACCGGTTTATGCAGGGGCCGACCCCCGTTGCACCTGCTCATTCCTCCGGCATCAGGCTGGCGATGGTGGCCCTCATCTGCTCATGATGGCGCTTTGCCACCATGGACTGTGTAATGTACTTTCCGTCCTCATCATAGGCTTCACTGTCGGGAATCTTCTCCAGTCGGCAGGCGCAGACCTTGTACTCGGGGATGCGGGCGAAGGTGTCCAGAGCAGCATTCGTCAGCCAGTTGGCATCGCCATCCGGAAAGTGGAAGGGCATCCAGACTTCACCGGGGCTGGTCTTTTCAGAGACTCTGGCCTCGGAGGTGATCTCGCCCCGCCGGGACTTGACCCGGATGCGCTCGCCGTCATGTATGCCCAGGGCTTTGGCGTCCTCGGCATTGACCTCAATGAAGGAATGGCCAGAGATCTCCATCAGGCCTGGCGTGCGGCCTGTCATAGCCCGGGTAGTGTAGTGATACAGGATGCGGCCGGTGGTGAGCATGGTGGGATACTCCTCGTCCGGCAGCTCTGCGGCGGGGACGTAGACGGTGGGATAGAACCAGCCCAAACCCCGGCTGAATTTGCCCACGTGCATGATGGGGGTACCTGGGTGATCCTTGGTGGGGCAGGGCCATTGGAGATATTGACCGTTGGTGCTGTCCAATCGTTTATGGCTCATACCGTGGAAGGAGGGAGTCAGTTCTGCCATCTCATCAAAAATCTCGGCAGCGGTGAGGGTCGGCTGGTCGTAGCCCATGCGTCGCATCAGATCACAGATAATATCGGTGTCCAGCCGCATATTACCCGGAACCTCGATGGCCTTTCGCACCCGCTGAACCCGTCGTTCGGTGTTGGAGAAAGTACCCTCCTTTTCAGCATAGGAGCGACCGGGCAGAATGACATCCGCGAGCTGGGCTGTCTCGGTCATGAACAACTCCTGGATTACGAAGAAGTCCAGGCTCTTCAGAGCCTTGAGGATGTGGTGGGTGTCCGGGTCAGTGACCACCGGATCCTCACCATAGATGTAAAGCCCTTTAATGTCACCCCGGATGGCGGCGGGAAAAACGTCAGTGGCGTGAAGGCCAATTTCGCTGGGCAGCTTCACGCCCCAAGCCCTTTCAAACTTCTCCCGGACAGTGGGGTCGGTGACATTCTGATAGCCTGGGAACTGGTTGGGCTGCGCACCCATATCGCAGGCGCCCTGGACATTGTTCTGGCCCCGGAGGGGATTGACGCCGCAGCCGGGGCGGCCCAGCTTGCCCACCATCATGGCCATGTTGGACATGGCCATAACACCCTCGGTTCCGGTGGAGTGTTCGGTGACGCCTAGACAGTAGATGATGGGGGCTTTTTTAGCCTTGGCATACATCCGGGCGGCGGCCCGCAGGTCATCGGGGTCAATGTGGCAGAGCTTGCCCACCTTCTCCGGCGTGTAGTCTGCCACGATCTTTTTCAGCTCATCAAAGCCTTCGGTGCGTTCGGCGATGAATTTCTCATCAATGAGGCCTTCCTCAATGAATACATGGCACATACCGTTGGCGAAGGCAATGTTGGTGCCGGGGCGGAGTTTCAGGTGAATGTCCGCCTGGGCGGCAATGTCAATGTCCCGAGGATCGACCACGATGAGTTTTGTGCCGTTCCGCACAGCCTCCCGGATTTGCATACCCACCACAGGATGAGCCTCCTCCGGGTTGGAGCCGACCAGCAAGATACAGTCCACATCGTGGGTAATATCATAGATGGGGTTGGTCATTGCGCCAGAGCCTAATGTTTTGGCTAGGCCGGCCACGGAGGCGGAGTGGCAGACACGGGCGCAGTTATCCGTGTTGTTGGTGCCGAAACAGGTACGCACCATTTTCTGCACCATGTAGATATCCTCGTTGGGGGAGCGGGAGCAGGCAAAGCCGGCCAGCGAGTCGGGGCCATACTCCTTTTTCAAAGCCATAAATTTGGATGCCACCAGGTCCAGCGCCTCGTCCCAGCTGGCCTTGCGGAATTTTCCAGTGGCACGATCCTTGATGAGAGGGTCAGTAATCCGGTCGCCGGACATGACAAAGCGGTAAGAACCGAAGCGGCCCTTAACACACAGGCGGCCATGGTTGGAGGGGCCGTCTGCCGCTTCCACGCCCATGATCTGATTTCCCCTGACAAGCAGGTCAAACTGGCAGCCCACGGCACAGTGGGGGCAGGTGGTTCGTACCCGCCGGATCTGCCAAATACGGTAATACTTATCCTCTTTTTTATGGAGAGCGCCGGTGGGACAGGCTTCAGCACAGTTACCGCAGGATTCGCAGAGACTCTGATCCCAGTCTGGGCCGAAGGGAGCCTCAATTACGTTGAACATACCGGCCTTGCCGTTGCGGATGGCGTTGCGACCGCTGACCTTGGCGCAGGCGCTTACGCAGCGGTTGCAGTGAATGCACAGCCTGGGGCGATAGCCCAGGAAGGGATGGCTATTCAGCTCCGGTGACTCGATCTTGTAACGGGAGCCAGGATAGGTAGGATAGTAAACGCCATAGTCGTTGCACACCTTCTGCAGTTCGCATACGCCGTTAGAGGTACAGGAGAAGCAGTCCTGATGGTGGTTTGACAAAAGCAGATCCAGGGTCATCTTTCGGGAGGCCACGATGCGATCGTTCCTGGTGTGGATAACCATACCCTCTGTGGCAACGGTGTTGCAGGAGGGAGCCAGCTTTCCCAGACCCTCCACCTCCACTACGCAGAGGCGGCAAGATCCAATGCTGCTGACGTTTTTCAAGTAACACAGAGTGGGGATTTCAATGCCGTTTTCACGGGCGGCGGTCAAGATGGTGGTACCCTCCGGCACCTGCAACTGTCTGCCGTCAATTGTGATATTGATCATCATTCGTCACGCCCTCCAATCAATACGCCGCAGCCGAAATGGTCACAGCGCAGGCAACGGTTTGCTTCCTGCATTGCTTCCTCATAGGTATAGGGATTTTCCACGTGCTCAAAGTCATGCTTGCGGATATAGGCTGGACGCTCGGTGATATTGGCCCGGCCGGTCTGTGTACGGTCGTTTTCTTTGGGGAAGGGAGCCTCCGCCTCACAGAGCAGGGTGTGGTGGTAGCCGAGATATTCATCAATGTTATGTGCGGCCACTTTACCTGCGGCAATGGCCCGTATAGCGGTGGCAGGGGATGTCTGGCAGTCACCCCCCACAAAGACACCGGGCAGTTCGGCCACAACAGTATCCAGTCCTGCCCGGAATACGCCTCGGTCAGCGGGCATACCAAAGTCCTCAAAAGGCTTGCTGACAATGTCCTGACCTGTGGCAATTAGGATCACATCGCAGGGTATCCGCATACGATCCTTGTTGGCGTTAATGGGGCTAGGGCGGCCCGACCGGTCATATGGGCCAATCATCTGGGGCTGCACGATTAGAGCAGCGCAGTTGCCAGCCTCGTCCTTTTCAATGGATTTGGGGGCCTGGAGGGTCATCAGTTCAATGCCTTCCATGATAGCAGATTCGATCTCACTGTCCAGGGCAGTCATGTCCTCCTGACGGCGGCGGTAGACAACGCGGACGTCCTTTGCATTGCAGCGTATAGCACTTCTGGCTGTATCCATGGCAACATTGCCACCGCCGATGACGGCCACAGTTTTGCCGGTATAATCGGGAATATTGCCATTGCCGATGCGGTCAAGCATATCCACGGCAAATTCCACATTCCCAGCGTCAACGCCGTCCAGCCGCAGCTTTTTGCCCACTTGAGCGCCGATGGCCACGAACATGGCGTCATACTCATCATAGATGGCCTGGATTTTCTCCGGGGTGTCCACATAGGTGGTACATTTCACTTCAATGTCCCCTGCAGACAGGATAGCGCTGATGTCCTCATCCAGCCGCTCCTTTGGAAAACGGTAGTTGGGAATACCATAGCGGAGCATACCGCCCAGCTTTGCCTGCCGCTCGTAGATGACCGCCTTGTGGCCCATCTGCGCCAGGAAGTAAGCACAGGTCAGGCCGGCGGGGCCACCGCCAATGATGGCAATCTTTTTCCCGGTAGACACACCGCATGGGGGAACGGCCACCCGGTCTGCGGCGATCTGATCCACAGCGTATTTCTTAAGACCGCGGATGTTGATGGCGTCATCCAGCAGACGGCGGCGACAGCGCTCTTCGCAGGGATGCTCGCAGATCATGGCGCAGGCAGTGGGCAGGGGATTGTCCTTCCGGATCAGATTGATGGCTCCAGCATAGTCTCCTTCGCCCACCAGAGCGATGTAGCCCGGAATGTCCACGTGGGCGGGGCACTTGTTGATGCAGGGTACCTTTTGCCCCACGTTGGCGGGGCAGATACGCTTTTGAATGTGGCTCTCATACTCCAACCGGAAGCTGTCCAGCCCCTTCAGCACCTCATCAGCGGACTGATAGCCAACGGCGCAGTCCGCCGTATCCCGGATCATGGTGGCTAGGGACTTCATCTCTTCCAGGGTTTCCATGGTAGCGTCGCCATCCAGAATCTTTTTCAGCATCACAGAGAGCTGGGGCAGGCCATCCCGACAGGGTACGCATTTGCCGCAGGTCTGGTTCATGGATGCCACCAGAAGGGACCACTGAACCGTCAGGGGACAGGTTCCAGGGGGATAGCTGATGACTTTGTCAACGAATTTTTCCAGAAGCCTGCCGATTTTGGTATCGCAGCTCTCCGGTTCAGCTAGATAAATTTTTGCCATACTTGCTGTTTCGCTCCTCTCAGTGGGTGGTAAGGGGGATGTAAGACAGCCAGGGGTTCCAAACAGCCGTTTTGGAAACCCTCTTTATAAAACTGTGTCCTTAATATTAACGATTTGGCTGGAAAATCGCAAGGCAATTTCGCACAAACATTGGTTGAGCTTTTGGGTTGTTACACAAAATATCATTTGTTGTTACCAGTGTGTCAGGCTAAACGGAGGACGCTTTACTCATGGCTGTGGAAATCAACAATAATTAGATGAATTTTTGTTTGGATAACACTTCATCCATGACAAAAAAACAACTATAATAGCATATAATTAGAGTGGCTGTATGATTTAAACTGTGCCACATCTGCACAAAATATCGAGGGAGGATCCCACCATGAATTTCTTTTCCCCAGCCGAAGTGGCAAAAAATTACATCTCCACCGGCAGATCCAAAGTCAATCTGCCCATCAGCAAAATGCTTGTTCTGGGCATTCTGGCGGGTGCGTTTATCGCTTTTGGCGGCATTGCCAGCACCACGGTTTCTGTCTCCATTCCCATGGCTTCTGTGGCGAAACTGGTGAGCGCCATAATATTTCCCGGTGGTCTGACTATGGTGCTTCTGGCCGGTGCGGAACTGTTTACAGGAAATTGCCTGATGACTATCCCACTGCTGGAACGGGAGATTTCGCTTAGCCAGATGCTGAAAAGCTGGGTGATGGTTTACATCGGAAACTTCATCGGTGGCGTACTGGTTGGAGCAGCTGTGGTATATTCCCACCAGCTGAGTCTGTTCAGCAACGGCCTTGCCGTCACCGTCATCTCCACCGCTGTTTCCAAGTGTTCTTTGAGCTTTGGAGATGCGCTGATCCGGGGCATCCTCTGCAATCTCCTGGTCTGCATCGCCGTCTGGATTTCCTTTGCGGCAAAGGATGTGGCGGGCAAGATCGTGGGACTGTTTTTCCCCATTATGTTCTTTGTCGCCTGTGGCTTTGAACACAGCGTCGCAAATATGTATTACATCGCTGCCGGTATCTTTGCCAGAACGGTTCCCGCCTTTGCCCAGGCTGCCGCAGATGCTGGCGTGGACTTCAGCACCCTGACTTGGGGCGCGGGCCTGCTGAATAATCTTTTGCCCGTCACCCTGGGCAACATCATTGGTGGCGCGGGGCTGGGCTGCATCTACTGGTTCTGCTATCTATACAAGGGAAAAAGCAGCAGCAAGTGAACTTGCCTATTATTCTGCCAACAGGAGGTGCGTTTACCTGTGTGTCAAATTAACGATCTATGCCGGCAGATGGAACTGACGCAGGAGACGGATTATACCTGTTTTGACAGAAGGGGACAGGTCTCTACCCAAAAAGTTCCTGTTCTGGTGGAGCATCTGGTTGAGATCTATATCAACGAACGGCTCACTATGAAGGTAATCTGCACACCCCAGTACCTGATGGAGCTGGTGTTGGGGCGGCTGCTGAGCGAGGGCATCATCTCCGGCATCCAGGAGGTGGAGCAGATCTATCTCTGTCAGAGTGGCCGCAGGGCGAAGGTTTTTCTCTTTGACCACGTCTCAAAAGTAAATTCGGATTTTGTGGAGAGAGTCCCCTCCTGCTGCACCGGGACCCACACACTGAATGACAGCTTCACCCGTTACGGCACCCTCACGCCTGTAACTCCTATCTCCTGGAGCATAGACTGGGTTTTTTCTCTGGCAGACCGGTTTAGTCAGGACACTGAACTGCACCGATATACCTGGGCAACTCATAGCTGTTTTCTGGCCAGAGGGTCGGATTTGATCTTCTTCTGCGAGGATATTGGAAGACACAATGCTCTGGATAAAGTAATTGGCTATGGCATGAGAAATAGGGTACCTCTGAATGAGTGTATCGTATACTCCAGCGGGCGCATCCCAACTGATATGGTGGAAAAGGTCATCCGGGCAGGCATTCCCATTTTATGCACCAAGGCATATCCCACCCAGGAGGCCATTGATCTTGCACGAGCCAACCGCCTGACACTAATTGGCTGCACACGCCAGAAGCAGATGAGGCTATATGCATCGCCCCAAGTAGTTCGATGCGATGAGTTCATCAAACCGGCAAGGTAATATACTTACAAATACAGCCCTCGGCACAGGCGTTTCTGCCGCTGCGCCGGGGGCTATTTGTTCTGTGTCGCGGGTCATGCTGCCCGGTAGGCCCATAGGTTCTTAATTTGTCCGTATAACTCATCATAGCTCCAGCTGCGTCTGCTGTTGACCTTACTGTTTGGGTCCCGGATTTGAAAGCCGGTTTCATCGTAGCCTGCAATGACAATAAAATGTCCGCTGTTAGTGAAGTCCCCTGGCCCCATGGAGCAGATGATTAAATTGCCGCTATCCAGCGTATTTTTCATCACTGACTGTGACAGGGAAATCTCCCAGCCCTCCAGTCCAAAGTGCTGGCATCCCTCATACATCAGTGACCAATCGGTACCTACGCCCGCCACATAATAGCCTGCGTCCATGGCGTATTGTGCCGCTACAGCGGGGGTGATAGTGTGATTTCCTGGCACAAGAGCCAAAGCGACTATGGCAAGACAGGTGGGGCCGCAGCCAGTATAGCCGATCAGTCCATCACCATATTCCGCATACCCCCAGCGGCTGTCCCATTGAAGCAGTAGAGGGACACCGTCCTCCGCGTTTTTCACCTCGTCAGAGAGGTCGATGACCGGCTGCTGATACCCATCCCAGGTCAGATAGCCCACCACATAGTCCAGTGTCTCCGGGTAGGCAACGGCGGCTTCCAGCATTTTATCAGGGAAAGACTGCCAGTTTTCCAAAATCATGTCCGCCCGGCTGTCTGTCTCCGCCCACTGGGAGAGAACATTGAGGATTTCCTCATCCAGGCCGGAATAGTCCACTGGATCTGATGTATCTTGCTGCCAAATTGCATTTGCATTCTCCGTATCGCTGGAGGAGGAATCCTCTACATTCGCGTTGTCCCATGTCCGTCTGATGCGCTGTTCACTGTTCGCCAGGAAATAAACCGACAGCAGCAGGATAGCCAAGATGAGAGCAGCCACCACCAGTAGGATAACAGCCTGGAAAGAGCGGTGACGTCTGTTTTGGCGGGACGCCGATTTTTTAGTAAGCGAGGATACGTCATACTCATGATATTTTTCCATTTTGAACATCCTTTCTGTTGGCCTGGTGAGAGGGGGAGAAGAAGTATACACGTGGGGTATCCGGCGGGATGAGACTTCGGAGCAGGGGGATCTCCGCTTCATCGCCGGGAGAGACTTCTAATCCGGGCGGCAGTTCTGCCAGAGCAGCTTCCATGAAGAGCTTTCCCCTGAGGGGACAGAGTTTCCCTGCGATCCTGACGCTGGGCTGGAAGTAGGGGACACCCAACTGACAAAGGGTTTGCCGCAGAAGCCGCTTGATATAGACGGGCCATTTCTCTCTGGGGTGGTGGCTGTAGGCCGCCAGGCCATCCCGCCAGCCTACACCTATGACGGCAACTCTGGATGGACGGCGCAGCCGCCAGGTCCGGCCATAACCCAGGGTACTTCCAGCGGGCAGCTCACGAACGGCAAGGACTTGTCCCTTACAGCGCCAGCTGTCCTGGATCTGGAGATGTATCTGTACCCGGCGGCTTGTCCCCGCCGGATATTGGCCCCACAGCAGAGTACCCAGTCTCACCATATCCAACTGCATATCGGGATAGCGGAGGAGAACCTTACTGCTGGCACAGTGAAGCCGCCCGGGAGAGAGTCCAGTCTGCCTGAGCAGGGCCGCTGCTGACAGAAAATTTCGGAACTGCTGCCAAGTGAAACGGCTGTCTGTGGGATCCGCCATATGGGTGTAGGTTCCGGTGACATGAAGAAAGGGGCAGCCTTGGACAAGGGCCGCCGCAAGACGCAGCTCCTCCTGCCGGTCAAAGCCGAAGCGGCACAGGCCAGTATCAATTTTCAAGTGGACTGCCACCGCCTGGGAAAGATCTTCAGCTGCCTGGCAAAGCTGCTCCACATCTGTCAGGGAGGCTGCGCTCAGAGTGATGCCGTGCCGGATGGCTGCCTGGATTTCCTCCGCCGGATTCACCGGGGTCAGCACCAGGATTTCCCCGGAAATACCCGCCAGTCGGAGGGCCAGACCGTCCTTCAGCGTGCTGACTGCCCAGTGGCTCACCCCATACCCGGCCAGCAGCCGGGCCATCTCTACCAGGCCGTGGCCATAGGCGTTGTTTTTCATCACCGCCATCAGAGCGGTCTGTGACTGCAGCTGTCGGCAGATGGCGGAGAGGTTATGCAGCACGGCGCCTATGTCAATCTCGATCCAGCTGCGGGCCATACTCTCACCTCCCGGGGGGTTGATGCTCCCATAATACCACTGCCGTGTGTCATATTCGTGCCGCCGACGCCACATTTCTGCAAATTCTAAAAAATCCCGTTCTCTCTCCCGGAATTCAAGGCTTTTCAAGCGGGCGGGGATATGCTATAATAAAATGAGATCCAGAAGGGGGGCGGTGGCCCTGGAGAAAATACAAACAGCAATTCAGGAAATTTTTTCAGGGTTAGCCCGGCAACTGCCCACGGCACTGACCGGAGCCGCTTCTATGATCCTGTCAGTTATCATGGCGGTGCTGGCGGTATGGGTGGTTGTTCGCTGCGGCCGCTCCCTGCTGCGGGGGCGGTTGGAATCAGAAGTCTGGGCACGGCTTGTGGAGCCTGGAGGAGAGATTATTCCCGTCTTGCATTGGGAAAACACACTGGGGCGCTCCAGGCGGTGCGACATTGTCCTGCCTGCCCCTACCATCTCCCGGAACCATGCCGCCCTGATTCGGGACAGTGCCGGCCAATGGTTCCTCTACGCCCTCAATGCCAAAAATGGTGTTACGTTGGGCGGTGAGACGCTGGAAGTGAACCAGCAAAGGGAGCTAAGACCGGGGGACGAACTGGGGCTGGGCGGATTGACATTGACCTTCCAGCCCATCAGCAGGGAGGAAGAGCGCTGTCAGGCCCAGCGACGCACCAAGCCGGGACGGGCCAGCTCCCAAGGGTGTACACTGCTTTTGCTAACCCTGTTTCAGCTTGTCCTTTTCTGCCAGTTAGCGATAGGGTTACGGGACTCCGACACCAGCTTGCTGCCAGTGGGCGTGGCCTTCGGCGGCGTTTGCGCACTTATGTGGCTGATGTACGCCCTTTACCGCAGCTTTGGTCGGCGGGGCTTTGAATTGGAAACGCTGGCCTTTTTCCTCACCACCCTATGCATGGAAGTAACGGCCTCATCTGCTCCCACCAGCCTCTATAAGCAGCTGTTGACGGTGGTGCTAGGTCTGATGCTCTTTTTTGTCCTGACTCTGCTGCTGCGGAATCTGAAGCTGGCAAAAAAGGCCCGCTGGCCGGTGGCAATTTTGGCTGGGGGGCTGCTTGTATTCAATCTGCTCTTTGGACAGACACTTTTTGGGGCTAAAAACTGGGTGGATCTGGGCTTTATTTCCTTCCAGCCCTCAGAGCTGGTAAAACTGGCCTTTATCCTGGTAGGGGCCACCACTCTTGACCGAATGTTCACCCGCCGAAATCTGATCTTCACCCTGCTGTTCGCCGGGCTGTGCGTGGGGTGCCTGGCCCTGATGAGTGACTTCGGCACCGCGCTGATCTTCTTTATGGCCTTCCTCGCCATCGCCTTCCTGCGCTCTGGTGACCTGCCCTCGGTGGCATTTATGGGCAGCGCAGCGGTCTTTGCCGGGTTCATCATTCTGAAATTCAAGCCCTACATTGCTAACCGCTTTCTGGTATATCGCCATGTGTGGGAGGACACCTCCGGTTATGGCTACCAGCAGGTGCGTACTATGTCGGCCATTGCCAGCGGTGGACTCTTGGGAAACGGTGCGGGCAGTGGCTGGCTGAAAAATGTGGGTGCCGCCAACACCGACCTGGTTTTTGGGATGCTGGGGGAGGAACTGGGACTGATTATCGCCGTGACGGCTGTGGCTACCATTGTTATCTTCGCCCTGGCGGCGGTGAAATTCTCCGCTGCTGGACGTTCCAGCTTCTATGTCATCGCCGCTTGTTCCACCGCTATGCTACTGGTAGTGCAAACCATGTTAAATGTCTTTGGCTCCACCGACCTGCTGCCCCTGACGGGAGTGACTTTCCCCTTTGTCTCCTGTGGCGGTTCCAGTATGCTGGCCTGCTGGGGCCTGCTAGCCTACATCAAAGCGGCGGACACCCGGCAGAACGCCGGACTGGCTGTTCCGCTGCCCCGGAATTTCAGAAAACGGAAAACCGCACGGCCGGCGCCGCCCAAGAAGCCGGATCCCCAGTCCCAGTTGCCCCAGGAGGGAGAGCTGGATCCGGACGCGTGGCGGAAGCACTTTGACTGGGGGGAGGATGAGCCATGAGACAGCTGAAGCGCCGTGCGATCTTTGTCCTACTGTTTGCCCTGCTGCTGGTGGTGGGGGTGTGTATTTTTCTGGGACTGTACGTGGCGAACGGCAGCCAATGGGCATCCTTTTCCGCCAATCGGCATATCTATTCCAATGGCCAGATGGCCTCCGGTGCCATCTATGACCGGAAGGGCATCCTGCTCTACGATGGGGATACCGCCAGCTACAGTTCAGATGCCGCCATCCGGAAATCTACCCTCCATGTAGTGGGTGACCGGTACGGCAACATCGCCTCCGGGGCGCTGACCCTCTTTTCCGGCAAGCTGGTAGGCTTTTCCCCCATCACTGGCACCACCTCTGGGGGCCACGACCTCTATCTCTCCATAGACAGTGAGATAAACCGGCTGGCCTACTCCGCCCTGAACGGACGGAAGGGAACGGTGGCGGTCTATAATTACGAGACGGGAGAGATTCTCTGCCTGGTGTCCTCGCCCAGCTATGATCCCACCAGCGAGAGTGACCTGCAGGCGTTGGCGGACGGGGACGCCGCCTATGAGGGGGCCTACCTGAACCGGGCTCTGTCCTCCACCTATACCCCCGGCTCGGTGTTCAAGGTGGTGACTGCCGCTGCCGCCATCGAGAAGCTGGACTACGGGAGCTTTACCTTTACCTGTACCGGCTCTGTCACAGTGGACAATACCGCTGTAACCTGCACCAAAGCCCACGGAACCCAAAATCTTCAGGAGGCTCTGGCTAACTCCTGCAACTGCGCTTTCGCCACTCTGGCCCTAGAGCTGGGAGGCAATACCTTATATGACTATGCTGAGATGGCAGGTCTGCTGTCAAGCCAGACGGTCAGCGGCTTTGCAACAGCTGCCGGGCGCTTTGATATAGGAGAGAACGGATCCTCTGAACTGGCCTGGTCCGGGGTAGGGCAGTCCAACAATCTGGTGAACCCCTGCGCCATGATGACCCTGATGGGCTGCATTGCCAGTGGCGGTACGGCAGCCGCTCCCCGACTGCTCTCTTCGGAGTACACTGCCGCAGGCCTGCCGGTTTATGTGGATAAGTCCAGCATCAGCATTGATTGGGAAGCCTCCACCTGCGCCATCCTAACCCGGTATCTCCGCAATAACGTCACTGTCACTTACGGCCAGGGCCAGTTTGGAGATTTGGCGGTGTGTGCTAAATCAGGCACTGCCGAGGTGGGGAACAGCAAAAGCCCTCACGCATGGTTCGCCGGGTTTATTGACAGCGATGCGTACCCCTATGCCTTTGTTGTAGTGGTGGAGAACGGCGGCTCCGGCGCGTCTGCTGCCGGCAGCATCACCGCCGAGGTGTTAAATGCGCTGACAGAATAATCTGGCAGAAAGTGGGAGAATGATGACGATTTATGAAGAATTGACGGGGACAAAACAACGCTTGAAGCTGCGCCCCCTGCTGGCTCCGGCCATCTGGGTGGCTGCTCCGCTGGCCTTTCTCTGTGTATTCTGGCTGACAAAGGACAACAAAACACTGATGAACTGGCTGATATTGCATATCACCACGCCGATTAAGCATATGCTGTCCGCCTCCTGTGGCCTCTTTCCCTTCTCTGTAGCGGAAGTCACCTGGGTACTGACAATTCTGGCGGTGCTGGCCTTTCTGTTGCGGACGGGCTGGCTATTGATTCGGCGGACGGGCAGGCTGATGCGGCTGGCCCGGCGGCTGCTGGCGGCAATATCTGCACTGCTGATTATCTACAGCGGCTACACACTGATGTGGGGCATCAACTACTATGGGGACTCCCTCTCAGACATGATCGGTCTGAAAGACCGGGGCGCCACGATGGAGGAGTTATATCAGCTGACGGCAGCCTTTGCTCAGAAATGCAGCCAGCTTTCCGGTTCTGTGAGCCGAGACGAGGACGGTGTCTGTAATGAGGATGTGGATGACATCTTTGCCCGGAGTGCGGGCATCTATACAGGTATCGAGACGGAATTTCCCGTCCTCCTCGGCCCCACCCAAACGGTCAAGCAGCTGTCAAAGCTATCGTCCATCGTCATGAGTTATACGGGCTTTACCGGCGTATATTACCCCTTCACGGCGGAGTCCCTGCTGAATATCGATGCCCCGGTGTGCCTGCTACCCTCTACCATCCTCCATGAGCTGGCCCACCAGCGAAATGTGGCTGCTGAGCAGGAGGCCAACTTCGTAGCAGTATTGGCGGGACTGCGGAGCGATGACCCTCTCTATCAGTACAGCTCAGCCCTATTGGGCTTTATCCACCTGAACAACGCTCTATATTCTGTCGACAGGGAGCTGTGGAGCCAGGCCAGGGCATACTTAAACGACGATGTACTAAGCGACCTGGCCGCCAATAACGCCTATTGGGACTCCTTTGAAGGGCCGGTAGAGGAGGCCTCGGAGGCGGTATATGAGAGTTTCCTCCAGAGTTATGAGCAGACAATGGGCATGAAGAGCTACGGAGCCTGTGTGGATCTGCTGGTGGCATATTACTTCGATGGCGCGGAATAACCGGATGGGTGAGAGGATGCTGAACTTGCTCTTTCCGCCCATATGCATCTTCTGCGGCACCCTAATCGGAGGGGCAGGGGAGCGGCTGTGTCCCAAATGCAGCCGGGATCTGCCCTTGGCTGCGGGACTGTCCGGTGTCCGGTACGGCAAGTACTTTGACCGGTGCTATTCTATGCTGCTGTATCAAGAACCGTTCCGCCGGGCCTTTCTCCGCTATAAGTTTGAGCAGTCCCTGCACTATGGCGATATCTTCGGCCAGTGGCTGGCAAAATTTGCGGCAGAGCTGCATTTGGGTCAGGTGGATCTGGTGACGTGGGTTCCTCTCCACTGGAGCCGCTGGCTGCGGCGGGGCTTCAATCAGGATGTCCCTTTGGCCCAGGCAGTGGCGGAGACACTGGACAAGCCCTGTGTCAGACTGCTATCCAAGCCTCGACGTGTCCGGGCCCAGTCTGGTACAACAGGCGGGCGCACCGCCCGACAGAGGAACGTGTCGGGGGCATTCCGTGCGGTTCGGTCACTAGAGGGCCAGCATATCCTGCTGGTAGATGACTTGATCACCACCGGGGCCACGTTGGAAGAATGCGCCACTGTCCTGCGGGCGGCAGGGGCAGGGCAGATCACCTGTCTCACCCTCGGCTGTTCGGCAGAGAGATAATGACTGCTCTTTTCTGTCGCTTTATGCATAACGCAAGATTCCATCCCGTATGGATATTGTACACAACATATTAACATGAAGGAGTGGATATATGTATATGATAGATTATAACGAGTGGCCGCCCGCAGAATCCGTAAAATCCATGACAGATATTGCAAAGGCAGGGACTGGTAAAAATGTATAAGATTTCTGACCTCTATGATCTTGACCATACCTTGGCGGCAGATTACCTGCGCGGGTTCACCTATCCTTGGGAAGCACTGAAGGGCATCAAGGATTTTATCCTTGCCCTTGGCCCGACCCTTAGAGGGGAGTATGAGGAGCGAGCAGAATACGTTTGGGTTCACAAGACTGCAAAAATATTCTCATCCGCATACCTTGGCGCGCCCTGTATCATCGGCCCCAATACCGAAGTGCGGCATTGCGCGTTTATCCGCAGTTCTGCCCTTGTGGGCGCTGACTGTGTGATTGGCAACAGTGTGGAGTTGAAAAATGTGATCCTTTTCGATCATGTTCAGACGCCGCACTACAACTATGTAGGTGACTCCATCCTGGGTTACTACAGCCACATGGGTGCCGGTTCCATCACATCCAATGTAAAGAGCGATAAAAAACTGGTTGTTGTTCATAACGGAACTGAGCAGATAGAGACCGGAATCAAGAAGTTCGGCGCTATGCTTGGTGATTATGTAGAAGTCGGCTGCAATGCCGTCTGTAATCCCGGAACGGTCATTGGCCGGCACTCCAATATCTATCCGACTTCCTGTGTGAGAGGTATTGTTCCGGCGAACAGCATCTGGAAAGACAACGGTGAAGTGATCCACAAGGAGGAACGGTAAAATGGGCAAGTATTTTGGAACCGATGGCTTCCGGGGCGAGGCCAATAAGGAACTGACTGCGGCTAAGGCCTTTAAAGTTGGCCGTTATATTGGATGGTATTATGGTCAGCAGCATGAAGATGGCAGGGCTCGAATTGTTATAGGCAAAGACACCAGGCGTTCCTCTTACACACTGGAGTATGCGCTTTCGTGCGGCATTACGTCCTCTGGTTCGGACGCCTATCTGCTTCATGTTACGACAACACCTTCCGTTTCCTATTGCTGCCGTACAGACGGCTTCGATTGTGGAATCATGATTTCTGCTTCGCACAATCCGTTCTATGATAACGGCATCAAAATCATGCGTGCCAATGGGCAGAAGATCGAGGCCGAGATCGAAGAGAGGATCGAAGCGTATATTGACTCTGATGAGAATCTGCCGCTGGCTGAGCGTGAAGGAATGGGAAACGTCGTTGACTATGCAGCGGGCAGGAATCGTTATATTGGCTACCTGATGACGGTACCTACGCGGGCCTTCAATGGCTGTAAGGTTGGATTGGATTGCGCCAATGGTTCGTCATGGAATATCGCACGAGCTGTTTATGAGGCTCTTGGAGCAAAGGTCTACGTACTGAATAACACGCCTGACGGCGTTAATATCAACAAGAATTGCGGTTCAACACACATGGATGGGCTGCAGAAATATGTGCTGGAGAAAGGTTTGAATGTGGGCTTTGCATATGATGGCGATGCTGACCGCTGCCTGGCTGTTGATGAAAAGGGGCGTGTCATCAATGGAGACCAGATTATGTTTATGTGTGGTAAATACATGAAGGAAGAAGGTCTGCTGGACGGCAACACTATTGTGACAACGATTATGTCAAACATGGGGCTATACAAGGCATGTGACGCTATTGGAATTCACACCGAAAAAACTGCCGTTGGTGATAAGTACGTTGCAGAGAACATGATGGCTAATGGCTATGTTCTTGGCGGTGAGCAGTCTGGGCATATTATCTTTGGCAAGTATGCGACAACAGGAGATGGGATACTGACGAGCCTTATGGTCATGATGACCATGCTGGATAAGAAAATGCCGCTCTCTATGCTGGCAGATGAGATGAAAATGTACCCACAATGCTTGAAGAACGTGCGTGTGAAATCAAAGCCAGAGGCTCAAAACGATCCCGACGTACAAGCCGCTGTCAAGGCAGTGGCGGACGCGCTGGGTGATACTGGGCGTATCTTAGTGCGGGAAAGCGGCACAGAGCCGGTGATCCGAGTCATGGTCGAAGCAAAAGATAATAAGATCTGCACGGAATATGTGGATAGCGTCATTGATGTAATAAAAGCGAAGGGATATCTGGTGTGATAAACAAAAATGACCATCTGCACGGAGACAGATATACTCCAACCATTGCCTATATCAAGCGAAACGGCTGCAACCTATTGAGGTTGCAGCCGTTTCGCTTGAATTTTTTTCAGATTGTCCCTTTTGGCAACAGCCCGCCTCTGATTGCGACTTTCTTTATGCTGTGCTTATTCATTTTCATCTTTATTCCGTTGTCTAGGATGTTGGGGTGGCTTCAGCTTTGCCAGAGGATTTTGCTCTGCTGCGTCCTGTAGACTCTCGCTGCTGACATGGGTGTAGATTTGGGTGGTATTCAAGTTATCATGCCCCAGCATCTCTTGCAGGGTACGAACATCCACGCCATTCTGGAGCATCAGGGTAGCCGCCGTATGGCGCAGCTTGTGGGAGGAATACTCATCAGCATCCAGTCCTGCCTCGGCCAGGCGCTTCTTCACCAGCTTATGAACAGCAGCACGGGTGATTCGTTTCCGTCGGCTGGTGACAAACAGGGCCTGTTTGTCGATCTGTTCCCGCATATTTCGCTCAGTCAACCAGTTTTCCAGAGCCGCCTGGCAGCTCTCGTTGAGATAGAGGATGCGTTCCTTGTTGCCTTTACCCAGCACCCGAATAGTGTCTCCATGGATGTCCGAGACATTTAAATTCACCAACTCTGATATCCGAAGCCCGCAGTTGAGAAATAAAGTTAAGATACAGTAGTCCCGTGCGGAGTTTGAGCCAGTGACGGACTGGAGCAGTTGCGTACACTCATCCAGCGTCAGGTATTTGGGCAGGGAGCGCTTCAGCTTGGGCGGCTCAAGATCCTGAACCGGATTTTCCTCAATTTTGTTAAATTTTTGCAAATATTTATAAAAGGATCGAATGCTGGCAACCTTTCTGGCGCGTGAAGAGGCTTCCAGGCCATAATCAGTACGGTCGCTGTTGGTGTGCTGGGGACGCTCACGAGCCAGATAACTCATATAATCGTAAACATCTGATAGTGTGACACTGCGAATCAATTCCAAATTAACGTCCTTGATGGATATCTCATCCATAGGCAGCAATTCAGGCACCAGACCCCGTAGCCGCTTGATGTAACGGAAGAAGTTCCGAAGATCCAGGAAGTATTCATCAACCGTGTGCTGAGAGTGATTCTTAGCCGTCTCATGGTAGGAAAGAAAATCAGCCAGCTCTGGCGGAGCTTCATTGCGATAATTCATAGCATTTCATAAGCGAGTTCTTACCCACAACTCCCCTTTTGCCCTCCCCTAAAGTAAACAAAATTTTTATTTTGTTTACTTATCAATGCTGGGCAAAAGATGATTATGGATGATGTGCAGACTCCTCGCCTTCCATTCCCTCCTCTCGCATAACCGTGTACTTTTCCTTGCCGATTCTCTTATTCCACTCCTATTGTCCTGGCGTGGCCCTTCGCCAGATCCATCAGCCCCCGCTCCGCCGCAAAATCGGCAGAATAAGGATAAGTCTTTTCCAGCTTACCAAACTGGACTTCGATCTGCTTTGCCTGTTCGGGAGCTTTATCCCTCAATAGAGACAATGCATATTGTGTCCGTAGCACTGCAGGAAATCTTTTCATGGTTTTCATAAATTTTTTCTGTTGGTCATCCAGAAGCTCATCTACAGAAACCTTAGGCACCTTTCCTTCGCTCACTTCGATCAGATTACAATAGATTCTGTCGCATACCATCAGTTTCCGGTGTACCCCAACAATACCGCTGTCCAGAGCCAAAAGCTGCTCCAAAAGCCTGTCTGCCTCATCAAACCGCCACTGATCCATCAGCCGGTCACAAGCCAGCACGCCCAGTACGGAGGTCATGGGATTTTTCATTGCTTCATCAGAGGGAAGCTCAAACCACGCTTCCGGCATATCCTTGGGCCGCACGCCAGCGGCAAGCATGAAGTTTGACTCCATCTGCACCCAGAAGGCCCAGAGTGCATTGCGGCCTTTACCTAACGAAAGGGCATTATATCCGTCATTGTTGATCTCACTCAGACCATACAGAGGGATGCCGTTAAAGAGGGCCAATACCAAGCCCATCAGCGCCAGCATAAGAAAAAACGGTGCCAAGAAAACCACACTCCGGCAGAGATAAAACAGGCCATAGAAAAGAACCGCCAGAATTAGATTGGCCAGAGGGCCGCCTAGATTGTAGAGGATATAGGGAATCCCGTCCTCCGTCCACTCTGGTGGACGCATGATGCACTGTCCGCCAGTACCAGCCATAGAAAAGTGTTTCAGCTGTAATCTGCCGTCTGACCAGATCCACATAAAATTGGCAATGCGGAAAGAGGAAAAGCGATAGCCTGTCAGTAGTCCGCCCACAAGGTGTCCCGCCTCATGAAAGATGCTCTGCAAAAGCCATGCCACCACGGCCCCAATCATCAGAAAACATACAGCAAGACTCAAGCGGTTGACCGAACGTCCCGCCTCCAGCACGCTCTGCAGATAAGGGGCGATTAGTAAACCGCAGGCCACGCCAATGAGCAACGCCAGTGCCAGGCCTGCCGCCTGTCTCCAGACCCATCCGGGCCTTGAGGACTGGCTCTGCCGTTTTTGGGGCTGTCCCTTGGATTTTGCACTGCAGCTCTGGGAAAATCCCTTCAACCGTGCCGGACCTGCCCGGCACAGATATTTTAGTTTATCCAACGCTGCAGTCAACGCCTTTTTTGTGTGATCCATGCCGCTCTCCCCTGTTTCTGCCAACAGTTTTCCACCAGCATTTTCTATATTTATAATTATACCAAGGATAATCCGGCTTGTCTACCCTCCTCAGGCAAATGTTGACATTCTTTGCCCGGTGACATATAATATTGACTGTCAGACAAGGAACCAATCTATTTGAGAGGATCAACCGGAATGAAAACGATACTTGAAGAACTCACCGAAGCGGTATCTCAGGGCTTTCTAGCCGCAGGCTATGACCCCGCCCTTGGACAGGTTACTCAGTCCAACCGGCCTGACCTGTGCCAGTACCAGTGCAATGGCGCTATGGCCGGGGCGAAACAATATCACAAGGCTCCCCTGCTCATCGCGCAGGATGTGGCGCAGCAGTTGCAGGACGTCCCTATGCTGGGAAATGCGGAGGCAGTACGCCCTGGCTTTCTCAATCTAACGCTGGCGGACAGTTGGCTGGCTCAACGACTGGAAGAGATGGCAGCTGACCCCAGGCTGGGAGTGGAGCAGGTAGCTGACCCGCTGACCATCGTGGTGGACTATGGCGGCCCCAACGTGGCCAAGCCTCTTCATGTAGGGCATCTCCGCAGCGCCATCATTGGCGAGTCCATTAAGCGCACTGCCCGCTTTCTGGGCCACAATGTCATTGGCGATGTCCACCTGGGGGACTGGGGCCTGCAGATCGGCCAGATTATCACAGAGCTGAAGGAGCGCCAGCCCGAACTCCCCTATTTTGATCCGGATAAGACCGATGACTATCCTGTTGATTCCCCCTTTACCATTGCTGACCTGGAAGAAATCTATCCTTGTGCATCCCAGAAATCCAAGGTGGATGATGACTTCCGGGCTGCCGCCCAGGATGCCACCGCCCAGCTTCAGGCGGGACGGCCCGGCTACCGCGCCCTCTGGCGGCACATCATCAATATCTCTGTCGAAGACTTGAAGCGCAACTACGCAAAGCTGAATGTCAGCTTTGACCTGTGGCTAGGAGAGAGCGATGCTCAACCCTATATTGCCTCCATGGTAGAGCGGATGAAGGCGGAGGGCTATACTCGCGTCTCCGATGGCGCTCTGGTGGTGGATGTGGCAGAAAAGGGCGATAAGATTGAAGTTCCTCCCTGCCTGATTCTAAAATCCAACGGAGCTGCCCAATATATGACCACAGATCTTGCCACGATCGTCCAACGGCAGCAGGACTTTCATCCTGACCGCATTATCTACCTTACCGACAAACGACAGGCGCTGCACTTCCTTCGGGTTTTCCGCTGCGCATATAAGACCGGGCTGGTGGAGCGTTCACGGTGCAGCCTGGAGCATATCGGCTTTGGCACCATGAACGGAAAGGACGGGAAACCCTTCAAGACCCGCGAGGGCGGCGTCCTGCGTCTGGAATACCTGTTGAAAGAGGTGGCAGATGCCGTTTATGAGAAGTCCAGTTCCAATGCCAGCGGCAACATTCCTGAGGATGAGTTGCGCGCCATCGCGGAAAAGGTGGCTCTAGCCGCCATCAAATACGGCGATCTGTCCAATCAGCCCTCCAAGGACTATGTCTTTGATATCGACCGCTTTGCTTCCTTTGAAGGCAACACCGGACCCTATATCATGTATACCATGGTTCGCATCAAGTCCATCCTGACCAAGTTCGCAGCCCTGTACCCGGACGCAGCCCCCGGCACCATCCCCTCCCCTGCCAGCCCCAGCGAGGTTGCCCTTGCGTTGGCTCTTTGCGGCTTTAATACGGCAGTTTATGAGGCCTATGAACAGAGCGCCCCCAACCGGCTGTGCCACTATATCTATGAATTGACTGGAGCATTAAACCAGTTTTACGGCGAACACAGCGTTTTAAAGGAGACAGACACCGGACGTCGGGCAGGCTATGTAGCGCTGATCCAACTAGTGCTGCGGGTGCTGGAGACTGCAATTGATCTACTGGGCTTTGAGGCGCCGGATCGAATGTAAAAATTTCATAAAATTAAAATAATTCCTTAATGACAGGCCAAAAGTTCAGTGGTAAACTGTTAGAAACGCATCAAGCAGAGGAGTTTTGTCCATATGAATTGGAAATGGCTTCGGAATATTCTTTGGATTTTGCTGCTGGCAGGGATGGTAGCTGCCGTCCTAGTGCTGAGGCTCTCTCCCTTCTGGGCGTTAACATCCAATCTAGAGGGACTTCAGGATTGGATTGCCGATGCGGCCCCATATTCAAACCTGGCCTATTTCGGTATCCAACTTTTGGCCGTCATCGTGGCTCCCATCCCCAATAACATTGTTGCCATGGCCGGGGGCGCCATCTTCGGTATGTGGCCTAGCTTCATTATCACCATCCTGGCGGTAGTGACTGGCTCATCCATCACTTTCACCTTGGCGCGGCTGCTGGGGCAAAGATGGGTGGAGAACTTTGTTAATCGAAAGATCTCCACCAGGTATCTGGATGCCTTTCGGTCACGGCGAGATACGCTTCTCTTTCTCACTCTGCTCTTCCCCTTCTTCCCTGATGATATCATCTGCATTTTAGCAGGGCTGACCGACATCTCATTCCGGCGCTATATTCTGATTGTTCTCTTTGCTCGACCTTGGGGCCTGTTGGCGGCCTCCCTGCTGGGAAGTTCCGCCATCGACCTATCCGCCTATGCGCTGGCGTTGGTGGTTGCCCTCATTGCCGTCTGCTTTTGGGTGGGGTTGAAATATGGCAGAAAATTTGAAGACTGGATGCTGAAGAAACTGGGGCGAGGGAAATAATTGAAAAGGCTGAAGAGATTTCAGAACGTTAATGTCATGGTTGACTAACCTTTTTTTTCATGATATAATGCACAGGATCAGGCAGCAGTACATAGTATATACGGCTGCCGGGCCCCAGTTCTGGGGCAGCAGATTGTCTGCGGGACGGTGTTCCGCAGGCTTTTTTATATCAGTTGTCAAGGAGGGCTTTCTCATGCGTACCGCAAAAAGCCGCACCCAGACTGCACTGTCAGTTTCTGTCCTCTCCATTCTCATCAATCTCGCACTGGCCGCTCTGAAGCTGGTAGTGGGCGTTCTGGCCGGCTCTGTTGCATTGATCTCTGACGCCGCCCACTCTGCCTCCGATGTATTCTCAACTGTGATAGTCATCATTGGCTTGAAGCTCTCCTGCAAGGAGGCAGACGCCGATCACGAATACGGCCACGACCGGCTGGAATGTATCGCCGCTGCCGGACTTGCCATTGTGCTGGCAGTCACCGGGGCGTGCATCGGCTGGAATGGCATTAAAACCATTCTTTTCGGCACATCAGAATTAGCAGTGCCGGGACTGCTGGCCGCTGTTGCCGCCGCCCTATCAATCGCCGTCAAGGAGGCTATGTACTGGGCTACCCGCCGAGCTGCAAAGTCCATCGGCTCATCCTCCCTGATGGCCGATGCCTGGCACCACCGCTCTGATGCCCTCTCATCTGTGGGAAGTCTCATTGGAATCTTGGGCGCAAGGCTTGGTTTCCCCATCCTGGATCCTCTGGCAAGTATTGTTATTGCCCTGCTGGTACTGCGGGCCGCATGGCAGATTTTCCAAGACGCCATCTCCAAACTCACCGACCGCTCTGCCGGGCAGGATCTAGAGCAGGCCCTGGCCGCCGCCGCCCGCTCAGTGGATGGCGTACTGGATGTTGACCTCCTGCGCACCCGGCAGTTTGGTTCGGGCTACTATGTGGATATTGAAATTCAGGCGGACGGCGCTCTCCCCCTCACCGCTGCCCACAGCATCGCCCAGTCAGTACACGACCATGTGGAAACCGCCTTTCCTGATGTAAAGCACTGCATGGTACATGTTAACCCGGCGGGATAAAATCGGAGTGTTATATGCAGGTATTCTTCTATATTTGTTAATACTGCTGGGTTTTTGTTGGCTGCAACAGACTTTAAAAGGATACAATGACAGGGAACGGTGATCATTCGGTTCCCTGTTTCATTACTCTGGATTATTTCGGAATCATCTTGACATTCACGTCCTTCCATAATATAATAATAAAAACGAGATTTGGATGTGATTCCATATGGAGAGAGAACGTATCGTCATCACCGGCATGGGAGTCGTTTCTCCTATCGGTATCGGCACAGACAACTTCTGGCGTAATCTGATTGCGGGCGAGAGCGGGATTGGCCCCATCACCGGCTTTGACCCCGGCGAACTGCCAGTGCGAGTAGCTGCAGAGGTGCGGGATTTTTTGCCGGAGGCGCATATGCCCCGGAAGCTGGCGCGGGAATCCGCCCGTTTTGCCCAATTTTCCTACATTGCCGCATCGGAAGCTCTGGCCCAGAGCGGTATTAATCCACGACAAGAAAATCGTCGGGTGGGCATTGTCATGGGGACAGCAATGAGTGGAATCTCCGAAATTGCTGCCGTTCAAGCGCAGATTACGACTACAGGCCGGAACCGGGTCAGTCCCCGTTTTGTTCCAAAAGTGCTGGGCAACACCGCCGCCTCTCTCATCGCCATCGACAAGGGGATCCAGGGGCCGTGCTACACCGTCAGCACTGCCTGCTCCTCCGGAGCGGACGCCATCCACATATCCGAGATGCTGCTTCAAAGCGGCCAGGCAGATGTGATGGTGGCGGTAGGCGGCGAAAGCATCCTCTGCCCGCTGGTAACTGCCAGCCTGTCTGTGGCCCGTGCGCTGACTCGGAACCCCGATCCCGCCACCGCCTGTCGACCCTTTGATGCAGATCGAGATGGTTTTGTTATGGGCGAGGGTGGGGGTGCGCTGATTCTGGAAACAGATCGTCATGCCCGGGCTAGAGGTGCAGAGATTCTAGGTGTGCTGTTGGGTTCTGCCAACAACACCGACGGCTATCATGTCACCTCTCCCGCCCCTGATGGCCGGGGTGCTATCGCCAGTATGAAGGACGCCCTGATGGATGCGGGGATGACGCCCGCCGACATCGGCTATATAAACGCCCACGGCACATCGACATCTATGGGAGATTCCATTGAGGCTGCGGCAATCCGCTCCGTCTTTGGGGAAAATCCCCCGCCGGTCAGTTCTACCAAGGGGGCTACCGGACATATGATGGGCGCCGGAGGCATCACCGAGGTCATCACCTGCCTGATGGCAGTCAGGGAGGGTATTTTGCCTCCTACCCTAGGCTGTGTCCATTTGGCGGAGGACTGTCCTCTGGACGTGATTACTCGGGCTTTCCGAAAGTCAGAGATCTCTGTTGCCATGTCCAATGCCTTTGGCTTTGGCGGACAAAATTCCACCGTAATCGTTGGCCGTTATCTGTAACGATCACAGCATGATAAGCAAAGGAGTGTGAATATATGCTCATCCCCTGCAAGAATCCAGCCTTTCAGGAAGCTCTTGAGTCTCAGTTCACCTATATCAATGGCTTTATGAGGAATGTTGTCCGATATGCCAACCGTCCCGCCCTCTCTGATCCTGCTGGCGGTCAGAGATGGACCTATCGGGAATTGAATGCCGATGTTAACCGCATGGCTCACGCTCTGCAGGGTGATACTGTGAAAAAGGAGGATGTGGTGATGTACCTCCTGCGGAATAGCTGGGAGTTCGTGTTGTGCTATCTGGCCCCTCAAAAGTTGGGTGCCATCGATTGTCCCATCAACTACCATCAAGCTGGAGGCGAAATCGCACTGAATTTGGAGGACAGCACCCCTGCAGTTTTTATCTATGACTCCTATTTCAAGGACAATGTAGAGCTGGCCCTCTCTATGGCGGCGGCAAAGCCTCGCCGGGTGGTGATGGTGAATACCACCAATGAGAAATGCGCCCCCGATGGACAAATTTTCTTTGAGGACTATATTTCTGGGCAATCGGAGACAGAACCGGAAATTCCGGAAACGCTGGGGATGTACGATGAGAGTACCCGGCTGTATACCTCTGGCACCACTAACCGTCCTAAGGGCGTTCCGCTGTACTCCATCAACGAAGTACTCTCTGCACACGACGTAATCATGCACTTTCCTCTCTCCCCTATTGACCGCACCATGAATATGACCCCCTGGTTTCACAGGGGCGGTCTCCACTCCGGTGGTCCCTGCCCCACCCTGTATGTTGGGGGTGAGGTGGTGATCCTTCGGGATTTCAGCCCCAACCGTTGCCTGGAATACGCCCAGCAATACCAAGTCAGCTTCCTGATCGGCGTACCTGCCGTACTCAATCTGCTCTCCCGCGCCCAGGATAGGATAAAGGCTGACCTCTCTGCACTGAAGGGCATCATCACCATGGGCAGTCCCCTGGACAAGGCCGCCTGTATCCACTTTCAGCAGACTTTAACGCCTAATATCTTTAACGGCTATGGCACCACAGAAACCTTTTGGAACACCTTTCTCCGACCCTATGACCTGCCGGAGATGGCGGGGACTGCCGGACACTCTTGCACGGATGATGACGTGCGCATTGTCAAGGTCTACCCCCACCGCCACGGCGAACCGAACGAACTGGTGGCTCAGAATGGTCAGGAAACCGGTGAGCTTATTTTGGGTTCCCCCGCCAAGACGGGCTATCTCTATCACAACAATTCTGAATTGACAAAGGGAAAGTTCTATAAAGGATTTCTCTACACCGGTGACCTGGGTACCTGGGACGAAAACTGCTTTGTCACCATTGTGGGCCGCAAGGATGACATGATCGTCTCTGCGGGAGAGAACATCTATCCCGCTCAAATTGAAGGGATTCTCAATGAACACCCCAAGGTCATGGAAAGTTGTGTGGTAGGCGTCCCTGACTCTCTGCGGGAACAGGTTGTGGCCGCCTATATTCTGCCCTCGGATGACAGCCTGACAGTGCAGGAGCTGATTGATTTTGCCACCGGTCACCCTATGCTGTCAGAATACAAGCGCCCACGGTTCTACTGCATCTCCAAGGAACTCCCCCACACCGCCACTGGAAAACTCCAGCACTTCGCTGTCCGAGCCATGGCTGCGGAGGATCTGAAGCAAGGCAGGCTGAAGCGGAGGTAAGTCATGAGGTACATGCCTGATTTTGCTCCCTTTATCCGCTGCGTAAACTATTACGAGACGGATAAAATGGCTATCGTTCATCATTCTAACTATATCCGTTATTTTGAAGAAGCCCGCATCGACCTAATGCGTCGGAATGGGCTGGATTATGCCGAGCTGGAGCATACCGGCATCAGCATTCCAGTGACAGATGTGAGCTGCAAATATATTGCCTCTGCCCGGTTTGACAGTGTGCTTCACATCCACGCCCGACTGATTCAGTTTACCGGTGTGCGCTTTGCTCTGGCATATCAAATCCGTTTCCCGGACGGGACTCTCTGCGCCACCGGTGAGAGCCATCACTGCTTCCTGGATATGAACACCAACCGGCCCGTCTCTCTGAAGCGCCGTTTCCCGGAAGTCTACCAGCAATTCCAGTTGCTGCTGAAGGCGTCTGAGCAGCAGCCGCTATAATAGAAAAGACAACTCCCCCAGCTAGCACTGCCGGGGGAGTTGTCTAATTTCTGTTATTTACAGCAGTACATCATCCCTTTTGTCTCGGTCTGATCTCTAATTCTGTACCGCTCCGGAAATGCTTTGATCAGCGAGGAGAGCTTCTCATAGCCATAGGTTCGGGGATCATAATCCGACTTGGCCCGTTTGATGAAGTTTCCTGCCGCTGCAACATAGGCATAGCCATTGTCATCCTGATAGGTCGCGCAGGCTACCTTCAGCAGGTTGTGTATCTCATCGATGTCATTCCCCGTTCCCTTGACCGGCACTGCCCCCTCTGCCGGAGGGATCTCTCCGGCACGGAGAGCTGGGATTGGCTCCTTCACGCCCAGGTTTTCCAGCAGGATAAATTCATCGCAGCTTTTCCGGAATGGTTCAGGTGTCTTACTTTCCCCCACGCCAATGACGTACACGCCGGATTCATGGAGACTGATGGCAAGCGGAGTGAAGTCACTGTCGCTGGTGACAATAACGAAAGCATCATAGATATTGGCGTGCAGCAGATTGATGGCGTCAATCACCAGAGCCATATCTGTGGCATTCTTCCCTGATACATAATCAAACTGCTGCTCTGCGCGAAAGGCCAAGCGCTTCAGCTCGTTTTCCCAGTTTTTCAAATTTTCCTTCTTCCAATTTCCATAGGCCCGCTTTACCACGATGCGCCCATAGGTGGAGATCTCTTGGATCACATCCTCCAGTTTAGAGAGCTGGGTGTTGTCCGCATCAATGAGCAGGGCAATTTTCTGCAGATTTTCCATAGCACACTTCCTTCCTGTGAAATTTCACATATTATTCTACTGTCACAGACTTTGCAAGATTTCGTGGCTTGTCGATATCGCAGCCTCGCATCAGGGCCACATAATAGGCAAAAAGCTGGAGTGGCAACACCTCCAGGGAGGGCAGCAGCATGGGATGGGTATCGGGAACTGTGAACAGGGCGTCTACCGTCTTTGACAGCGCCTCTCTGTGGCTGTCGGTAGTCAGGGCCAGTACATCCGCACCCCTGGCCTTTACCTCCACGATATTGCTCACTGACTTGTCAAAGAGGTCACCGCCCCCAGCCAGGGAAACCACCAGCGTTCCCTCAATGATAAGGGAGATGGTGCCATGCTTCAGTTCCCCGGCGGCATAGGCCTCCGAATGGATATAGGAGATCTCCTTCAGCTTCAGCGAACCCTCCAGCCCCACGGCATAATCAATATTCCTGCCGATGAAGAAGATGGATTCATGGTTAAAGTAACGGGAGGCATAATATTGGATGTCATTCACGCGCGAGAGTACCTGTTCCATCTTCTCCGGAATACGCTGCAATTCCTCCACGATAGCATTATATCGCTCCGAGGGGAGCTTTCCAATGATATCGGCAAAGTACAGCCCCAGTAGGTAGAGTACTGCCAGTTGGGTGGAATATGCCTTGGTAGTGGCAACAGCAATCTCCGGCCCAGCCCAGGTATATAGCACATCGTCCGCCTCTTTTGCAATGGAGCTGCCCACCACATTCACCACCGCCAGCGTCCTGGCACCTCGGTGCTTGGCCTCCCGCAGAGCGGCCATGGTATCCAGAGTCTCTCCCGACTGGCTGATGGCTACCACCAGGGTATGTTCATCCAAGATGGGGTCGCAATAGCGGAATTCCGAGGCCAACGTCACCTCCACCGGCCGCCGCAGCAGCTTTTCCAGGAAGTACTTCCCCACCATGCCCACATGATAGGAGGATCCGCAGGCTATGACGCTGATTTTGGAGAGTTCACGGATAAAGTCCTCCGTCAGAGTCAAGCTATCCAGCACTACCCTTCCTGCGCGGATGCGGGGCAGCACCGCCCTGCGGAAGGCCTCCGGCTGTTCCATGATCTCCTTAAGCATGAAGTGTTCATAGCCGCCCTTTTCCGCCGCAGAGATCTCCCAGTCTATGGTGGCGTGTTCTTTATCCACGGGTTCCAGCAGGGCGTTGTAGACCTGAATGCCATCGGCGGTCAGCACTGCCAGCTCATTGTCCTCCATATAGACCACATCTCTGGTGTACTTGATCATCGCCGTGACATCGGAGGCCAGAAAACTGGCGTCCTCCCCAAAACCCAGCACCAGCGGCGTGTCCTTCCGTGCGGCAAAGAGCCGATCCGGATAGTCAGAGCAAATGATGCCCAGGGCATAGGAACCCTCAATGCGGTGGAGTACCTTGACAATGGCGTCCAGCATATCGCCGACCTTATTATAGTAATACTCCAGTAACTGGGCCACCACCTCGGAGTCCGTCTCTGATACAAAGCGAATTCCCTTGCCCTGTAAATACTCCCGAATGGCGATATAGTTTTCGATGATACCATTGTGTACCACCGCGATTCTGCCGGACTGGCTAACATGGGGATGGGAGTTCACATCAGAAGGCTGGCCATGGGTAGCCCACCGGGTGTGTCCAATCCCCAGGGAGCCGTGGATATCCACCCCGCCATGAACCAGATCAGACAGTGCCTTCAGCCGCCCCCTGGTTTTGGCCACCGTCATACCCTTTCCAGGAGTATAGACAGCCATCCCCGCAGAGTCATAACCCCGATATTCCAGCCTCGCAAGCCCATCCAATAAAATTGGAGCGGCCTCCTCCCGGCCCGCAAAGCCTACAATCCCGCACATTAGGCTTTCCTCCCTTCAAACGGACGACAGGATATCTTATCCTGCCGCCACTGATTTTTCCATCTATGATTCTTACTTTGTCCCAAATATTCTATCTCCCGCATCCCCTAGACCGGGGGCGATATAGCCGCTGACATCCAGCCGCTCATCCACCGATACGCAGTAGATGGGTACATCCGGATGTGCCTTGCAGATCTGTTTCAGTCCCGGTTCTGTTGCAATGAGGGCCATCAGCCGCACACTGCGGCAACCAAAGCCCTTCATAAATTGGAGAGCGGCCGAGGTACTGCCTCCTGTGGCGATCATCGGATCCAGCAATATCACATCCCGCTGGTCGATATCCTCTGGCAGCTTGCAGTAATACTCCACCGGATCCATGGTCTTCTGATCCCGATAAAGGCCGATATGCCCCACCTTTGCGGTGGGCAGCAGGGCAAGAATCCCGTCCACCATGCCCAGCCCGGTACGAAGTACAGGTACCACTGCCAGATTTTTCCCGGAGATAATACGGCCTTTGGTGGATTCCAAAGGCGTTTGTATCTCCGCCTCCTCGGTGGGCAGATCGCGGCAAACCTCATAACACATGAGGACGGCGATCTCAGACACCACCTGCCGGAATTGTCGGGTATTGGTATTTTTATCCCGGAGAATTGTCAGCTTGTGCTGAATCAGGGGATGTTTCAAAATATGAACCTGCTCCGTCATATAAAGTCCTCCTTATTTCATGTCAGCACTTTCTCTCGCCAATCTCTCCCGCTCTGCCTGTGAGAGCCGCAGATAGCTGGCTTCTAAGCCTTGGGCATCAGTCAGTTCTCCCCGATTGGCCTGCTCCAGAGCGGCTCGAGCCACTCCCCAGGCCAGCTGTTGACGGAGGTGTGGCGGGGCCAGCCGGACGGGGACGCCCGTCTTCTCCGCTTCATTATAGCATAAGATTGCCCCATCGCCAACAATAATTTTGTCAGAGATTCCCGTTTCTGCCAGTTCTTTCACCGCCTGAGCAGCGGAGACAGGCCGGTCAGCCTTCAGCCGCAGGAGCTTTTCCCCATTGGAGCGGAACAGCCCCCAGTATAGCTGGGAACGGCGGGCATCCATGGCACAGGCAATGACGCCCTTGACATGGGCCAAGTTCCAGGCCATGGCCTCCAGGGTAGACACTCCGGCGCAGGGTTTTTCCAGTCCCCAAGCCAGGCCCTTTACGGTGGAAATGCCAATGCGCAGCCCGGTGAAAGAGCCAGGCCCGCAGGCCACTGCCAGCAGTTCCACCTTATCCAGCGGCATGCCGGAATTATGCAGCAGGCTGTCCACCATAGGCAACAGGGTGCTGCTATGGGTCAGTCCACTGTTCTGAAAGGCTAACGCCAGGGGTGTCTCGTCCTGGCACAGTGCCACGGAGGCTGCCTTTGCAGAGGACTCCAACGCTAAAATTATCATGGATTCGAATTCACCTCAGTTATCACAATGTAGCGGCTGTGTTCTGTTTTGCCCGGATGCAGTTCCACCCTGAGGACAGTCAGCCCTTCCAGGGCATCCAGCCCCCGCTCACTCCATTCCACCGCGCAGATGCCGCCCCGCTCCAGATAGTCCTCCCAGCCAATATCAAAAAGATCTTCAGGGTCGGAAAGACGATAAAGATCAAAGTGGAACAGGGGCAGGCGTCCCCCTGGATACTCATTGACAATGGTATAGGTGGGAGATGTCACCCTGCAGTCTATGCCCAGTCCCCGGGCCAGTCCCCGGATAAAGGCGGTCTTTCCCATACCCAGCCCGCCGAGAAAAGCGATCACTGTCCCTGGGTTAAGTCCTTTTGCCAGCGCCGCCCCCAGTGCCTCTGTCTCCTCCGGGGAATTGGTGATATATTCCAATGCCAATGCACCTCTTTATTTGCAAGCTGCGCTTTCAATGTCAGGAAAGCACCTTTACACATTTTCCAGCACCATTTTCCGATGCTGCTCCATATCAAAACCGATATATTTATCCAGTAAGTCCAGCGGAACCCGGCTGTCTGCGGCCTCCCCAACCTTGCAAAAACCGTTACGCCGGTAAAACCGCTGGGCTGTGTAATTGTCCGGGGCGCACCGCAGCCGCAGCCACTCCCGCCCCAGCGGGCGATAAACAGAAACGGCCTGCCCCAACAGCTGAATGCCCAGGCCTTGCCGACGGTACTCCGACCGGAGATAGAAAAAGGGGATGCCGCCGATTTTTTTGTCAGCGTCCCGGCGGATATCCAGCTGGAGCAGTCCGGCAATATCGTCTCCGCACATGACCACCCATACGGAACGGGGATCGAACGCAGCCTGTTCAACGGCTGCTCGTAGGAATTCCTCCCCTTCAAAATACAGCAGACTTCCGTGAATATCTACCCAGGCGTCCTTGCGAAAGCCATAATATAACGCTGCCTCTGCATCCGGATCCCAGGGGCGGTACCATAGATTGGCATCCGGCACGGTCACACTGCCGTTTTCCTGGTCACGCCACCAATTCTGACGAGCAAAGGTGGATATTTCCTCAGTCAGGTGAGAGCTGTCACCGAGAAAGAGGATTTCTCCCCGGCCATTCTCCACCTGAATACAGGAGACAGCAGTGTTCTCGCAGTGGGGTATCCGCTTCATCTCACTGATATCATAGCCATAGAAGCCGGAGATCACCGCCCGGATGACCATACCATGGGAGACAACAGCAATGCTCTCCTCCGGATGCTGGGCCGCCAATTCCAAAATTGCATCGGTTGCCCGGGCTTGCACCTGGAGAAATCGCTCCCCGCCTTCTACTTGCCAACGGGGATCTGCCTGGTTAAAGAGCTGCATCTGCTCTGCATCCCTGCGAGCCATAGCCGCCCATGTCTCGTCCTCCCAGACACCCATATTCACCTCCCGCAAACGGGGGTCAGTATTCAAGGGAAGCTGCCAGGCGCGGCACACCGCTCCGGCAGTGGCCCGGGTGCGGAAGAGATCACTGGAATAGACGGCCGTCACGGGGATATCCCGAAACCGTTCCTCCAATGCTTTGATCTGCCGCCAGCCGTTAGGGGTAATCAGACTGTCATATTGTCCATGGATGCGGCGGTAGACGTTGCCCTCCGCCTCCGCATGCCGTATCAGATAAACGCGGGTCATAAATAAGTCACACTTCTCTTTGTCATAGGATGATTTGCCTGTACCTGATGCGCTGAAGGCGGATGCATCTTCAGCCCAGCTCCTGTCGGCACAGTGCTAACGCGGAGGCAATGACAGCATCCATGTCATAGTACTTATACTCGCCCAGCCGTCCGCCGAAAATGACATTCCTCTCCCCTGTGGCCAGCTGCCGGTATTGTTTATAGAGAGCGCCATTTTTCTCATCATTAACAGGGTAATATGGTTCGTCCCCCGGTTTCCACTCGGAGGAATACTCCCTGGAAATCACAGTCTTTGGCAGGTCGTTGCCGCGCCTATCCTTTCCAAATTCAAACCACTTATGCTCAATAATGCGGGTCCAGGGCGTCTCCCGATCGGTGTAATTGACAGCGGCATTTCCCTGGAAGTTTGGGATATCCAGCACCTCTGTCTCAAAGCGGACAGAGCGGTATTCCAGTGTCCCCAGTCGAAAGCCAAAGTAGGCGTCAATAGCACCGGTATAGATAACTTTATCTGCCAGTGCATCATACTCCGCTTTTCTCGTCAGATAGTCCTCATTCAGCCATACTTCAATACCATCCAGCATATTCTGTACCATGCCAGTATAACCGCCTATGGGAATACCCTGGAATAGCGCGTTGAAATAGTTGTTGTCAAAGGTCAGCCGGACAGGCAGCCGTTTGATAATGAAAGCGGGCAGCTCCTTGCAGTCCCGGCCCCACTGCTTTTCTGTATAGCCTTTCACCAGCTTTTCAAAGATATCCCGGCCAACCAGAGAGATGGCCTGCTCCTCCAGATTCTGCGGCTCACCGATGATTTCAGCCCGCTGTTCATTGATCTTGGCCTCTGCCTCCTCCGGCGTCACCACACCCCACATCTGATTGAATGTGTACATATTAAAGGGCATGGAGTACAATTCGCCATGGAAGTTTGCCACAGGCGAGTTTGTAAAGCGGTTGAACTCAGCAAAGCGGTTCACATAGTCCCAGACCTGGCGGTTATTGGTGTGGAAGATATGGGCGCCGTACTCGTGTACCTGAATGCCCTCAACCTCACGGGTATAGACATTGCCCGCGATCTGGGGCCGCTTGTCGATGACCAGCACCCTTTTGCCTCGATTTTTGGCTTCTTGGGCAAAGACGGCCCCGAAAAGGCCGGCGCCCACTATCAAATAGTCATATTGACGCATACTTTATACTCCCTTCACATCAGCGGCGCAAACACCTTCATGATCGTCCGAAACAGCCTTCTCAGCCAGGAGAGTTTCTTCGTACTCTCCAGTGTTACCTCCTGGCATAGCTTCTGCGTCTCCAGAAAGTCATCCCGGATTTGGAGAATGGAGCTGGAATTGCATAGCCAGACCCCACACTCAAAATGGAGGTAAAAGCTGCGGTAATCCATATTGATGGTTCCCACCGTGCCAAAGCGGTCATCCACCGCGAAGGTCTTGGCATGGACAAATCCGGGTGTATACTGATATATTTTTACACCCGCCTCCAGCAGAGGTGGATAGTGGGCCTGGGTCATTTCATAGACCGTGCGCTTGTCTGGGATGCCCGGCGTCATAATGCGGACATCCACCCCGGATTTTGCCGCCACACACAGGGCATTGGTCATAGCAGAGTCAATGACAAGATAAGGAGTGACCAGATAAATATACTTCTTAGCCCGGTTTATCATGTTCAGATAGACGTTATAGCCCACCTGGACATGATCCAACGGGCTGTCACAGTAGGGCTGTACCACGCCATCGGTAGTAAAGAGCTGCCGGTTGTGGACGCTAGGCCGGAACTGTTCATAGTCCGTCTCTCCCTGGGTGATATAATTCCACGTAGCGAGGAACATCACCGTGAGACTCCACACGGCATTCCCCTTCAGCAGAATGGCAGTATCCTTCCAATGTCCAAAGCGTTCCTTTTTATTGATATATTCATCTGCCAGGTTGATACCACCGGTGATGCCCACATAGCCGTCTATGACGCAGATTTTCCGATGATCCCGGTTGTTCAGCCGGACAGACATCACAGGGACAAAGGGCCCGAACACAGCACACTGGATACCCCGCTCCCGGAGCCACCTGTCATAGCCCTTTGGCAGCGTGGTAATACAGCCGAAGTCATCATAAATGACCCGAACCTCCACCCCCTGCTGCACCTTTCGCAGCAGAATATCCAGTATCGTCTCCCACATCCGGCCCTCACCGATGATGAAATACTCCAAAAAAATGAAATGCTCTGCCTTTTCCAGCTCTTCTACCATCCGGGAGAACTTGATCTCACCCATAGGCAAATACTCGCTGTAGGTTCCAACATAAGGAGGACACTGGCACTCCTCCAACAGATAGAGGGCCTGAGGCCGGCCGTCAGGGCCGCAGGCATCCAGCGCCACCGGTGTGTCCGGCTCCTGCCTCATGGCAGAGCGAAATAGTTCGTCTATCCGGGAGAGCTTCTTCCGCTCCCGCCGTGTGGTGCGATTGCCGCCAATCAGCACATAGAATAGCCCGCCAAACACCGGAAAAAGACAGATCACCAACAGCCACGGCAGCTTATAAGAGATATTGCTCCGATTGCCGATGATCCAGATGCCCACACAAACGCTGATGGCAATACAGGCCAGATAAAACTGAACGAAGTATGCCGAAAATCGCAGTATCATCAGCAAGAGCATCAGCACTTGCAGGCCGATCATGACACCAACCAGCACAACTCGCTGGAAGGGCATGTGCGAAAATCGCTTAAAAGGATTTTTTGTTTTTTTACTTGAGAATTTGCTCATGACTGTACCACAACATTTTCCTCGCCCAGCAACTCCCGCAGCTCTCGCAGCAGTGAGGGATGTATCCAGCAAGGCGCATAGGACTTCTCCTTTGTATCCGCATAGTAGAAAATCAGCTTTTGGCTGCCGGGAAACATAATCAACGTCTTTTGAATCTGCCGCACAGCCGGATGGGAGCGGCTGGGTATTCTGAGCCACACTCGCTTAGGGGGCAGTTCAGTTTCCGCTTTTTCCCCGCTGGCGGGCAGCAAATTGCTGTCTGCCACCTGGCTCAATGGAGTGATTCGGTTGCATATCAGCTGGGGCGACTTTTCATCCCTGGCTGATATCTTGCCCTCCACCAGAAGGGCCGTCCCCTCCCGCAGGTAGTTGCCACTCTCTCCCAGGATACGGGAGAAGGCCATCAGCTCCATGGAGCCGGTGTCATCCTCCAAAGTGACATAGGCCATCATTGTCTGGTTCCGGGTGGTCTTTGTGCGGGCGGCGAGGACCACTCCGGCAATGCGCACCTGCTGTTCATCCTGGAAACGCTGGGGTCCCCCCTCTCTGCCAAAGTCGGAGAGGATACTGCCAATAGACACGGCCCCGGCCTTTTGGGCAGATTCCCGATACTGATCCATAGGATGGCCGGAGAGATAGAGACCTGTACTGGCCCGCTCCATACTCATGAGTTCCTCCGGGGGGTATTCTGGCAAATTGGGCAATGGCACTTCTCTCATGGAGAGATCCGCCCCCCCTGCACTGCCAAAGAGGTCAAACTGCCCCTCCAAATTGCGCTTTCGGGCGGCGCCGATGCTGTCTACCACTGGATTCATCACCGCAATGAGCTGAGAGCGGAATACACCCAGGCAATCGAAGGCTCCGCAGCGGATTAGGCTCTCCAGTGCGCGGCGATTCAAGTCGTAGTCATACATCCGAGAACAGAAATCCTGAAAGGACTGAAAGGGACCGTCCTGTTGCCGCACTTCCTCCATGGATTGGATGAGTCCTCGGCCAACACCTTTGACGGCCACTAGGCCAAAGCGGATGTTCTCCCCTTCAACAGTAAAGCCAGAGCAGGAGCGGTTGATGTCCGGCGGCAGCAGGGAGATATTCAACTCCCTGCACTCTGCGATATACTCTGCCACCTTGTCGCTGGAGTCCAGCACGGAGGAAATCAGAGCGGCCATATACTCTCGGGGATAGTGCCGTTTACAATAGGCAGTCTGATAGGCCACCACCGCATAGCACACCGCATGGGCCTTGTTGAATGCATAGTTGGCAAAGTCTTCAATCTCGTCATAGATAATCTGGGCTGTTACTTCGGGAACACCCCGCTTGACGCAGCCGTCAATACCCCGCTGGGGGTCACCATAGATAAAAGACTGCTTTTCCCTGTCAATTTCCGCTCTCTTCTTCTTAGACATTGCCCGGCGTACCATATCTGCCTGCCCTAGGGAATAGCCAGCCAGCTGTTGGAAGATCATCATCACCTGTTCCTGATAGACAATGCAGCCATAGGTAACGGAGAGGATTGGTTCCAGGAGAGGATGCTCATAGTGGATCTGGCTGGCGTCGTTCTTGCTGGCGATGAACCTAGGGATGGAGTCCATCGGCCCCGGACGATAGAGGGCGATAATGGCGGTTATGTCCTCAATGGACTGGGGCTTCAGTTGCACACACACGCTGGTCATTCCAGCAGACTCCATCTGGAAGACTCCGCTGGTATGTCCGGCGGAAATCATCTGGAAGGTTTCCAGATCATCCTCCGGAATGGCATGAAGGTCAAAACTCGGCTCCCGCTGGCGGATAAGCCTTGCTGCATCATCCAGTATAGTTAAGTTCCGCAGGCCCAGAAAATCCATCTTCAACAGCCCCAGCTCCTCCAGCGTGGTCATCACATACTGGGTAACGATGGCCTCGTCATTCCGTGCCAGGGGGACATACTCATACACCGGTTTCCGAGTGATGACCACCCCCGCCGCATGGCGGGAGGCGTGGCGTGGCATCCCTTCGATGGCCTGGGCAGTTTTAATCAACTTGGCCACCTGGGGGTTGCTCTCCGCCTGTTCCCGCAGAGGGCGGGACACCTTCATGGCCTCATCCAAGGTGATATGCAGGGGCTGGGCAGGAACCTGTTTTGCGATGGCGTCTACCTCAGCATAGGGCATATTCATCACCCGGCCCACATCCCGTATAACGCCCCGGGCAGCCATGGTGCCAAAGGTGACGATTTGGGCCACATGGTCTGTGCCATATTTGCGGTTCACATAGTCAATGACCTCGCCTCGGCGCTGATAGCAGAAGTCAATGTCGATGTCAGGCATAGTAACCCGCTCCGGATTTAAGAACCGCTCAAAGTACAGGCCATATTTCATCGGATCCACATCCGTGATGTTCAGGCAGTAGGCCACCATAGAGCCTGCGGCGGAGCCACGGCCCGGCCCCACAGGAATGCCGTTGTCCTTGGCATAGCCGATGAAGTCGGCCACAATGAGAAAGTAGTCCACAAAGCCCATTTGCTGGATCATGTTCATCTCATAGCCCAGCCGCTGACGGTAGCCCTCCGGGGCGTCCGGATAACGCCAGGAAAAGCCCTGCTCACACTTTTCATGGAACAGCATCTCCCCATCGTAGCCCTCGGGATATTGGAATTCCGGTAGATGGTAGACGCCAAATTCAAAGGTCAGATTGCAGGCATCGGCGATTTTTTGGGTGTTTTCCAGCGCTTCGGGACAGTCCGGCAGAGCGGCAGCCATCTCCTCTTCACTTTTGAGGAAAAACTCCTCCGTCTCAAAGCGCATCCGGTCGGTGTCTGACACCAATTTGCCCGTCTGGATGCACATCAGCACGTCCTGGGCGGCGGCGTCCTCCCGCCGGAGATAGTGGGCATCATTGGTGGCCACCAGGGGAATATTTAACTCCTGGGCCAGGGAGATCAGCCGGGGCAATATCTCTCGCTGTTCAGGAAGATTGTGATTCTGTAGCTCGATATAGTAGCCCCCCTCCCCCATCAGATCCCGCATCCAGGCGGCGTGAGCCTTGGCCTTGTCAAGCTGCCCGTTCCGCAGCAGCCGGGGGATCTCCCCGGCCAGACAGGCAGAGAGCGCAATAAGTCCACTGTGATGTTGCTTCAGCAGATCCAGGTCAATGCGTGGCTTGCCATAGAAGCCCTCAATGTTGGCCAGGCTCACCATATAGGATAGATTTCGGTAGCCCTCCTCATTGCGGCACAGGAGGATCAGGTGTCGGGGGGAGTTGTCAATGCCATGTTCCTTGTCAAAACGGGTGCGGGGGGCCACATAGACCTCGCAGCCGATGATGGGCTTGATTCCCTCCTTCAAGCAGGCCCGATAAAAGTCTATAACGCCGTACATAACGCCGTGGTCGGTGATGGCAAGGGCGGTCTGCCCCATCTCCTTCGCCCGCCTGGGTAGATCTTTGATGCGGCACGCACCGTCCAGCAGGGAAAACTCCGAGTGGACATGGAGATGAACAAAGGACATCAGCGACAGCCCCCTTTCTGAAATCAATTGTCGCAGTTCGCGGCATCTATGGCAATAGCAATCATCAGGCAGAGCAGTGAGTCCCGTTGATTGGGGATATCAAGCACATAGGTATCGCCCCAGTGGAACAGCTCTTTTGTAATGTGCATGATAACCCTTCCGGCGCTGTCCACAACATCATAATCCCAACCGAACACATCTCCCTGCACCAGCCAGCCATTTATATCCAGCGTAAATCGAGGTCGGAACAGGGTAAATTCCTTGCGGATCCAGCCCAGGCTTTTTCCTCCCACCACCAGTTCAAACCGGGGCATCAGCGCAAAGGGCCTCTGGTGGACGCTTCCCTTCTCCTGGCCTGTCTGCTCATCAGTGATATGTATCTGATGTCCCAGCGTAAAGAACTCTGCCTTGACAAAATAAACAGGCTGCTCCCACTCGTTATAGACATCATAGGTGTCGCTCCAAGAAAACACCCGCTGTTTAATCAGCAGCTTCACTGTTTCAACCTCCTGGAGAATAGCACAAAGGCCAAGTAACCTAGGCATACCCCCGCCATATTCAAAAGAACATCATCCACATCGCAGGAGCCAAGCAGGGTGACATACTGAAATATCTCGATGGTACAAATCATCACCAGCGATATCGCCAACACTGCCCAGAAATGTCGGAAATGGCTGTATGCCTTGGGTAGCAGGAATCCGAAGGGAATAAAGGCCAGAATATTTCCAACCAGATTGTGTACCGCCCAGGCGGACGGCCAGCGGGCCAACTGTTTCCGAAGAGTGGCAAAGAGCATCAGATTCAAGCTATAGCCCGGCTCTTTCTGCCGGATCTCTCCATAGGTGTCTACTCGCTCCAAAAGGCTTTGGATACTGCCGTCAAATTTTACCACTACGAACAGGAAAAGTGCCGCCAGATAGAGCCAGAACAGCAACTTCCAGCCGAATCGCACACTGCGATCCCACCTTGTCATTGGTCACTCCTCCAACCTATCGGCCAATTCTGTTAGCTTTCGCAGCCTGTGGTTCAAGCCGGACTTGCTGATGCCGCAGTGTTGGGCCAGTTCACTCATAGACAGTTCCGGGTTCTCCATCCGCAGCCTGGCAGTATTCTGCAGCTTCATTGGCAACCCGTCCAACTGGTTCTTCGCCTGTAGGCGGCGAATGGCGTCGATACTGGCCTGGGCTGCACCCACAGACTTCTCCACATTAGCCAAGTCACAGTTGGAAAAGCGGTTGGCTGCGTTGCGCATCTGCTTTTCCAGCTTGGTATTCATAATTTCCATGGCGGCCTGGGGTGCGCCGATAGCAGTCAGGAAGTCCTCAATGGACTCGCTAAACTTGAAATAGGTGACATAGTTCCCCTTGCGGACAACAGACTTTCCGCCAGAAAGGGAACACTCCCGTAGCAGGACGTCAAGTTCCTGGCCTACGTGGTAGTGGGAGGTAACAAGTTCCAGTTGATAGCGTTTCTCTGGATTGATGACAGAGCCACCGGCAAGGAAGGCCCCCCGGAGAAAGCTCCGGCGGCAGCAGTCCTCCTCCAGTAGGGCATAGTTAATGTGCAGGGAGATAGTATTCTTCCGGTCCAGTCCACAGGAATCCAGCAGAACCTCCAAGTCCGGCTTTCGCGTAACAGTAAAAGTGACCCGGCCTGCCCCGGTAGGATCCATCTGCTCCAGCTCCAGGCCAAAGGCGGCCTGAAATAGCCGGGGAAGCCGCCGTGCAAAAGCGGGAGACTGGGTAGTAACGCGGATCTCATGCTGTGTAAAGGTATTGCAGAACAACAGGACACCGTAGGCCTCCGCCCTAGCGCAGCATGGTTGTCGCAGCCCGGCTTGACAGATCTCTGCTTTTGCCTCTGATGAAAAGGACATTTCCTTTACCTCCGTTCCGCCTAATACTCCCGCAAATACCGAATTCCCTCAGTTCCCGCCACGCGAACCGTCCGCTGACGGATCAAATTCATGATGGCCAAGGCAAGTCGCTCTGGGTCATGACGGGCATAGCCCGCTGCATTGTCCCTTGCTACGGGAGCGGTGATCAGTTCCACCCCCAGCTTTTCCAGCTGCTCTCCATCAATGAAGGTGGGCGCGGCGTTTTCTGCCTGATATGCCTCCAGTAGATCCCTGGGGATAGGCGTAGAGTTGGCAAGGCAAACATCCACCAGTCCTGCACCGGCATGGTCAAACAGGGCGGCGAGGTGGTCACTGAGTGTGTAGCCCTCTGTCTCCCCCTCCTGAGTCATAATATTGCCGATGTACACCCGAAGGGCGGTACTGGCTCTGACAGCGTCTGCCACCCCTGGCACCAGCAGATTAGGGATCACGCTGGTGTAGAGGCTCCCTGGTCCCAGTAGAATGACATCCGCTTCGGCGATGGCCCGGAGAACCTCTGGCAGCACCAGCGGTTCCTCTGGCTCAAGCCGCACCCGCTGGATACGGCAGTCCTGTTCCTTTTTGAAAGCAAAAATTCTGGACTCGCCTCGGACATGAGTTCCGTTTTCAAATTCCGCCACAAGATTGATAATATCCGTGGTTACAGGCAGCACCTGGCCGGTGATAGCCAGCACCTGGCTCATCCGGGCCACCGCCTGGTCAAAGCTGGGGGAGATACCATCCATGGCCGCCAAAAAGAGATTTCCAAAACTCTGCCCCGCCAGTCTGCCGTCCTGGAAGCGGTAGGCCAAAAGATCCTCCATCAGCGGCTCCACGTTGGCCAGTGCCTGAAGGCAGTTTCGGATATCACCGGGAGGCGGTATTCCCAGATCCTGCCGCAGCATACCAGAGCTTCCTCCGTCATCAGCCACAGTGACAATGGCAGTGAGATTGGGGGTGTGCAGCTTCAGCCCCCGGAGCATGGTGGACAGGCCGGTTCCCCCTCCGATGGCTACGATGCGGGGCGCTCCCCTGCGATAGCAGTGCTGCTCTCTCATCATGAGATATCTCTATGATGCGTGGATATTGGAAACGCCCTCCGGCCCAGGTGCCGGGTCAAGGAGTGGGTGACGGTTACCGAGCGATGCCGCCTATCGATGCGGTCCACCAGTGCAACCGGTTCCTGCCTGCTCTCCCCAATATACTGGTAGCGCTCCTGAACCTTCAGGCATTGCTGCGTAAAACGAAGTATCAGCGAAGGTGATATATTGTCCACCGTGTAGTACCCCAAAAATTTCGCTGCCCGGCTTTTCCCAGCGCCGGACATACTGGAGATAATAACAAATTCCATCTTATAGTCTCTTGATCTCCAACTCCAGCTCAATTCCCGTCTCCCGCAAAACCGTCTCCCGAATGAAATCGGTCAGGGCCATCACATCGGCGCAGGTAGCACTGCCCCGATTGATGACAAAGCCAGCGTGCTTCTCAGACACCTGGGCATCTCCCACCGAAGCCCCTTTCAGGCCGCACTGGTCGATAAGTGCGGCAGCATAGCCCCCTGCCGGACGCTTAAAGGTGCTACCTGCACTGGGCCATTCCAGCGGCTGGCTGGCCCGCCGTTTTCGCATCAGTTCATCCATCCGGGCTTTGATGTGCGCCGGCTCCCCCTTGGAAAGCTGAAGCAGACAGCTTGTGACAATTTTATTCCCCGTCCCAAAGGCTGAGGTGCGATATCCGAAGGCCTGTTCATCGCCGCAAAGGACGCCAGTGCGTCCATCTGCAGTGAGATAGCTGGTTTCTAAAATCACATTCTTTAGCTCTCCGTCATAGGCCCCGGCATTCATTACGGCACCTCCTCCCAAACTACCGGGAATGCCGTGGGCAAATTCAAGACCCGTTAGACCCTGGCGCCAGGCAAAGGAAGCCAGCCGGGCAAGAGAAATCCCAGCGCCTGCCAACAGGCGATCCCCCTCCAGCCGCTCTATGGCTTGCAAACTGCCCGCGCCACCGGTCAGCTTGATGGCAAAGCGCTCTATCGTCCCATCAGCAGCCAACAGATTGGTGCCGTTACCCAAAATCACCGGGGCGATATCCAATTCACAGGCCGCCGCCAGAGCGGAGGCCAACTCCTCTGTACTTCTGGGCAAAGCCATCAGCCGGACAGGGCCACCAATGCGGAAGGAGGTGTGGCGGCTCATGGGCTCGTCCTCGCGCAACTCCATATCTGGGCAGCTTGCTTGCAGCCGCAGCTTTAGGCCTGTAAATGCATCCATAAAAGTCCTCCCGGCCTTTCAAAGCATCTGATCCTATCAATTTACGGGCTTTTTCCGGAAAATAGAATCCCATTTTCAATCTTGGCAGCAGTACTTTTCCCTGCCGGACTTGTACAGGTTGCCGCCCTTGCAGTCGATGGCCACTGTCAGGGGGAGATTTTCCACCGTCAGCCGCTTAACGGACTCACAGCCCAGATCATCGAAGGCAATAACCTCCGCCTTTATAATACGCTGGGCAATCAGTACCCCGGCGCCTCCTACAGCGGCAAAATAGCAGCTGCCATTGCGCTTTATGGCGTCAATTACTTCAGAACTTCGCTCACCCTTGCCGATCATGGCACCCAACCCAAGATCCAGTAGGCGGGGGGAAAAGCCGTCCATTCGGCTGGCAGTGGTCGGGCCGCAGGCACCCACCGCCATTCCCTGCTGTCCCGGCGTTGGGCCGGCATAATAGATCACAGCATTTTTCAACGGGAAAGGCAGCTCCTCCCCTGCGTCCAGCAATTCAAAAATCCGCTTGTGAGCGGCGTCCCGAGCTGTGTAGATGGTGCCAGACAACAGGATGCGCTCTCCGGCAGAGAGTTTACTCAGCAGAGCGGGAAGCTCTGCTGTGGTGATATACCGATCAGCCATCACGGTCATCCTCGCGGGCTACCCGCAGATTTTCCATAAACTCATCACACTGGCTGAAGGTCTGGGTCAGATCCCGCATAATATCCCGGATGCTAATAAGCCCCCGCAGAGTATGCTCCACAGTAGCATCCATCTGGATCTGAGCAGCGTGATAACTCTCCCGCACCTGATTCAGACGGGCATCCGCCTGCTCGTAGGTCTGCCAGCTGGTCATCTGAGCCCGCTTGATGATTTCATCTGCCCGGCTCCGGGCACCCAGTTCCATCTCCGCCAGACTGTCCTTGACATGGCCATAGGCCTCGGCCGCAGGCTTCAGTTGCTCCACCTGCTGACGCAGGGATGCGTTTTCTGACTCAAGCACAGCACACTGGGAACGCTGGTTTGTTAGCTCTATCTGAAGACTTTTGGCCTGCGCCGCCGCCTGGCTGCTCTCATCCAACTGTGCAGCCAGGTGCTGTTTCTCCTGCTCCAGCTGTTCTAGCCGTCTCTCCATCTCCTGCCGCTGGGTCTCCCATTGTTCCCGCTGCTGACGGTACTCCTCTGCCTGCCGGGTGATGTAGTCAATTACATCCTGGCGGTTAAAGCCGCCAATGGCTGTTGTTTTAAACTCCGTAGGCTGATTCATCCAGCTCATCCCCTTTCGAAGTGACACTCTATCTGTCATTTTACCACATGCGCCACGAATTTACAATCTTTTTCCGAGTCTAGTATTGCATTTTCCAATGTGCGGAGCGGGTGCAGACCTTTTCCTCTAAAAATTATAACCTATTCTGATGATCTGTGGCACCTGCTCAGATGTGCAAGTGAACTATTATATGGTTTCCCCAACACGCTCTGGCAGAACACGATCTCAAACATGAAGTTGAAGAGTTCCGTCGCGTTCAGCGTCACGGATATATTGTTGGGCCGTTTCTCTCCGGTAGGGCGGCTGCCTCTGACTCTCCCCCGGAGCAATGTTGTACTCGCCGTCGATGCCGATGGCGTATGTGTCAGCCCCAACGATGTCCCTGGCTATGACAAAGATCAGTATATGCCAGATAGCTTGAAGGATGAAAACGGTAAGGCCTATGCCTATCGGGATGCAGCTGGGAATTATTATGAGTTGAACTTTGGATTGAGTTATTAATCAAGCTGGCTCTCTCTCCCTCTTCGAGAGGGAGAAAGAACTGCCCGCCCATAATTCTGAGTGCTGGAAACACGAGGGTCACATCCATCAGGATACCGAAAGGCAAAGGAAAGAGCTATCTGACTTCAACAGAAATCAGATAGCTCTTTATTCTCGGATAATTTAAAAATGTTGTCAAAGTGTTGTCACTCTGAACTTTTTGGGTGAGAAATCCATCGTTTATGCGAGTTTCCAAAATTTAGGCTCTATTCAAACTCAATTGTGGCAGGCGGCTTTGCCGTGACATCATATAGTACCCGGTTCACATGGGCCACCTCGTTGACAATGCGCGCCGAGATGCGATCCAGTAGA
>CAYUUP010000002.1:0-44485 GCA_964447925.1 uncultured Oscillospiraceae bacterium
TTGTTCACCAGGATATCCACCCGGCCGAACTTCTCCACGGTCTTTTTCACCAGATTTTCCCGGGCGGCGGAACTGGTGACATCGGTGGCCACGCCAAGGGCCTTGCCGCCCTCGGCTTCAATCTCTGCCGCAACGGCGTCGCAGGCCTCCTGCTTGCGGCCGGTGATGACCACGGACGCTCCATAAGCGGCCATGGTGCGGGCAATAGCGTTGCCGATGCCACGGGTAGATCCCGTGATGATTGCGACCTTGCCAGTCAGCTCATAGGAGGGGAGGGTAAAAGCCATATTGATCAGTCTCCTTTGCAAAAAAAATATATCATCGCGCCAGGCTCCCGCTGGAATGTGCGCCAGGCTACCTTGTTTATATCCAGTATAGCATAATTCAAAAGACTTTGCAACAGCAGATTTCTCAGATCTGCGACGCTGTGGCAAAAGCGGTTCGGTTGCGCCGATCTTCTTTGCCACATCATGACCCCCATTTACGAAAATTTAACAAAAAGCGGTTGCGGCGCATCGAAAAGGATGCTATAATATATTGTAAAAGAGGATTTTCTGAACTTCACGAAGGGGTGAACGTAATGGTAACTTTCATTGCAATAGTAGGCATTATCCTGATCGTGCTTTTGTTGCGGTTTTTCCTTTCCTGTTTCATCACGGGCATCCAAATCCTTCTCCACCCATTCAAAGACTCCAAAGGAAAGGTTTGGAATAAGTGGGAGGCAGATCTGTGAGTTCTGCGCCTTTGCAAGGCTGGTTCTTCAAACGGCAGCGTCCTGTCAGCGGGGCGCTGTTTTTATTTCTTTTTCAGCCCGTTTCTCCGGGCGTATAGAGCCATAGAGCAAGGCGGCGCTGCCTGTCGCGGGCAATATCCTTATGCGGCCGCGCACTGTTCTGGCGCTTTGTAAAACGGATTTGCGTACAACCTCAAAAATCCAAATCAATTGTCCGCTCTGGCAGAGCGCCCAGACTCTGACCTTGAATCGTATGCGGCGCTGTGCTATAATACTGTTATTGCGAAGCAAAGGGGGTGGCATCCTATGCATATGCAGACAGAGGGAATCGTCCTCCGGGAGGTCAGCTATAAAGAGGCGGACAAGATTTTAACCGTCCTGACCCGCAAAGGGGGCAAAATGACCCTTTCTGCCCGGAACTGCCGCCGTGCCAAAAGCCAACTGGCCGCCTCCGCCCAGCTGCTGGTCTACTCCGACCTGACACTGTATGAATACCAGGGCCGGTGGGCCGTCAAGGAGGCGGCTGTGCTGCGGGACTTTGACGGTGTCCGAGGCTCACTGGAAAAGCTGGCACTGGCCTCCTATCTGGCAGAACTGACGGAGTGTGTCACCCAGGATGAGGAACCCGCCCCGGACATTCTCTCTCTGCTGCTGAATTCCCTTCACGCTTTGGACGCCCTGAACCGCCCTTTGCCGCTGGTGAAGGCCTCCTTTGAGCTGAAGCTAATGTGCCTTGCAGGATATCAGCCCCGGCTGGATGTCTGCGCCGTCTGCGGCAAAACTCCGGAAGAACCTCGGCTGCATCTGCAGGGCGGCGTTCTCCACTGTCCCGGCTGCAGGGCTGCCCTAGGGGAAGGCGTCTCTCTGCCTTTGAACCGGGATGCCCTGGCCGCCATGCGCCGTGTGGCGGAGGGTGACCCCCGGCGGCTCTTCTCCTTCCGGTTGGCGGGAGAGGGCATGGAACAGATGACGGCAGCCTGCGAGGGCTTTGTGGCTGCTCAGCTGGAGCGTGGCTTCCGCACACTGGACTTCTGGAAACAAATCACTTGGACAGGTGAGACACTATGACCGATTTAATGGAAAAATCCCTGAACACCCTGGAATACCCCCGGATTTTGGCCCTGCTGGCAGAGCAAGCCACCAGTGCCGAAGCCAAAGAGCGCATACTGGCTCTGCGGCCCTGCGACAACCGGGATGATGCCACCTGCCTACTGGCGGAAACCACTGCTGCCCGGAGTATGACCGACCGGTGCGGGTATCCCTCCTTTCAGGGAGTCAAGCCGGTGGCAACCAGCCTCCAGCGGGCTGCGCTGGGCGGCGCGTTGAATCCCAGGGAGCTGCTGGATATCGCCGGGGTGCTGCGGTGTACCCGGAATATCCGCTCCTACCGGGACGGGCAGGAGGAGGCTTCCTGCATTGACCATTTTTTCCGATCCCTCTGCCCGGACAAAGGGCTGGAGGAGCGCATCACCGGGGCTGTTCTCTCAGAGGAGGAGATTGCCGATAGTGCCAGCCCCAGGCTAGCCGACCTGCGGAGACACATCCGCTCTGCTTCCGGCAAGGCCCGTGAGGTGCTGCAAGGCTTGATCTCCTCCTCGGCGGTGAAATACTTACAGGAGCCAATTATTACCATCCGCTCCGACCGCTTTGTAGTGCCGGTGAAAGCGGAGTACCGGGCTAACGTCCCCGGTCTGGTGCATGATGTCTCCTCCTCCGGCTCCACCTTTTTTATTGAGCCGATGGGTGCTGTGAAGGCAAATAACCAGCTGCGGGAGCTGTTGGCCCAGGAGGAGGCGGAAATTCAGCGGATTTTGGCAGAGCTGTCCGCTCTGGTAGCAGAACGGCGGGAGGATATTGCCCTGAGTTACGATCTCCTGGTCATGTTGGATATGATTTTTGCCCGTGCAAAACTCTCTGACCGGATGGGCGGCACAGAGCCAAGACTGTCCGATGACGGCAGCTTCTGCTTCCGTAAGGCCCGGCATCCCCTGCTAGACGCCAAAACCGCCGTCCCCATTGATTTGGAACTTGGCCGGGACTTTGACACTCTGGTGGTCACAGGCCCCAACACTGGCGGCAAAACGGTGACACTAAAGACTGCCGGTCTTTTTGTCCTGATGGCCCAGACCGGCCTCCACCTCCCGGCAGGAGACGGCAGTTACTGCTCCGTCTACCAGCGGGTGCTGGCAGACATTGGAGATGAGCAGTCCATCGAGCAGTCCCTCTCCACTTTCTCCTCCCACATGACCAACATCGTCCAAATTCTGGCCGAGACGGACGAACATACGCTCTCTCTTTTTGACGAATTAGGGGCGGGCACTGATCCGGAAGAGGGAGCTGCTCTAGCTGTGGCCATTATTGAGGAGAGCCGAAGTCTGGGAGCTAAGGTCATGGCCACCACCCACTATGCGGAACTGAAGCTCTACGCCATGACCACGCAGGGCGTGTGCAACGCCTCCTGCGAATTTAACGTGGAAACACTGAGGCCTACCTATCGGCTGCTTATCGGCATCCCCGGCAAGTCCAACGCCTTTGCAATCTCCCGGCGGCTGGGTCTGCCCGACCACATCATTGATCGGGCAGAGCAGCGGATGAGTGAGGACAGTGTCCGCTTTGAGGATGTCATCAGCCAGCTGGAGGGCCAGCGGCAGCAGATGGAGCGCAGCCGCCAGGCAGCCGATGGCCTGCGCCGCCAGGCGGAGGAGGATGCCCAAAAGGCTTCAGATTATCGCCGCCGCCTGGAACAGGATCGGGAAAAAGAGCTGGCTCAGGCGCGGCAGCAGGCCCAGGCCATCCTCCGGGAGGCCCGTGAGATGTCCGATCTGGTACTCTCCGAGCTGACCGCCCTGCGCAAGCAGCAGAAGAAGGAGACAGACTGGCAGGAGGTGAACCGCCGCACCAGCGAGGTGCGTCGCCTGCTGAATGATGCCCAGCGCAGCCTGTCCGACGCCGTCCCGCAGGAGGAGGCCCCTCCCTCCACCAGGCCCGCACGACAGGGTGATGTGGTGGAAATTTTGAACCTGGGTACCCGTGCAGAGGTGGTGTCCGTAGGAAAGGACAACACCCTGCAGCTGAGGGCGGGCATTATGAACGTTACTGCCCGCCAGGATGAGGTGCGGGTCATTGAGGGGGCGGCAGAAGCCGCAAAAAAGCAGGCCCAACGCCAGGCCAGCCGTGCCAGCCGCCAGCTCCGCTCCGCTGGGGCTGGGGCCGAACTGGATATCCGCGGCATGATGACTGACGAATGTACCGGCGTCATAGACCGCTTTCTGGACGATGCCCTGCTGGCCCGACTACCCTCTGTCACCATCATCCATGGCAAGGGAACCGGCGCTCTGCGACGGGCCGTCCACCAGCACTTGAAGGGCAGCCGCTATGTAAAATCCTTCCGCCTGGGACGCTACGGTGAAGGGGAAGCCGGGGTCACTGTGGTGGAACTGAGAGGAGACTGAAAATAGGAATACTACTCTAAAACCGGCAGATAACTTTGTTGAAATTGCCGTTGACGGCGGGCCGTTCTTTTGGTATGCTATAGGCAGTACATTTCGGGGGGAATACCAATGACCATTAAAACCGTTAGTGCCAGCAACGCCGCCGGCCTGTCCACTGCGCCAACCACCTTCTTTGTCCGCAAGGCCAATGAATTTAAGTGTTCCATCTGGGTGGAGCGGGAAGAACGTCGGGTTAATGCCAAAAGCATGCTGGGCATCCTCTCCCTGAAAATCGGCAAGGGTGAGGCATTTAATCTGATTGCCGATGGTCCGGATGAAGCGGAGGCCGTGGACGCTCTGGAGAATCTGCTCGCCAGCGGCCTTTCAGATGAAGTGTAAATGGAGCCTGAACCGGGGCGCCGCCGTTGGCGGCGTCCCTTTCCATATCTGAGGGAAAAGAGGCAAACACCTTGACCAGAGAAGAACTAAAGACCAAGGCCCACAGCCTGCCCCTCCAGCCCGGCGTTTATATTATGATGGACGTCACAGGCCAGGTCATCTATGTAGGCAAAGCCAAGGCACTGAAAAACCGGGTCAGCCAGTATTTTCAGGACTCCTCTGCCCACAACGAAAAAACCCGCGCCATGGTGTCTCAGATTGATCATTTCGATGTCATTCTGGCGGGCAGTGAGTTTGAGGCCCTGGTGCTGGAGTGTTCCCTCATCAAGCGCCATCGCCCCCGGTATAATATCCTGCTGAAGGATGACAAGGGCTATCCCTATGTCCGCCTGTCAGCGGAGGAGTACCCCCGCTTTTCCCTGGCCAACCGCCGGGAGGAGGACGGAGCGGAGTATTTTGGCCCCTTCGGCAGCCGGGGGGCCACCAAGAATATGCTGGAGGCAGTGTCCTCAGCCCTGCGTCTTCCCATCTGCGGCCGGAAGTTCCCACGGGATATTGGCCGGGAGCGCCCCTGCTTGAATTGGGATATGAACCGCTGCCAGGGCTGGTGTCTGCCGGAGCATACCAGCGAGGAATACCGTTGCCGGATAAACGAGGCCCGACAAATTTTAGATGGCAAATTCTCCCAGCTGGAGACGGAGCTGACCGCTGCTATGGAGGCTGCGGCGGAGGAGCTGCGCTTTGAGGAGGCCGCCCAGCTGCGGGACAGGCTCCAAGCTATCCGCCTGCTGAGCAGCCGCCAGAAGGTAATTTCCGGCCTGCTGGCGGATACTGATGTCTGCGGCCTTTACCAAGGCGAGGCAAAAAGCTGCTTTGCCGTCCTGCACTTTCAGGCGGGAGAGCTGGCCGCACGGGACATTGATATCTTCCCCACTCCGCTGGAGGAGTTATCGGAGCTATTGTCCGCGCTGGTGAAGCAATATTACGGCAACAGGGGCCATCTGCCCCGCACCATTCTGCTTCCAAGGGACTTCGACGACAGAGCCGATGTGGAGCGGCTTCTGTGCCAGAACGCCGGACATCGGGTGGATTTGGCCATCCCCCAGCGGGGGGACAAGGTGAAGCTCATCAGGATGGCGGAAAACAATGCCGCCGATGAGGTGAGAAGGGCCACCAGCCAGGAGGAACGGCGCAGCAAGCTGATGACGCTGCTGGGTAATACTCTGGGGCTGAAAGGGCTGCCGCACAGAATTGAGGCCTACGACATCTCCAACACCGGCTCCAGCGATATCGTAGCCGCCATGACCGTCTTCCTGGATGGCCGCCCCCTGAAGCGGGACTACCGCTGCTTCAAATTGAAGGACATGATCGCCCCGGATGACTATGCTGCTATGAAACAGGTGCTGACCCGCCGGTTCCGGCGATATCTGGATGGAAGCCGGGGCTTTGAGGAGAAGCCCGACCTGCTGCTGATGGACGGCGGACTGGGGCAGGTTCACGCCGCCCAGGAGGCTCTGGGAGAGTTGGGGCTCTCCCTTCCGGTCTTTGGCATGGTGAAGGATGACCGCCACCGCACCCGCGGGCTGGTGGGGCCGGACGGCCGGGAGGTAGGACTCTCCGGCACCCATCTGTTTGCCCTAATCGGCCGCATTCAGGAGGAAACTCACAATACTGCCATCAGCTTCCATCGCAGCCAGCACGCCGATCACAGCCGCGCCTCTCAGCTGGACGCCATCCCCGGCGTGGGGCAGGCCCGGAAAGCGGCGCTGCTGAAGCACTTCAAGAGCATAAAGGCCATCCGGGCCGCTTCTCTGGAGGAACTAGCCGCTGCCGTACCCAGGAATACCGCCGCCGCCGTCTACCAATACTACCACGGGACGGGCTACAACACCCCGCCCACCCCCTAAGGAACGCGAACCAGGCGGCGGGAGGGCCGCCTGTTAGAATCGGGACTGCGGTTCCAGCGCCGCTCATCGAGGCGCCCCACATAAGCATGACATCAGCCGCAAAGGAGAGAGCAAAATGCGAGTGATTACAGGCAGCGCCAGGGGCTGCAGGTTGGGCGAGCTGCCCGGCCAGGACACCCGTCCCACTACCGACCGGGTGAAGGAGAGCGTGTTCAACATCCTGCAATTTGACATTGAGGGCCGCCGGGTGCTGGATCTCTTTGCAGGTACTGGGCAGTTGGGCATTGAGTGTCTCTCCAGAGGGGCGGAGTCCTGCGTCTTTGTGGATCAAAGCCAGGCGGCGACAGCGCTGGTGCGCCGCAACCTGCGCCACACCGGACTGGAACGCCGGAGCCAAGTAATTCAGAGCGAAGCCGGACAATTTCTGGCCGCCTGCCGCCAGACCTTCCATCTGATTTTCCTCGACCCGCCTTATGCAGGGGATTTGCTGGGGAACACCATAAAAAAGATTGCAGCTGTTGACATTTTGGCGGATAATGGTATAATGGTATGCGAAAGTCCGGTAGATAAGACCCTGCCGGGTTTGCCCGTCCCCTACCACCGGGGCAAGGAGTATAGATACGGCAAGATTAAAATCACGCTGTACCGAAAGGATGTTTAAGCTATGGCTATTGCCATCTATCCCGGCAGCTTTGACCCGGTGACCTTGGGCCACTTGGATATTATCAAGCGGGTTTCCCTCCACTTTGACAAGCTGGTAGTCTGTGTAATGGTCAATTCCACCAAGCGCGGCCTCTTTCAACACAGTGAGCGGGTGGACATGCTCCGCCGTGTGACACGGGATATCCCCAATGTGGAGATTGACTGCTCCAACATCCTTCTCAGCGATTACGCGCGCCAGCGGGGTGCCACAGCAGTGGTGAAGGGTCTGCGGGAGGTTTCTGACTTCGAGAAGGAGTTCCAGATGGCCCTCATCAACCGCAAGCTGAATCCGGAGCTGGAAACCTTTTTCCTGCCCGCACGGCAGAACTTTACTTACCTCAGCTCCAGCATCGTCAAGGAGATGGCGGCCTATCAGGTCGATTTAACGGACTTCGTCCCCGGAGAGATCGTGGACGAGGTGGCAGAGCGGATGCAGCAGCATCTACGCCAACAGGAAGGGAGATAACAGTCAATGTCTAGCAGTGTAGAAGAATCCATGGACTTGCTCTATGAAATGATCGATACCGCCAAGAGCGTCCCCTTCAGCGATGACTGCCGTCTGGATCGCGATCGGGTGCTGGATCTGATGGATGACATCCGCAACCGCTTTCCCAAGGAGCTGGCGGAGGCCCGTAGGCTGGTGTCCGGGCGGGAGCAGTATATCGCAGACACCGAGAAAAAGGTCAAAGAGATGCGGAAAAAGGCAGAAGCTGACCTGGAGCAGCTGCTAAACAGCAACGACATCGTGGCCCGGGCCAAATCTAAGGCCAGAGAAATTCTGATAGACGCCCGTAAGGAAGCCGCAGAGGTGGTGCAGAAGTCCCAGGAGCAGGCCGCCACCCTGAACGCCGCTGCAGACCAGTACTGTGAGGATCTGCTGCGCCGGACAGATGAGGCCATTGCCGCCGCGCAAGAAGAGATTCGCCGCTCCCGGGCTCAATTCCAATCTGCCAGCGGCAAGCGCCGTCCCCCCGCTGGAGAAGCTGATTCTTAAGGAAGCATCAGGGAGCCAGACCCGTGGCTGAGGTTTGGTTCCCTATTTTTATCAAAACAGATCAATTTGAAACGGTTAATCGTTTCATCTGTTCCACCCAGTGGGTGGGAACCGGAAAAATAGTGAAAAGTTCCAAGACGCCCCTCAAAAGCTGCACGAAATTTGCGTCTACATAATTTACGGGAAAGACATAGATACAGATATCTTCCCGAATTGGCAGGAATTTTTCGAGAAACTCTCCAAAAAGCTCTGGTCAAATCGGGACAAATACTGTATAATGTTTGTATACACCCGGGTCGGATAAACCCGTCTGCCCGGGTACCGCAAAAGGCCGGACATCGGCTGAAGCCCGGCAAAGAGACTGTGAGGGATTAATCAAGTGGCAAGTATCAAACTTTGGATCGACAACCAGGAGATTCAGGCCCAGGCGGGGCAGAGCGTCTTAAACGCCGCTTTGGATGCGGGGATCTATATCCCCCACATCTGCTCCCACCCCGATCTGATACCCCAGGGAGGCTGCAAGCTCTGCGTGGTGGAGATTGAAGGGAGGGATACCCCTGTGACCTCCTGCACCACCGCTGCGGTGGCGGGTATGCGTGTCAAAACCAAGACGGAGAAGCTGGATCGTCTGCGCCGAGCCTCCATGAATTTCATGTTCGCAGGACATCCCGGTGACTGCGGCGGCTGCCGCAGTTTCGGGAACTGCGAGCTTCAGGCACTGTTCCAGTACCTGAATGCCAGCGTCAACCCCAGCATGCGTCACGTCACCAAGAAAACCAGTAAAATCAACACGGTGAACCCCTTGATCGACCGGGAGATGGAGCGCTGCATCCAGTGCGGCCGCTGCGTCCGGGTCTGTCAAGAACTCCGGGGCGTCAAGGTGCTGGACTACCAGAAGAAGGACGGCGAAACCTACATCGGCACGGAGAACGACCTGCCCCTGGACGCCTCCGGCTGCCGCTTCTGCGGAGCCTGCGTGGAGGTCTGCCCCACCGGCGCACTCCAGGATCGGGAGGGCATCTTCCGCAAGGACCTGGTAAAGGAGGAAGCCCTAGTTCCCTGCTCCGCCGAGTGTCCTGCCCACATCAACATCCCCCAGTATATCCGCATGATCGCCGTTGGTGACTATGACGCTGCTGTGGCCACCATCCGGGAAAAGGTTCCCTTCCCCATGTCCTTGGGCTATGTCTGCGTCAGCACCTGCCAGCAGCAGTGCAAGCGCCGAGGCCTCAACGGGGCTTTGGATATCAAGGGGTTGAAACTCTTCGCCTCTGAGCATGACAAGACCCAGTCCTGGAAGGAGCAGTACATCAAAACCGCTCCCCCCACCGGCAAAAGGGTCGCTGTGGTGGGCGGCGGCCCCTGCGGGCTGACTGCCGCCTATTATCTGGCCAAAAAGGGCCACGATGTCACCCTCTATGAGCGCTATCCCACCTGCGGCGGTATGCTGGCCTACGGCATCCCCTCCTATCGGATGCCCCGGGATGAGGTGCAGAAGGAGGTCGATATCATCCGGGAGACCGGCGTGAAGATTGTCACAAGCCACACCGTCACCGATATCAAGTCACTAAAGGCGGATTTTGACGCCGTGTTGGTGACTGTGGGCGCTTCCGATGGCAAAATCATCCCTGTGGAAAACAACAACCCCGCCCAGGAAACCACTGCCATCGACATCCTGCGGGATCTCTCACTGGGCCGGGAGACTACTCCCAAAATCGGCCCCGGCACCAAGGTGCTGGTCTATGGCGGCGGCAACGTAGCCTATGATGCTGCCCGCAGCTCCGCCCGTCTGGGTGCGGATGTCTCTGTGGTCTGCCTGGAAAGCCGGGCAAAGGGTCAGATGACCGCCGATGACGAGGAGATCGACCAGGCTGCAGAGGAGGGGGTTAAGCTCTATTCTGGTTACTCCAACACTGGCTTCACCAAGGACGAGAACGGCAACGTCACTGGCTTGAACTGCTTCGCCATCTCCGGCTTCAAATTTGGCCCCAAGGGGTTGGAGGTGGATCGCATCCCCGACACTGAGATCTTTGTCCCCTGTGATGTGGTGATCTACGCCTCTGGCCAAAAGACCAACCTTACCCCCGAATTTGGCCTGGAGATCAATCATCCCGGTTATCCCGTGGATCCCGCCACCGGCAAGTCCGGCTTCAACACCAGCGTGGAGGGTGTGTATGCTGCCGGAGATGTGATCACTGGCACCAAAAGCGTCATCGCTGCCATTGCCGAGGGCCGCAGAGCCGCCTCCGAGCTGGACACTATTCTGGGTGGCAACGGAAATATTGAAGAAAAGCTGGCGGACGTACCCCCGGAAAAGCCCTATATCGGTCGCATCGAAAACTTTTCCGATCTGCCCCGCCAATGTGCCAGCATCACCCCCTGTGATGAGCGGAAGTCCTCCTTTGTCCGCGTGGACAACAACTTCACCGAGGAGCAGGCCAAGGCCGAGGCCGCCCGTTGCCTGAAATGTCCCCTGCGGCTTCAGCTGCACCGCAACAAGCTCTGGACGGAATATTGAGAGGGGTAGCGCATCATGAACAACATTTGTATGACCACTGCGGCGGGTCTGCCCACCGTAGAGGAAATCATCCAGAACCCCAGTGGCGGCTGCCCTGTCTGCCAGTGCGCCCGCATTGCCCGCAAAGCCCACGCTGCCACCTGCGGCCGCGGCACATATTGTCGGGACGGCCTGTATCAGCTCTATCTGATCCCCGAGGATATCTCCAATGGCCGGGGTACTGTAGAAGATCTGGATTTGCTGAAGGACATTTGTGATTTAATCATCACTGGTAATGAGTGTGAAATGTCCGTCCGCGCCGCCCAGCTAGTGCAGGCCTCGCTGGAGAGCCACTATGACGATTGGTATGACCATCTGACCCGCAAGCGCTGCAAAGCCATGGAGTGTCCCGCCTGCTTCACCCTGTACATCGACCCCACCGTCTGTAATGGCTGCGGTAAATGCGTGGCAGCGGCTCCTGAACACGCAGTGGCCGGGGGCAGCGGTATGATCCATGTTATCAAAAAGGATTTGCTGGAGCTGAAAACCGGGGAGTTTGAATCTGTCTGCCCGGAGGGTGCCATCAAGCGGGCCGGCCTGGTAAAACCCCCAGTGCCTGCTGATCCGGTTCCCGTGGGTTCCTTTGGCGCTGCTGCCGGTGGAAGGAAGCGGCGGAGGAGTGCCAGTGTCAGATCAGTTGCCAGCTCTCCCGCAAAGCCAGTGGATGTCAAGGCGGAGCCGGACAGACCTGCAGAGGTCAAGACGGAACCGGGCAGACCTGCAGAGACCAAAGCCCCGGCAAGCACGCCTACCACACCGGCGGCCAAGCCGGTCACACCGGAAAAGAAATTCACCAAACCCACCGCCACAGTCCGGCGGCACCGGTCAAATAATATTGGAGGTAATGAGAATATGATTCAGATGGAAGCAGATGTCGTTGTTATCGCCTGCGGTATGTCCGGCTTGGCGGCTGCTACTCAGGCCCAGGAATCCCTAAACGCCACCGGTGGCGGCAAGGTAATCGCCTTTGAGAAGAGCGGTACCACCGGCGGTGCCGCCAATATGGGTATGGCTTTTCTGGCTTTTGAGTCTCAGCTTCAGAAGGAAACCATGACCAACGACTTCACCAAAGATGAGGCCTTCAACTTTTTCATGGATTACACCCATTGGCGTTCTGACGCCAAACTGGTGCGGCGCTGGTTCAATATGTCCTCCGACACCTATGAGTGGGTCAAGAAAATGGGCGTGGAGTTCCTGGGCGTTTACAAGTACTTCAAAAACTCCCATGCCACCCAGCATATGATTAAGGTACCCGGCACCAACAAGCCCACCGAACGGGGCGCTTCCGTCATGATCAAGAAGATGACTGAGTACGCCAACGAAATCGGTATGGAGGTGGTGTTCAACACCGCAGTCAGGCGGATCCTCACTGGCTCCCAAGGCCAGGTGAGGGGCGTCATCGCTGTCAACGATGCAGGCGAGGAAATCGAGTGCTTGTGCAATTCTGTCATCATTGCCACTGGCGGCATCGGCAATAATGTCAAGATGATTGAGGATTACATGGGCTGGAAGTGGGGTGAGGATATGTTTACCTTCCGCATCCCCGGCATCGACGGTGATGGCCTGAACATGGCCTGGGACATCGGCGCCAAAAAGAATGACGTCTTCATGGAGGTCACTTATAATACCCCCGGCACCACCGATGTCTTCAAGACCCTCTCTGAGGTCATGCGCCAGCCCAACCTGCTGGTGAACCTGGACGGCAAACGCTTTTTCAATGAAGAGTTCATGGATAACACCACCTACACCGGCAATTCCCTGCTCCAGCAGAAGAAGCACATGGGCATCTCCATCATTGATTCCAAGATTGTGGACTACTATAAGGAGCATGGTTTGGACTACATTACCTATCACCATGCCATCACCAATATGGACAAGTGGGAGCATGAGAAGGAGCTGTACTTCTCCGGCGTCAAGTCTGCCGCCGAGAACTCCGTCTTTGCCGGCGATGACAAGGAAGTCTCTTATGGTGACATTGAGGAGCGCAACTTCTTTGAGTTCCAGTCCATTGAAGAGATGGCTGAAACCCTGGGCATCAACCTGGAGAACCTAAAGCATACCATTGAAGAGTATAACGCCATGTGCAACGGCTGGGGCAACGGCTATGACTGGCAGTTCACCAAGGATCACCGTTTCCTGAAGCCCATCACCACCGCTCCCTTCTATGCTGCCCGGCACTTCCCCTCCGGTTATGGCTCTCTGGGCGGACTGCACGTCAACGAAAATATGCAGGTGCTGAACAACGCCTTGGATCCCATCCCCGGACTGTATGCCTGCGGCAACGACACCGCTAACGTCTTCGCCGGCAACTACTGCTTCTTTAATCCCGGCTCCACTATGTCCTATGCGCTGAACTCCGGTCGTATTGCCGGGATGGAGTCCGTTAAATACATGGATTCTGACGAGTTTATCGACCCGGAGGAGTAATTGCTCCTCGTCTGTAATATCATCATAAAACGGTCTGTTACTTCCATTGCCGCAAGCGTCATATCGCTTGCGGCAATCTTGTTCTGCAAAGCCTCCAGTCTCGGCAGACGCTCCCGCAGGTCATGCCTTTCGTTACAAGCCCTTCCCTTTCCCAAATTATCCTTGACTTCCCTATGCCTGAGATGTATAATCAGACCATGTTCAGCTATTTTGAAAATTATTGCAAACCTCTTGTGACATTCCGGCCGTGAAAATCGTCTATATAAATAGAGAGCAGCGGAAACAACCCCGCGACTCGCTTACAAAAGTGTCACCCCTCGTCCCGGAACTGTCACCCCTTTCGATGGCCGGCCGATGGCGGCAAGCGGTATACTGAAAGCAACCGGGAGAGGACGGGCTTTCATGTTTTCTTCATAAATTTCTCAGCTTTCTTCATCAAAGCCCAAAGACAGCTTAAACCCGCTGTGGTACGATAATGAGGCTTAAGGACAAGGCAGCTGCATACGGTGGGAGGAATTGCTATGATTCTGATCCTAAAAGTTATCAATCTGACCCTGGGGGTCTTGTTTTCCATCTGCTTCTGCTATCAGGCAGTGTTCCAGGTATTGGGCGTGTTCCGTCGCCCCAAGCGACCGCCGGAAGGCTTGGAAAAGCGCTATGCCTTCCTGATCTCCGCCCGGAACGAGGAGGATGTCATCGGCCGTCTCATCGACAGTATCCTTGCCCAAGATTACCCCAAAGAGAAAATTGCTGTCTTTGTCATCGCAGATAATTGCACAGACAGCACCGCCGAGGTCGCAGAGCGTCATGGCGCAACGGTCTACCATCGGTTCAGCCGGGTACAGGTGGGCAAGGGTTATGCCTTGGACTATGTCTTAAAGGAAATCGACCGGGACTATGGTCTGGAATGGTGGGATGCCTTTCTTGTCTTTGACGCCGACAATACTCTGGAGCCGGACTATCTCCGGGAGATGGACAAAACCTATTCCACCGGGGAATACCGGGTCATCACCAGCTATCGCAACTCCTCCAACTACGACGCAAACTGGATCTCCGCCGGATACGGCCTGTGGTTCATCCGGGAGGCCCGTATGCTGAATGGCTCCCGGAACCTCTGCCACTCCAGCGCCACCATCTCTGGCACCGGTTTTCTCATTTCCGTCTCCGCCATCCGGGAACTGGGGGGCTGGCCCTTTCATCTGCTCACCGAAGATCTGGAGTTGTCCGCCCGGCTGATCCTGGAGGGGGAGAAAATTGGCTACTGCCACGATGCCGTCTTCTATGATGAGCAGCCGGAGGATATTGTCACCTCCTGGAACCAGCGGCTGCGGTGGATCAAGGGTTCCTACCAGGTGCTGGGATGTTACGGCGGCAGGTTGGTCAAAGCCTGCTTTCTCCGGCGCTGGCGCTTCCAGTGCTTTGATATGCTGGTCACGCTGGGTGTCGGCGGGATGATGGTGGTACTCTCACTGCTCATTAACGTGATTGCCGGTCTGCTCTGTCTGCTGGCACAGGACGGCGGCACAGCCTCCTGGGCCTGGTGGCAGGTCATCTCCGCCATCGGCAACTACTATCTTCCCCTGGTACTGTTGGGTGGGCTGCCCCTGGTCTGCGAGTGGCAGCGGATCCGTTGCTCCGCTCCCCGGAAAATTTTCTATCTGTTACTGTTCCCCGTGTACATCTTTACCAACATTCCCATCTCCATCGCCGCTCTGTTCTGCAAGGTAACCTGGAAGCCAATCCCCCACGGTCAGGCAGCTAAGGCACGGAAGCGGAGTGTGCGAGTGTTGCCATAGGGTGATGGCGCGGTACAGTATTGCAGCATAGTAAGGGGGCTACGGCTATTATGCCGCAGCCCTCCTTATTTTTCTCACAACAGACAAAAAAGCAAAGGACAGGTAAGGGCAAAATGGAGAAAATTTTGAATGTGGCCGTCCTATTTGGCGGCTGTTCCTCGGAATACAGCGTGTCGCTGGAATCGGCTCACGCTGTCATCACCCACATGGACAGGAGCAGATATACCCCCGTCCCGGTGGGCATCACCACTGCTGGCGAGTGGTTCCACTATACAGGCCCCGCCAACAAAATCGCATCAGACACCTGGCACACCCCGGAAAACTGTATGTCCGCAGTGGTGTCTCCCAATAGAAGCGCCCATGATCTGCTGGTTTTGGGGGCGGGCGGCACAACAAGGAAGATACATCTGGACGCCGCCTTCCCTGTCCTCCACGGAAAAAACGGCGAGGACGGGACGGTGCAGGGCATTTTTCAGTTGGCAGGGATTCCGCTGGTGGGCTGTGGCGTTCTGGCGTCCGCCCTGTGCATGGACAAGGACATAGCTCATCGGTTGGCCCGTGCCGCCGGCGTTGCCGTTCCCTCCTCCCTTGTGCTGACTCGGAGCATGGATGTGGACGAGGGGCTGGCCCAGGCAGAGGCGCTGGGCTATCCCCTGTTTGTCAAGCCTGTGAAAGCCGGCTCCTCCTATGGCATCACAAGGGTTACTGCGGGCAGCCAGCTCCCCGCAGCCTTCCAGCTGGCCTTTGAATACGATGATGAGATCATTGTGGAGGAGGGCATCTCCGGCTTTGAGGTGGGCTGCGCCGTTCTGGGAAATGAAGATCTGACTGTGGGCGAAGTGGATGAAATCGAACTCTCCGCTGGGTTTTTTGACTTCACGGAAAAATATACCCTGAAAACCTCTTCCATTCACGTCCCCGCCCGTATTTCCCCAGAGAATGCGGCGAGGGTGAAGGAGACGGCAAAGCGTATTTACCGGGCGCTGGGCTGTCAGGGCTTTGCCCGTGTGGATATGTTTCTGGAGCCTGAGGGGAGGCTGGTCTTTAACGAGGTGAACACAATCCCCGGCTTCACGGCCCACAGCCGCTATCCCAGCATGATGCGGGCGGCGGGGATTCCCTTTGAGCAGGTCATTTCCAGAGCAATCGAATTGGCGGTGAACCAATGAGTTTCCGGAAATGCATCACTGATTACTCCAAGGGAGATAATCTGCGGGTGTTCTGGCGGATATTCGCCTGGCGGGATCGGATTTCCAGCAAGCTACTTCGGGACATTCTCAGCTTTTTTCTCAGCCGCATGGCCCACCGCCACGGGGGGTACATCGGTCGGGATACGGTTTTTTGCGGTAAACCCTCTCTGCCCCACGGCCTTCACGGGGTCTACATCTCCCGCTTCGCCATCGTGGGCGCGGACTGCCGCATCTATCAGAATGTGACCATCGGGGAAATTGGGCGGGCCGCTCCAAAAATTGGGAACCACTGTCTCATCGGCGCAGGGGCCATTATTGTCGGCGGAGTCACCATCGGCAATCACGTCAAGATCGGTGCTGGAGCCGTGGTCAGCACCGACATCCCCGATTTCTCTACTGTGGTGGCTCAGCCGCCCCGCATCATCGAAAGGAGCGTGCAGAATGGCCAGCCGGAAAATCTGTCCCTCGCCCACGGGCCGGGCTTGGATTGAATTAGACATGGCCGCTCTGCGCCATAACGCAGGTCTGCTGCAAAGCCTTCTCCCCCAAAGCTGCCAGCTTATGCCGGCGGTAAAAGCCAACGCCTACGGCCACGGAGCTGTTCTCATCGCCCGTGAATTGAACCGGGCTGGCATCCAGTCCTTTTGCGTAGCCACCGCCCAAGAGGGAGCAGAGCTGCGAGAACACGGAGTCACCGGAGAAATGTTAGTGCTGGGTTACACCCATCCCAATGACTTCCCGCTGCTGGGCCGCTACGATTTAACGCAGTCCATTCCGGATCTCTCTTATGCCGTGGTGCTGGACGCTTGCGGGGGAAATATCAAGTCGCAGATCAAAATCGACACTGGGATGCACCGCCTGGGGGTGCGCTGGGACAGGCCGGAGGAAATCACACGAATTTTTGACTGCCGGAACCTCCGGATCACCGGCGTTTTCACCCATCTCTCCTCCGCCAACAGCAACCTGCCCCAGGATAGGGCTGTCACCCTGGCCCAGAACCGGGCCTTCCACAACTGCATCTCCGAGCTGCAGCGACAGGGCTATACCATCTCGGCGGTTCACCTGCTGGCCAGCGGCGGAATTTTGAATTACCCTGAGCTGGGCGGGGACTACGCCCGGCCAGGCATTGCCCTCTATGGCATGCTGAGCGATAGGCGTGATCAGAACATACGCTCTGCCGGGCTGCGGCCCGTGCTTTCCTTGAAAGCGCGGGTGGCACAGGTGCGGGAGTTGATGCAGGGCGAGGGGGCCGGATACAATCTGAAATTCACCGCCCACCGAAACTGCCGACTGGCGGTTCTGGCCATCGGCTATGGAGACGGCCTGCCCCGCAGTCTGTCCTGCGGTGTGGGGGCTGTTTTGATCCACGGGCGCAAGGCGCCCATTGCAGGCCGTATCTGCATGGATCAGACATTGGTGGATGTCACGGACATCCCGGATGTCTCCCCTGGGGACGCTGTTACGCTGATTGGGCAAAATGGAGGCGCTGAGATCACCGTCTATGACCTTGCAGAGCAGGCGGGTACCATCACCAATGAGATACTCAGCCAACTGGGTACACGTCTGGAGCGGCTGGCCAAATAAACAAGGCTCCTCCGGTTTTTGCCGTGAGGAGCCTTGTGTTTTATTCGAGGAGGGATTGAAGCAGGAACGCAAAACACTTCAAAATCGCGGCACTGCCTGTTTTCCCCTCAATCCTCCAGCATCCGCCGGATGATCTCCCGGTCAGCCTGCCGCATACCGGCTCTCGCCATTTGGCCCGCGTTACTTCTCCTTGTAGTACAGCATACAGTGACAATAGCCCTCAAAGTTGGGGTCGGCTATCTGCTCCCGGAATTCCTTGCAGATGCACCTGTTATCCTCGGTTTTCTCAAGACGGCAGGGGCAGTAGCCGCCCCTTTCCTTCAGCCCTTGACGAATCATTCGGACAACCTCCTTGTCCTCGTTCAATCGGATTGCCACAGTATCCTCCTTATCTGCGCAAGGCGCCGTCAGCAAATGTGCTGTATCTGCTGCTGAATTTCATTCTCCCGTGTCAACGGTTGTCTTCGTAGGCCGACAGATCTGATTCGGCCTGAAGCAGCAGGCTGTAGTTTGTGACAAGACTCCGGGCGGAGCTGCTCAGGCTGGAATAGGCTGCCCTGGCCCACTGGATTTTCTTGGACATCGCATTGTAATTGCCAGAGGTGATATCGCCAGCCTGGTGGATTTCATCAATGGCGTCTACCACGGCGGAGGCGATGTCCTCATAGGTCTGGCTGGTAGTGGCACTGCCCTCAGTGCCGTCCAGCTTATAGACAATGACGGCGGTGGTTGACGTGTCGATGCTCTCATATATGGTCTTTGCCACTGTGATAGGCAGGTTGATGCAGCCATGGGAGCCGCCGGACTTATAGATAGAGCCGCCAAAGGTGGATCGCCAGGACGCGTCATGCAGTCCCACGTTTCCGGAGAAGGGCATCCACCAGCTGACAGGGGAGGAATAGTTCTCTCCCTCAAGGGTGGCGTAGCGCTCTTTATAAGTAAAGCTATAGACGCCGGTGGGGGTGGCATCGTTTTTGCCGGACACAATATCAGACTCCACCACCAGTTCTCCATCCACATAGAAGAACAGGTGCTGGGCGGTCAGATTGACCTCTACATAGGTACCGCCGAAATCCCTGGAGGCCCCCGCTCCCAGCACGGCGGCGGTCTGGTACCACACCGGCTCCCGGACACCGCTTTCGCCGTTTAGAATCATGGCGGCCAACTCCTTCGCCTCGGCACTCTCATTCATCCACCAGCCGTAATCGCCCGCCGTGGCCAGATCCCCACCTTCAATAGTGACCTCTGAGCCATAAGAGGTGGAGATGGTGCGGGTACGTCCGATGGTGTTATAGGTGGAGGCCAGGCTGCGAACAAAGGCGGCCACCTGGGTTTCGTCCAGGGTGACGCTGTAGTCCTCATCCAGGGTGAGCCAGTCCTGAATGGCGGCCCCATCCAAGGTGACTGTATCCTTGCCCATCTCATAGGTAATGACCACGCTGACATATGGGTTCAGAGCCTGGGCCTGGGCGTTTAGCGTCTCGTCATCGGCGGTGATTTCAGGGGCGGCATAGCAGCCTGATTGCTCCAGATCCAGTTCCGTCAGGAAAGATGAGACGGCGGCTTCAATGGCGGCAGCAGCCTTTTCAGTGTCAACTAGATCGCCCTGTATTTCCTCTACAACCACCATCCGACCGGCGTCTGCATCATAGGTAAGATAGGCATCAGCAGGAGCAGTCTGGTTGGCGGTGTCCATGCAATCCAGCGCAGCGATTATCTCAGCCAGCTTTTCGCTGTCATAGGTGCAGGTGGTTTCCAGTATGATATCATCGTGTACACCGCCAAAGACGGCCAGAGGCCAACTCCACTGGTTCTGGGCGTTCAGCGGCTCCTCCAGTGCGCCGTCCAGATTCACAGAAAAGCCGATGCTGTCACCAGAGATGGCTTCCGATCTGCCGTCCCGCTGGGAGATGGTCAAGGCATAACTGGATTGAAAATTCTCCAGGATGTTCTCTGCCCGGGTGGCGGTCATGCCGGAGACATCGTATTCATTGACGGTGGTGCCGGGAAGAAAATGGCCGCCATAGTAGATGGCAACACCTATGTAGGCGGCGGTCAGGATCAGCAGCAGTCCGCCCAGGACGGACAGCAGAATGATTGGCGTTTTGGAGCGGCTGCGGGATGTTTCTGTCATTGCGGGCATGGAACCACTTCCTTTCTCTGTGCCGCCATTGTAGCACAGAAATAAAACGGCGTCAAATTTGTTTCCGAATCCGGACGGTTCAGGATCCACTGGCGTTTGCCGTTGGAGTTGGAGCATCAGACACTCCAGCAGGCCTCGCGCTCCAACGTCCGCCAGCTCCATGTTCGCCATAGGCCGCCAGAACCCAGCTGCTTGCGCATGCACGTATAGCCGGAGTCTCTAGCCGACTCCGCCGTTCTGATTCGCACGCTACTTATCCAGGCTTGATGCACATGCCCCCGCGCCCGGCGGGTCGCTTGACTAGTCGGGTAAAGGAACGGGAATATGATAACAGCCCACAGATGCCGGCAGGCGGACTCAGTGGGCTGCTTTCTATGCGGTTAGATATAACAGCAATTGCTGTACACAGGAAAAGGATCACAGCGGTAATTTCAAACCGATTGTTCAAATTTCCTATGAAACGCCCCCCTCCAGAGGGGGACCGCTCCTTCGGGCGCTTCGCTTTTTCTTCCGGGGGATCCTCTTAACGGAGATCAGTTCGCCTCCGGACCGGCATAGTCCAAAGAGTTTCCGGGAGAAGGCAGCTTCGGGATAGACCCGGAGCAGACCCCGGTACGCCGTTTTCACGTCCGTCAGCTGGAGCAGACTATAGAACCGGCCATGCTCTCCACAGCGGGTGCGGGCCACGGCAAAGTCACCCAAGCAGTACCAGCTGCCAGAGCAGAGGGCAGTGTCACACACCGGGCAGGAAAAGACCCGGGCAGATCGCCCCTTCAGCAGATTTTCCAGTGAGAGGGCTGGACCGATCCTGCGGGTCATCAGGGCGCTGTCCTCCGTTAGCAGATCATTTATCATGGTCAGGGCAGCGGACTGGCTTTCTTCCCTGTGCCGACGGATCAGATCGGACTCCAGGCGGTCAAGCTCTGCCTCAGTGGGCAGGCGGCCCCAGCGCCGCACCAACTCCTGGGCGATGCAGGCGGTGTAATAGGCATCGTTCCCAGCATCGTGGAAGGTCAGCTTGTCCTCCAGGGCCAAAGTCTCCACCGCCCCTTTCAGGGACATCTGCTGATTGGTACCCAGAAATTGCAAGTCAAATGCCCGCTGGAGGTCGCGGATCTCCAGTGAGAGATATTCCTCCAGCCCGTACCACACCAGGTTACAATCCAACACCCGGGCATCGCTGGTACCCCAGGTGAAGAAAACGGCGTCCTCCCCGCACCACTGGAAGAAGCTCCGGATGACGGTGGGAAAGGGGGCAGCATGACGGAGCTGCTGCTGGGTCAAGGGTAGCAGCTTGCGTACTTGGTGGTGGAGGCTGTGGTGGATGGTAGGACGGACACAGGCGGAAAAGCTCTCCGCAGGCCCCTCCCAGCTATCCAGCCGGATGGCACCCAGCTGGATGATTTCATCAATGCGCTCCGTCTCGGAGCGGGGGTAGCCCTGGTTCCATTCAAGATCAAAGAATACAAAACTCATAATTCTTCTTTTTCATACCGCAATGACAGGGGCTGCTCAGTTCTTGTCCAGTTCTTGCCGCAACACGCTGTAATGTTCCCGGACCTCTGCCGCCCTGCCGCAGGTCATCTTTCCCTCGGGACAGTTCCCCGCCACGCAGGGGGGGCCGCTGCGGGAGAAGAGGATGGGAGCCACGGGGTAAACCAGCTTGAACATCTCCTCCGCCAGTGTCCGGATCTCCCACTGGGCCCGACTACAGCACCGGAGCCGGAAAAAGTTATTCAGCGAGCGGGCATTCATAGTCACCACCAGCTTGGTCTCACAGGCGTTAGGCAAGACAAAGCGGGCATCCTCATTGGCCAGCTTCTCTGCCTTCCGGTTAGCCTCCTTCTCATCCAGTCCCTCTGCCAGGAAGCGGGCCTTGTGTACCCTCTGAAGGTCAGCGGCAATAGAGAGGTAATGCTCCCCCTCCTCTTCCATGGCTTTCAGAAAGGCGGCTTTGGAGACCGGGTCAGCCTCCACCTCCGGGGGGATAACATACTGGAAGTCATCCAGCCGGACATACCGCTGGCTCTGGACGGAGTAGGATGCCAACCGGTGGCGGGTAATCTGGGCCAGCAGTGACCGGGACACCCCCTCGATGGCGAAGGTAAATGTGGCATGCTCAATAGGACTCTCGTGGCCATAGCTGGCCAGCATAGTCAGAAAGCGCTTGCAGCTCTCATCGGTCATCTTCTCTTGTAACTGCTCCACGCCCACTTTGGAATAGCACAGCTTGGCAGCGGTGGCAACAACCCGCTCCGGATCGGGGGTATGGGCGATGAGTTGGACGTTCAGTTTCGCAGACATGATATACTCCCTCGTTCTTCCACGGCCGACCCTGTCAGTCGGCCTGTTCCTGCTGGGACAGATAGGCGTTGACTTCGTCCATGATGTTCTGGTCAGTCATATAGAAGGTGAAGGCGCCGCTGGCCACCAGTTCCCCGCTGTCGCCGGTAAGGGCGCAGTGGAAAATGGAGATGTGCCGTCCCGTCTTGACCGGAGTGGCCACACAGCGGATGATACTTCCTGTACCCGGCCGGTGGAAGTTGAACTCATAGTTCAGGGTGACAACGCCCTGCCCGCGGGTGCAGGCAGCAATGCCAGAGACTGTGTCTGCCAATGTTGCCATGCCGCCTCCGTGGACGATGCCCAGATAGTTAAGGTTCTCCTGAGAAAGGTGCAGGACGCCCTCGCAATAGTCCTGATCCACCTTGGTCAATTCCACACCGATAAACCTGGCAAAGGTAGGCTTCTCGTTGACATAGCGTAGCAGCTTGGTATAGTCCTCCTGTGTCATGGTATATTGGCTCATACTAAAACATCCTTTCTTTTACGATCAGGGACCAAAACCGGCGTCACCGGTGCGTGGGCCGCAAGACAGAACCAGCCCTCCAAAGTCTCTGTGCGGAATACTGCAAGCCCCTGGGCAGCAAGGGCGGACTTCACATCATCCTGCCGCCCTTCAATGATGCCGGAGCAGAGGAATACGCCTCCTTTTGCCAGCAGACCAGGTACTGCCGGAGCTAAAGCGATGATTACATCTGCCACGATGTTGGCCAGTACCAGAGGATATTGCCCCGCCAGACGGGACTGCAGGTCCCCATTGGTGAGGATATCGCCGCAAAACAGAGAGAGTCTGTTCTCCACCCGGTTCAGAGTGGCATTTTCCCCCGCCACCCGGACAGCCCGTGGGTCGATGTCACAGCCAAAGGCGTTGGTTGCTCCCAGTTTCAGGGCGGCGATGGACAAAATACCGCTGCCGCAGCCCAGATCCAGCACTGGGCCATTCTGGGGAATGTAATTCTCCATCGTGGCAAGGCACATCCTGGTAGTGGCGTGGGCGCCGGTGCCAAATGTCAGGCCGGGATCCAGCAGCAGGGGGATCCTGCCATCGGGAACCGGCTCCTGCCGCAGCCATTCCGGCTGGATATAGAGCCGTTGTCCCACAGGGAACGGTTTGTAATATGCCTTCCAGCTCTCCGCCCAGTCTTCCTGACGGAGAGAGCTGATCCTCCAGTCCAGTGGCGCCGGGAACCATGGGTTTTCTTCGCAGAAACGCTCCAGTTCCGCACGCAGCCCGCCCAGACGATCCCGTCCCTCTTCGTCATCGGTGAGATAGAACTGCACCCGATTGACGCCCCGGAAGGTGTCTGCCAGAGCCTGATCTGTCTCGTCCCAGAAGGGGCGGTTAACCGCTTCAAAAGCAGCAAAGTCTGTTTCATCCTGGATCACCAGCCCGATAATGTCCCGGGCCGTCAGCCAGGCAGTCAGCGGCTCCATCCCCTCCGCCGTAGTTTCGATGGAAACTTCAAGCCACCCATCCTCCATAACACGCTCACCTCGTCAGTGCTTGCTTTTTCTATAATAATACATTTCTGTCAAAATTGCAATCCCTAAAATCACAGCCAGCTTTTGGGGCTATGGATCCGCCCGTATGATTTCCGGGCATCTGCGCATAATACCTCCGGAACCCATCAGCGTGCAAAGGAGAGGATTACCCATGGATTTTGACAACGAATATACCCTTTTGCAGGAAATTTACCGAGGGGCGGATATGGGCCAGGCATCTATCCGGCTGCTGCTGCCCAAGGTTAAAAACGCCGGCTTCCGCTCCGATCTGCAAACCCAGTATGAGCAATATCAAAGGCTGGGGCAACAGGCGGAGGAGGGTCTTAAGGCACTGGGCCGCTGTCCCAGGGAAAGCTCCCAGGGCCAACGCTGGATGCTGTGGCTGAGTATCCAGCTGGACACCCTTTGGAACAGGGAAACTAGTCATCTGGCGGAAATGATGATTCAGGGCAGCAATATGGGCATTATATCCCTAACCAAGGTGCTGAACAGCTATGGTGTGCCAGCGGATCAAGCCCAGGAGTCATCCTCTGTCTGCCCCGGCCAAACGCCGCCTCCCACACCAGGTCAGGCTGCTGCCCTGGCTCAGGAAATGGTTCAGGCGGAGGAGGACAATATTCAACGACTGAAAGCATATTTGCAGTGAAAATGACCCTGTGAAATGGCACCTTCGTCCAAAACATGAAAAAAACATCCCCCCACAGTTTAATTTCCGAGTACGGGGGGATGTGTCTGTTTAGCTTACTGGCATTGGGAAATTTGCCTATTTGTATCTGGCAAAATATCTTCTGCTAATTTGTCCTACCGGTCGCTCCACTGAACCTGCGCCTCTTCATACTCCCGAATCAGTTCCTTGCCTCCCTGCCGGTAAACTACGCCGTCCCGGATCCAAAGCACCCGGTCGGCCAGGGCGGCAGCACATCGGACATCGTGGGTCACGGTAATCATGGATATCCCCCGTGTCCTGTGGGCGGTGTTCACCGTCTCCACCATCCGCTTCAGATTATTGAAGTCCTGCCCTACAGTGGGCTCGTCCAGAAAGAGCAGCTTGGGATTTCCCGCAACGATGGCAGCAATGCTGACTCGCCGCTTCTGCCCCTCGGAGAGGGACTGAGGATGCAATCCCGCCAGCGGCTCCAGATCAAATTCCTCTAAGCAGCGCCTTGTGTTCTCAGGACTCTCCGACCCATAGCCGATTTCGCTCTCCACCCGGGGCATAAACAGCTGATAGTTGGGGTTCTGATACACATACCCCGCCTGACGGAACCACTTAGCCGAACTCTTTTGACCGATTCTCTCATCCAGATACTGGCGGAAGCAGCCGCCAGTAGGCTTTATCAGCCGGGCCAACAGCTTCAGAATGGTGGTCTTGCCACAGCCGTTTTCACCCAAAATCACGATACGTTCCCCCATATGGAGGTCAAAGGTAATGTCCTTCAGGATCTCCCGCCCTCCGGCGGAGAAAGCCAGATGCTCCACTCGTAGGCACAGCTTCTCTGAAACAGGCGCCGCCCCGGTGTCCGCCAGACGGCCCCGGCCCTGCATGACGGCCCGGCTTTCCTCTGTCAGCTCCTGGAGCCTGCCCTCCTCCATCCAGAAAACCCGGTCGGCGTAGGGCAGCACCACATCCAGCCGATGCTCCACAAAGAGGACAGCATAGCCCTCCTCCCGGGTCAGCCTCTTCAGCAGTCGCAGCAGCATATGGGCGCCCTCGGTGTCCAGATTTGCCAGAGGCTCGTCAAAGACCAGGATCCTTTGGCCCATGGCCAGGGTGGATGCGGTGATCAGCCGCTGCTTCTGGCCGCCGGAGAGTGTTCCCGTGGCCCAGTTCTTGTCCAGCTGCATCATCCTACAGGATTCCTCCACCCGCTGACGGATCTCCTCTGGCGGGACGGCCCGGTTCTCGCACCCAAATGCAATCTCATCCTCTACCCGCGCATGGACAATCTGACTGTCGGCATTTTGAAGGACGCTGCCCACCTTGCGGGAGATTTCTGAAATGCGCTTTCCCATAATGCTCTCGCCGTCTATTCTGATGTCGCCGGACTGCTCCGCCGGAACCGCTCCGGGAATCAGCCCGTTGATGGAGGACAGCAGGGTGGACTTTCCCGAGCCAGACAAACCGGACAGCAGGATAAATTCCCCATAGCGCATCTGGAAATTGCAACCGTTGAGGACAGCGGGGGTATCCTCATTGTAAGCCAGGCGGTAATTTTCCACTTCAATGGCATATTTACACACGATTCCGCGCTCCTTCCCGCCGGTCACACCAGCATAATGCCATTCGCCCCAATCAGGGCCAGCATGGCTACCAGATAGACCCCGTCGCTCAGCCGGAAGTCCACTGTCTCATAGATGGTGCAAGGGGATTTTTCCAGCTCAAAGCCCCGTGTCTCCAAAGACATAGACAGGGTGTCAGAAATACTGATGAGCCGCATCACCAGTGGAATCAGCAGTGCGCGATAGAAGCAGCAAACATTCCACAGCGAGGCCCGAACGCCCCGTGTCCGCATGGCCTCCCGGATCTGCCGCACTTCCTCCGCCACCACTGGGACAAACCGGGTGGCAATCAGCATACCCAGCGTCAGCATTTTAGGACAGTGTATTTGATTCAGATTGCGGATCAACCGGATCTGGGTCATACCCAGGGCGGGAACCACGCATAGTCCCGTCATAAAGACCCGGCAGGCCATAGCGTAGGCCGTGTGGAGATTTTGATTGATGACACAGGACAGGAGAAAAAAGAAGATGCTCACTGGGACGAACACGGTCACAACTCCCAGCATGGCCCATCCATAGCCGAACAGGGCATAAAACAAGCACACCTCCACCAAGAAGATGGGGTAGAAGGTCTTTCCCGCCAACGCCATACCGCCTACCAGCATCAGGACGGATGAGATCAGGCACAGCAGCGGATAGAGAGGACGCTTGATCTGATAACGGCCCAGCATCCCTGTCATCTCAGTTTCCCCGCCTTCTTCAGTTCTTTTCCGATCTTCATGCCGATAGCCACACCTGCATAGCTCAGCACCACAGTGCCGATGGAGCAGAGGATGATCAGATGGATCTGGCCCGTCAGCACCTCCTCTATGCTCTTGCCGAAGAGAAAGATGTTGAAGGGGATGGAGACAAGGAGCGTCAAGGGAATCACCAGCCCAGAGGCCACAGCGATGGACGTCCGGCTCTCATAGGAGCGGAAAACCAGCAGGGCTATGAGTTCCGCCACAATGGCGCTGCCCAGGTTGTTCACCAGCATCACCGGACTCATAATGCCCAGGATGGCGGAGTTGAAGAGCATGGTGATGGTGATGGTGCCAGGCTTGCGCACCTTTTGCAGGACAATTGCAAGAAAGACACCATAGAAAGGCGCGGTGACCATATTTCGCAGGCCATAGATCTGTACTGCCATAAAGGGCATCGCCACACAGGCGCACAAGATCAGCAGGGCAGCCATCACGGCTGTGAAAGCGATATCCTTCACCTTGAAGGGTTCCCATTGAATTTTCATTTTGATACCTCCGATATTTCCATTTATATCCGCTCCCAAAGCGGGCGGATCAGCCCTGGCACGTCAGCTCATGCGGCCGTTTTCCACCCGGTAGAGGGTATCTGCAATGCGCATGGTGGACTCCCGATGGGACACCAGAACAATCGTACTGTCCCTGCCGGATTCCCGCAGCGACTTGAGAATAACCGCCTCGTTGAGGCTGTCCAGATTGCTGGTGGGTTCATCCAGCAGAACGAAGGGCGCTCCGTGGAGGAATGCCCGGGCCAGCCCGATACGCTGGCGCTCACCGCCGGAGAGGGTATCCCCCAGCTCGCCCACCGGGGTGTCGTATCCCTGAGGCAGGGTCATAATAAATTCGTGGATGGACGCCTTTTTGCAGGCCTCCTCCACCTCCTCCCGGGTAGCTCCCTGCCTGGCAATCCGAATATTGTTCAGAATGGAGTCGTGGAACATCTGAGTGTCCTGGGTGACAAGGCTCTCAAGCTCCCGCAGGTCAGCTGTCCTGATTTGGGAGACATTCCGGCCGGAAACCGTTACTGCCCCGTTCTTCACATCCCAGAACCGCATGAAGAGCTTCAGCAGCGTGGACTTGCCGGAGCCGCTCTTACCCACGATACCGATGATCTTGTGTTCCGGCACCTCCATGGAGAAATCGGAGAGGATCTGCTCCTGCTCATAGGCAAAGGTGACCCTCTCACAGGCCGCGCCGGTGAACTCGGTCAAAGACTGGCCTTTTGTCTGTTCCGGCACCTGGGGCTCCTCCTCCAGGATATCCATGATACGGTTGGCAGCGGCAAAGGACTGCTGAAGGCTGCTGCCCAGATTGGCCAGTGCCATCACTGGGCCAAAGGAACCCAGCATAGTCACAAAGGGAACCAGCACACCCTCGAAGCCCATCTGTCCCGCCTGATACAGACCTGCGCAGGCAAAGAGCATCACCGCTGCAAAGAACCAGACCGCCGCGCCGGAGACAACTCCATTGTTGGCGCTCTCCGCTTTCATCTTCTCTTCCTGGGCGGCCAGGTCATCAGTGCGGATATTCATGGCCTCCAACCGCTCTCTTCCCCTGCCGTATTGGAGAATTTCCTTCAGTCCCCGGAGACTATCCAGCACAAAGCCATTCAATTCCCCCAGCCGTTTGCGGAACCGGGCGCCCTTCTCACCGCCGATTTTCGCCACAGCCAAGGGAACAGCGATGCCCACAGTGAGGTAGCCGATGAGCGCAATGACACCCGCCACAATGTGGAAGCTGCCGATAAACACTGTCAGGATAACCATCATGATGACAGCGATGGACACCGGGGAGATGGTATGGGCATAAAACAGCTCTACAGACTCGATGTCAGAGGTGATGACAGCAATAAGGTCGCCCTTATCCCGGCCCTCCAGCTTGGCGGGACACAACTTCCGCAGGGCGGCAAAGACCTTATCCCGCAGCAGGGCCAGCAGATGAAATGCTATATAGTGGTTGCAATACTGCTCTAGATAGCCCAAAAAGCCCCGGCAGACCGCAAGGACAACAATGAGGATATAAAGCGTCTTCTGGGGAAGAGGAGCAGGGAAGCCTCCCAGCCCTAGCAGGGCAAAGGCCCCAAAAACCGTCAGAAAGATGGCGCAGACAAAACCCGTCACACCGGCAATGATGGCCGCCAGTTCCTGAAGGATCAGGGGCTTCACTAATTTCAGCAGCTTGCCCACCAGCTTCAGCGTACTCCTGTGTTTTGTAGTATTCACTCCGTCACCCCTCCTTCCATGCCGTACTGTTCCAGCACCTGCTGGCCGTCCCACAGTCTACGGTAGGCGCCGCTCTGGGCCAACAGCTCCTCATGGGTGCCGGATTCCACCACGCTGCCGCCATCGAAGACATAGATGCGGTCGGCATCCACGGCATTTGCCAGCCGGTGGGAGATCAAAATCACCGTCCGGATCTTTGCCAGTTGGTGGATCAGCCCCACGATATCGGCCTCACTCTCCATGTCAATGTTGGAGGTCGCCTCATCAAAGATATAGACTGGCGTATCGTGCAGCAAAGCACGGGCCAGAGCCAGACGCTGACGCTGACCACCAGAGAAGTTAGCCCCATTCTCCTGAAGTTCTGTATCCAGCCCCTTTTCCGATCGCAGGAAATCCGCCAGATTGGTTCGCTCCAGAGCGGCCCAAAGCATGTCATCAGAGGCCTCTGGCTTGGCTAGCAGCAGATTATCCCGCACAGTTCCCCGGAAAATGTAGCTGTTATGGGTCACCAGGGTCAGATTTTTCATCCGGCTCTCCTCGCTGATGGAAGAAACCTCCTGGCCGCCGATGGTGACTGAGCCGGTATAACCCCGGCGGCTGCCCATCAGCAGGGCGGCCAAGGTGGACTTGCCACAGCCGCTCTCCCCCACCAGGGAAATAAAGCTGCCCTGAGGGAAGCTCAGCGAGACGCCATGGAGAATTTCCCGCTCCCCGTCATAGGAAAAGCGGAGGTCCCGGCAGCAGATGCTGCAGTTCTCCGGATCCACCATTCCCATCTGCAACTCTGGCTCCTCCAGATCCAAAATACGGTAAATTTTCTCGGCGGCGGCCATACCGTTCATAGCTACATGAAAGTATGATCCCAGCGCCCGCATGGGCAGGAAAAACTCCGATGCCAACAGAATAATGGCCAGACAGCCGGCAAAATCCACCCGGCCAGCGCCGAACTCAGTGACTGCCAGGATGATGCCTAGGGCGGAGCCGCCGTAGGCGCACAGATCCATCACGGTGATGGAGTTCAGCTGCATCACCAGCAGACGCATGGTGGCCTTCCGGAAGCCCTCCGCTTCCCGGTTCATCTCCTCATGCTTGAAGCCGTCAGCCTGGTAAATCTTCAAGGTTGTGAGACCCTGGACATTCTCCAGGAAGGTGCTGCCCATGACGGTGTACTGTCCCCAATAGCGGCTCATGATACGTTTTGCGATCTTCTGCACAGCCACAATGGAAACAGGAATTAGCGGCACACACACCAGCAGTACGACAGCCGCCTTTAAGCTGACAAAGGCCAGCACGATAAACAGGGTGAAGGGGGCCAGCATACAATAAAAGAACTGGGGCAGATAGCCGCCAAAATAGCTCTCCAGCTGCTCCACGCCCTCCACCGAGAGTTGCACTGCCTCAGAGGTAGCCACATCCTCGGAGTAGGCACTGCCCAGCCGCAGCAGCTTCTCATAGAGCTGCTGCCGGACGCTCCGTTTGACCTCCTTTGATGCCAGATAGCCTAAGCGAGTGGTCAGCTTGGTGCCGATCCCCCGCACCACCATGGCGGCAGCAATCACCAGGACGGTCACAACCGCCAGGCCCCCAGAGACGTTTCCCCCCTGTAAGGCGCTGATAAAGTGACAAACGGCAAAAATCAATATAATATTTGCCACCATCATGAACCACTTGACGGCCACGTTGCCCTTAATGTACTTCATAGGATCGGGCAAAAGCCGCAGCAGCCGCTTGTCAATCATTGACTCTGTCTCCTTTCACTTCTTCTTTCCAGCCGGTGAGTACTACCTTCCGGCCCTCCACGTCTGCCACAGGCAGCCGGATGCCGTAGAGCCGCTCAATGGCGTCAGAGGTAATGGTCTCCTCCGGCGTGCCGTCCACACAGATTTTCCCATTCTTCAGGCCGATAATACGATCGGAGTAGCTGAAGGCCTGGTTCATCTCATGGAGTACCATAACAATTGTAATGCCAAACTCCCGGTTCAGCCGCCGCACCAGATTCAGCACCTGGAGCTGATAGCGGATATCCAGGTAAGTGGTCGGCTCGTCGAGAAAAAGCAGTTTTGTGTTTTGGGCCAGCACCATGGCGATCCATACCCGCTGACGCTGCCCGCCGGAGAGCCTGGACACGATCCGATTCCGGTACTTGGCTACATTGGTGACCTCCATGGCCCATTCGATCTGCCGCTCGTCCTCCTCAGTCTGTCCCCGGAGCATCCGGCTGTATGGGGTACGTCCATAGCTCACCAGTTTCTCCACCGTGATGTCCTCACTGGCGGTGTTGTGCTGGTGGACAATGGATACTCGCCGAGCAAAGTCCCGCAGACTCATATTGCGGATATTCTGGCCACCCAGCAGAATCTCTCCTGAATCAGGCGTCAGATTTTTGGTCATCAGGTAGAAAAGGGTAGATTTGCCGCAGCCATTAGCTCCCAGCAGGGTGGTAATCTTCCCCCGGGGAACCCGGAAGGAGATATCCCTCAGGACAGGCTTACCGCTGACATAGCTAAAGGTCAGGTTTTTAACCTCCATAGGTCTTTGACCTCCTCAACAGCAGGATGAAGAATGGCCCGCCGATCACGGTCATAATCACAGCGCCGGATATCTCATTGGGATAGGCAACGGTGCGGCCCAGGGTGTCTGCCAGCAGATAGAGAGCAGCGCCGAGGATAGCTGAGAAGGGGAGCAGCGCCTTATGGTCGTGGCCCACCAGCATCCTGCCGATGTGTGGGACAATCAGTCCCAGAAAGCTGACAGCTCCCGCCACGGCAGTGGTGCAGCTGGCCAGCAGCACCGCCACCACCGATACTAGGATGCGGTTGCGGGTGACATTGATGCCCAGTCCCCGGGCAGTCTTATCCTCCAATGCCAGCAGATTGCAGGATCGGACGGTGGAGAGGGACACTATCAGCATCGGCAGGGCGCACACCGCCAATGTCTGCACATCTGACCAGGTTTTCTGGCTGATGTTGGCACTGACAATGGATGAGACGGCAGAGAGTCCACCCGCAGAATTCAGAGCGCTGGACAGGCCGCTGAACACGGCCTCGATGGCAACGCCCACCAGGATAATGCGGATGGGGCTGAGTCCTCCCTTCCAGGACAGGGTGTACACCAGCAGGAAGGCCATGGCGCCTCCGCAGCATGCAATCAGCGGTGTAAAGAAATACAGCATAGGCAAGAAGGTGGATACCACCACCGCCACAAAGCTGGCTCCGCTGGTAATACCGATGATGCCGGGATCGGCCAGGGGATTTTTCAGCACCGCCTGAAAGAGGACGCCTGACACCGCCAGCGCCGCTCCCGCTAGCATGGCAATGAAAATGCGGGGGAAGCGCAGGTCATAAATCGTTGCCACCGTCTGATCATAGCTGACAAACAACCCTCGGAGCAGCCGTCCCAGTCCCACGCTCAAGCTCCCTGTATTCACCGCCATCAGGAAGAGGACCGCAAGCGCGGCAATCACCACAGCAAAGGAAAGGATGCGCCGGGGCTTTCCCTTGCTTTCATTCACTTTTTCCTGCTTCATCACGTATATCTTCTCCCATTCATCAAATTGCGGGTGAGCCTGATGCCCTCCGCAGGGAGGCTGAAATCAGCTTGGAGAATCCCCCAGCATGGCCGGGAGGTTTTGTACACCGATACAGGCTACGGCTGATAGTTCTCCGCCGTCCCCTCATAGAAAATTTCGTACAGGGCATTAAGCCCCTCCATCCAATTGAAAGAAGCTGTCATACTGAATATCTCATAGTCCAACTGGTAGATATCACCGTTCTGGACAGCCCGGAAGTTCTGCCAGGTGGTGTTGGTGGAAAATTCCTCGGCGAACATCTCCATGGCCTCATCGGGCAGGCCGTGGGCCGTCAGCAGGATATAGTCCGGATCCAGCTGATATAGCTTCTCAGTGTTCCAGCTGAGGAAGGACTCGCCGCTGTCATCATCCACCACCACTGTTCCCCCGGCCATAGCCACCAGAGCGCCCACATAGGAATTGGGCGTGGCCTCAATATAGGTACTGGGCAAGCCCATCAGTACCAACACTGTAGGGGCGTTCTTCCCTTCAACCTTGGCGCTGTAGTCCGTCAAAAAGTCCTCATATTCCTGGACATACTGGGCGGCCAGTTCCTCCCTGCCATACCTCTCCCCCAGATAGGCGATGGTTTCATAAAGCCCCTCCACTGTGCTGACATCCAGCCCGATCAGAGGGATATTGGCGGCATCTGACTGCCTCCGCAGGGATTCCGCAATGCTGGTGGAGACCAATACATCAGTGGGTTCTAAGGAGGCGATAATTTCCAGGTCGGGACTCATGGGCGTGCCCACCTGGGTGGCACCGATGTAGCGTTCCGGGATATCGTCCAGAGTCGGGACGCCCACAAGATCGATGTCCAGCATTACACAGATTTCCAGGAGGGAGCTGGAGGTACAGACGATACGCTGTTCCGTCTCAATTCCTCCGTTGTCACTGTCGCTTTCGGCAGAGATATCCGGGATACCAGAAGCATCACTACTCTGATCCGCCGCAGCATCCGGGTGCTGGTTAACACAGCCCGCCAGCACTAGCAGCAGTGCCAGCACCAGCGGCAGCGCCAACGGCTTTTTCACTCCCATCATATCTTCACCCGCCGTTTTTTAATAACCAAGAGCCAAACCGTCACGCCGCCGCCTGCCAGAACCACTACAGTGGCGAACACAATACCCACGATCAGACCAGTGCTGTCAGAGTTGCACTCCACCAGATTAGAGATGGCAGCCGCAAGGTCGGCTGCGGCATCGTCTGACGCCTCCTGGGTGACCGCTGCCGAGCTGGCAACATCTTCGGCAGCGAGCCAAGCCTCTTCCAGTGCCGCCCAGCTCTCAGCGGTATAGCCCTCCTCATTCAGATCCGCTGCCCGGGCAATCTGGAAATTCAGGTCTGTCATGTCCACTATCTCCGCCTCTTCCAGCGCGTCAATCGCCTCTGTCAGGGCAGCGGCGGCGGCGTCAATTTCCTCTTGGGCCGCCGCTTCATCGGCGGCAGTCTCCCGGGCAACCGTCAGCGCTTTTTCCAGCGCCGCCCAGCTTTCGGCAGTGTAATCTCCCTCAACAAGAGCCGCTGCCTGGGCGATGGTTTCCTCCAGTGCCATAGTGTCCACCGTCACCGCCATTTCCAGAGCGGCAATCGCCTCTGTCAGCGCAGCAGCAGCCGTGTCAACAGTCTCCTGCCCAGCATCTCCGCCAGAGATCAGTCCTTGCGCTGTGGTCAGAGCCGCCTGAAATGCCATCCAACTGTCGGATGTGTAATCGCCCTCCGCCAGAGTTTCAGCCTGCACAACGGCCCTTTCCAGCGCCGCTGTATCGACAGCGGTCATCTTATCGGGGTCACTGTCTGCGGAGGATCCGGTGCCGCCGGCCTCACCGGTGTCACCGGTGCTATCACTGTCGGTGCCGCTGTTGTTCTCAACATAATGAACAACCGTGAAGTCCCCGCTGCCGGCGGTGGTGTTTCCCAGTGTCAGGAAGAATACCACATCGCTGCCCATCTTGGACACATACATACCTCCGGCAACCGTACAGCTGGTGCTGGGGATCTTAAAGCAGTAATCCGCTGTGTTGTTGGCGGAATTGCTCTGCGTTTTGGTAACAGATACGCCGCTGTAGCCGCCTTCAGAATAGCCTGTGCTGCCGGATGAGCGGACAAACGCCGAAAAATTGTTGATGGAGGACGCCAGAATAATGCGTACGGTGAGATAACAGGTTCCGTCCACCACCTCCAAAAGGCCGGTGTCGGAGACGGCACTGTCCACCATCCCCTGCCCCACAGCCTCATTGGTGGTACTTCCTGATGCGTCCGCCCCGGTATTCGGGTCAAAATAATAGCGATTCAGTTTGACTGTATACACACCATCCGAGACAGCCATAGCAGCAGGGGCAGCCGTCACAAAGACGGCTGCCGATGCGATCAGGGCTGCCAGGAACAGGGAGATTGTCCTGAAATAGGTTTTCATATGTTCAATAATGTCCTTTCGCAGTCCATAGGCTTGAAAGCGTTCACCGGACACGGCGGCGGGTGATGACAGCGGTGACCACGGTGCCGGCCAAAGCCATCATCATGACGCAGGCCCACAACATTGCGGTGGCGTTGTCTCCGTTATTTTCGCCACCGGAAGCGGAGATCCCGTCATCCCCATCGCTGCTGCCGGAAGCGACAAACACCGGAGTCACGGTGACATTGGCACCAGGCATTGTAAAGGTGTAGGCGGTATCGCTAATCTGTGTCAAGGCAACCTCATCGCCGGCACTGGTCATCACAGTCAGACTGCTGAGGGCATAGCCGCTGTCGGGTGTCGCGGTCAAGGTGACCGTAGTTCCGGCAGTGGCACTGTTGGCATCAGCAGTCACGGCGCCATACTCGGCGTCAACCACGGTGATGTAATAGCGGGTAGTGTCCGGCTGCTGCTCCTCATCCCCGATGGGTTCGGCGCCTAGCACATAGAGGACAGCATCCACATCATACTCAAATTCGCCGTTTGGCCCGGTCCAGGCAAGCGCGGACATAGCAGGCACGCAGAACTCCATCCGCAGGCTGTACTTCTGCCCGTTGTCAAACACGCCATCCGTGGTGGTGTAAGTGGGCAGAATCATGGTCAGGGCAGCTGCCTGGCCGTCCACAGTGTGGGCCACATCCACATTATCATAGAGTATTCCGTCCACATAGTACCCCACCACGTCCAGGATAGACATACTGCCAGCATTCTCGTCATACGCGGCGGTCAACTCCTTGTCGGTGTAGATGGTGGTGAAATCCACCTTCAGAATGGCAGCGCCATCTGCCACGGTGACGGTGGCAGCAAAGTACATGGTATCGCTCATGGGGGTGATGGCAAATGCCACAGTATAGACGCCGTTCTCCGGCTTGTCACCCTCTTCCGGGTCAGTGGTGGTGGGGACTTCCTCCAGGGTACTCCAGTCCACCGTCAGGGTGGCATCAGAGCTGAAGCCGTTTGCCGCCCAGGAAAGCCCGGCCATTGCAGGCACAAATACGGTCACGTTGCTGTAATACTCCTCATAGCCCGGGGTGATGGGGAAGGAAACCCGGCTGATGCAGGTGTAGCCGTCCAACTCCTCCGTCTCAAAAGCAACGCCTTCCTGAACCAGATCCTCGCTGTTGCTTCCATCGGTATAGGTGCCGTTGAAGCCTATGATGTACATTTCAGAGGTGTTGTTCAGATCCAGAGTGATGGTAGCCACACCGTCCCCGCCCACGGTGATGGTAGCCTGCACGGAGTCGGTGCCTTCATCGGCGGTGGCGGTGGGATTGCTCACCAGGGAGTGCGCCGCCGCCTTATAGGTGACTTTCACCTGATAGGTCTTGTCGGCTTCCAGTGCCACTACTTCCTGCCGGTTAAGCTCATAGCCCAGGGCGGCTACAACGGCGTCAACGATGGCATCGCGGCTCATGGTGGCACCGCTGACCGCATCCACACCGGTGACGCCCTCCTTCGTGGCAGATACACCCACTAAACTCGCAGTCAGAGCGGCCACTGCTTTTTCATAACAGGACTGTGAATACGCGTTAGCGGATTCCACATCATCAGAGGTAATCTCCACAGCTGTAATTATGCCGTTGTTATCAACGGCCACCTTCACATTAACAGTATAGCCATAACCGTCCACAACAGCGCTGCCTTCATAGGTGGTGGTTTGCTGGTTGTCATCTTCTTCCCCATCGTCAGCCTTAACCAGTTCCAGATAGAACTCATGAGTGTTGGTTCTGTCCGCAGCGACGATGTAATAGGCAAAGACGAACTGGTGCTGCTCATACAGCCCGTCTGCGGAATCCAGCGCAAAGGTATAGGTGCGGGTGCCATCCTCATTGTCCACATAGGTCACGCCATCAGGCTGCTCCGCATCGGCAAAGTCGGCGCCGTTTATGGCGTTAGCGGTCAGGGTAAGGGTATAGCTGCCGTTAGAGTACTCCGTTACCGTCACGGCATCGGCAAAGTTGCTCTCAAATCGTCCGGATTCCCCTTTGTAGTAGATAGCAAAATTGGAATCCCAGCTGTTCACCACGGTCACGCCTTCCTCGCCGCCGGAAACCAGCTCCGCATTGTCCCAGTCATAAGCAACATAGGCACTCATGGTAGTATTCATAGCAGCAACATACATTGTAACATATGTACCGGCTGCCCGCTCACGCAGGGTATAGGTATAGGTGCCGTTGCCGTTGTCAGCGGTTTCAATGGCTTTTGTAAGCTCAGAATCCTCATAGGCTTTCCAGTCAGAAGAAGTAGCTACGCCCATAACAGTTCCGGAACCGTCAATGGTTACGGTATAACTGCCATCGCCGTTCACTACTACGGTGGCAGTCTCACCCAGAGCCGCAGCGGCCATAGACGAAGATGTGATATCGGAAGCCTTCATCAGATTTACTGGCACTGTGTAAGCACCCTCAGATAGTTCATTGCCGCTATCTGCCGCCAGTACGGAAACCGGCAGCAGGGAGAGCAGCACCAGCAGAGTCAGAAGCATGCACAGGATGCGGCTGTACCCCTTCGTGTATTGCATCGTAATTCCTCCTTATAATACAAATTTTGGGGGACTCCCCCAAAGCGCCGGGCCAGACTCCCGGCCTGGCAGGGACACGCTGTTATCTGCCGCCAATTGTAAGTTAATTATAACTAACTTACAGCTTGTTCTACAGGCAGAAAGCAGACAGCATATGACATGGCTCCAGCATATAAGTTAGAGCTTTCTTCATATGTAATATAAGTATAACACAATTCCGAGAGTCTGTCAAAGATCCTCTCTATTGTAAATTTTTGCGTTTACTGTGAGTTCTTTACCGCATTTTTTCAAAAATCATCTCATTTTCAGCGCTATATAGAAGTTTGTTTCTTTTCACTTAGTTAGTTTGTTCAAAAATTTGGCTATTCGTCAAAAGCAGCCCCTTTAGTGCGCGGCGAATTGTCTGTTTTGCACATTATTACAATCTCTCAAACAGCCGCTTTACAAATCCTTTTCCGTTCTCTGGATGCAGACTTTACAGTTTTCCGGATACAATAAAGAAGTACATTAGAAAATGCGGGGCTGTGCATTACCACACATCTCTGCGGCGCCGCCCCACACATCCAGGAGGGAAAATATGGATATGTTTGATATGCTGACCTTCTTCGGCGGGCTGGCCCTTTTCCTGTTCGGTATGTCCGTCATGGGGGAGAGCTTGGAAAAAAGCGCTGGCAGCCGCCTGAAAAATATCCTGGGGCAACTGACCAGCAGCCCTCTCCGGGGACTGCTGCTGGGGATAGGCGTGACAGCGGTTATCCAGTCCTCCTCCGCCACTACAGTGATGGTGATAGGCTTTGTCAACTCCGGCTTGATGAGCTTAGGCCAGGTCATTCCTATCATCATGGGAGCAAATATCGGCACCACCGTCACCTCCTGGCTGTTAAGCCTGGTGGGTCTGGAGAGTGCCAACGTCTTTGTCAGGCTACTAAAGCCTTCCTCCTTTGCTCCGGTGCTGGCCGCTATTGGCATCGTTCTCTTTCTCCCTTCCAAGAGCGGCCGAAAAAAGGACGCTGGGGCAGGTCTGTTGGGCTTCGGTGTCCTGATCGCCGGCATGGAAACCATGACCAGCTCCGTTTCCGGCCTGGCCAATGCCCCCGCCTTTATCCAGCTCTTTACCTTTTTCCAGAATCCCATTCTGGGTCTGCTGGCAGGCGCACTGCTCACTGGCATCATTCAGAGTTCTTCCGCCTCTGTTGGCATTCTTCAGGCGTTGGCCACCACCGGCAATATCACCTATAGCTGCGCCATTCCTATCATTCTGGGGCAGAATATCGGCACCTGCGTCACCGCCATGCTGTCCTCTGTGGGAGCCTGCCAGAACGCTCGCCGGGCAGCCATCGTCCACTTATATTTCAATACCATCGGCGCGGCAGTCTTTTTGGGAATCTTCTGCCTGCTGCGGATGATCGCCCCCTCCCCGTGGGTCAGCCAGCCAGTAGGTCTGGTGGGCATTGCTGTCATCCATTCGGTATTCAACATCTCATGTACCGCCCTGATGCTGCCCTTCGCCAAGGGCCTGGAACAGCTGGCCTGTCTCACCATCCGGGACGAACACCCCCGGCAGGATTCCTTCCAGCTGTTGGATGACCGGCTGCTGGTGACACCCCCCATTGCTATCCAGCAGTGCCGCCTACTGATGGCAGATATGGCCCAGATGACCCGGAAATCCCTCTCCACCGCCCTGGCCCAGGTGGGCAGCTACCACGAGGACGCCGCCGGGACTGTACGAAAAATCGAGGAGCAGGCCGACCTCTATGAGGACAAGCTGGGCAGCTATCTGGTGAAGCTGGCGGCCTTGAGTCTCTCTGACGAGGACAGCCGGGAAGTCTCCCGGATGCTCCACTCCACCAGCGAGTTTGAGCGGATTACAGACCATTCTGTCAGTATCCTGCTGTCCGCAGGAAAAATTTATCAGCGGCAAATTTCCTTTTCCCCGGCGGCCTGCCGGGAATTTCAGACCCTTTCCCGGTCACTGGTGGATGTGATGGCACGGGCGGCCAGCTGCTTTGAGGATAACGATCCTGAAATAGCCCAGTCAGTAGAGCCTTTGAGCCAAGTGGTGGACTTCCTCTGCACCGGGCTTCGGGAACGGCATATCCGCCGACTTCAGCAGGGCAGCTGCAGCGTGGAACAGGGCATGATCTTCACCGACTTGCTGTCGGACTGTTCCCGTGTCTCCGCCCACTGCTCCAACGTGGCAGCCTGCGTCATTGAGATCCGGCGGGGCAGCCTGGATACCCATGAATACCTGGACGCTCTGAAAGCGGGTGATCCCGACTTTCTAGCCCAGTACAACGCCTTTATGGAACAATATTCCCTGCCAGAATCGGAGCCAGGGCTTGACATCAGCAGCGAGGCTATATTATAATGGATAACAATAAATAAATTCCAAGGAGGGCTGGCTGTGTCCCGGAAAGACGCCCTCACCCTGCACCCCATCGCCTATATGCGCAGCGATTTTCCCACAAAATTCGGTATCCCCCGGCAAAGCGGACTGGTATCCGCCCTGTCGGGGGCTGTGGTCTTTGCGCCGGACTTCCGGGACAAAGCCGCACTCCGGGGACTGGAGGACTTCTCCCATATCTGGCTGCTGTGGGGGTTTTCGGGAAATCGCAAGCTGGACTGGTCCCCCACCGTCCGCCCGCCCCGGCTAGGGGGGAATATCCGGATGGGGGTCTTTGCCACCCGCTCTCCCTACAGGCCAAACCCCATTGGCCTGTCCTGCCTACAGCTGGAGGGCATCCAGTGGGACAGTCCCGAAGGGCCGATGCTGTTAGTTTCCGGGGGTGATCTCATGGACGGGACTCCTATCTACGACATAAAGCCCTATCTGCCATATGCTGACTGCCAGCCCAACGCCACCGGGGGCTTTACCCAGAGCAGCGAAGAGTCTCCTCTCCAGGTGGTTTTCCCCCCAGAATGGGCAGAAAAAGTACCGGAGCGGCTACAGGAGAGTATTGTGGGCATCCTATCCCAGGATCCCCGGCCTCGGTATCACCACGATGCGGAGCGGGTATACGGCATGCCCTTCGGCGGACTTGAAATTAAATTCACTGTGCGGGAGGGCGTTGCCACCGTGCAGGGCATCTATCCTGCAGAAGCAGGAAAACACATAGAAGGGAATGAAGCACGGTGATCTTATCTGACCACACCATTCGGACGTTGATGGAAACCGGCAACCTAGTCATCTCTCCCATGGAGGACTATCAGCTTCAGCCTGCCAGCGTGGATGTGCGGCTGGGTAATACCTTCAGTATCGTGGAGGACACCCCGGCAGGCATTGTCAACATGGATGATTCAATCTCCTACAAGGCCATCGTAACTGACACCTACATCCTGATGCCGGGGCAGTTTGTCCTGGCCACTACCATGGAGTATTTCAAGCTACCCGACGGACTGACCGCCTTCGTGGAAGGCCGCAGTTCCCTAGGCCGGATGGGACTCTTCATCCAGAACGCCGGCTGGGTTGATCCCGGCTTTGAAGGGGAAATCACCCTGGAGCTGTTTAACGCCAACCGCTGCGCCATTGAGCTGCGGGCGGGCCGACGCGTGGGACAGATGGTTTTCGCCCGGATGGACAAGCCTGCCTCCCGGCCCTACCGAGGCAAATATCAGGGCCAACGAGGAGCCACCGGCTCTCGGGTCTTTTTGGATCATGAGGCGGGGGAAGCATAATTTCTGCCGAGCTGCCATCCCCGGTTCCCTGCGCTAATGATTGGTTCCTGCTTCACAAATTACAGGTATAAGCTGAACATCCGCGACAAAATTTCAATCCTGCAATTCCAATATCAAATCACACCGCTCCGCCACGCGGAGTGTGGAAAAATAGTACTCCTCCAGCGGAATCCACCGCTCCATGAAGGCAACAAATCCGGACTCCTCCTCCCGGCAGAGCAGCCGCTTCCTCTGTGTGTCGCCATCCAGGGTGAGAAAGACCCGCAGATGATAAAAATCCCACAGGGCGGGGTGACAGCTATAGGCCCCCTCAATGACGTGGAGGGAATTTTCACCGGCAGAAACGGGAGACGCCAGCGTCCCTGTCTTACAGTCATAGGGCCGGTACTGGAAGGAACCGCCCCGGGTCAAGGGCAGTAAGACCTCCTGCCGGAAGCGCTCCCAGTCCACATTCTCCCCAGGCCGGGACAGACGGGATAAGGTGCGCTGGCCGGGGCGGAGGAAGAAATCATCCATATGAAAGATCTGGCAGCCGGTCTTCTCCCGGATAAGAGCGGCCAGACTTGTCTTTCCGGCGGCACATCGGCCGTCTATTGCAAACAGCAGGGGACGGCTTTCCGTCTCCTGCTGAACTGCTGCTATGCGGCGGAGGATGACATCCGCCCCTTGGGAAAGTGTCATGACTGCTCAGACACCGGGGCCTCTGTATTTCCCCGGCGGAAGGGCACCAGATGGGTGCGATCCAGCGCCAGCATAATAGACGGGATCAGGACAAGCTGGAGAATGATGCCGGGAATGGCGGTGAGCAGTGCCCCGGAGAGGAATGCCTGCCAGCTGAAGGTGCTGTTTCCCAGTCCCATGAGAATCACCCTGGCGGCACCCCACACCAGTCGCCCGGCAACCATAGCGGCCAGCAGGGCGCGGTACAGCGCCCTGACGCATTGCCAGGGTGAACGCTGGAAAATCAGCCCCACCACAGCGCCATAGGTGGCCAGCTCAAAGGTCATAGCGATGGCGGTGGGGTAGAGGGGGGGCATTCCGAAGATGGCGCACCGCAGCAGGGGCAGGACAAGCCCCACCACTCCGCCATGCTTCCAGCCACAGATCAGGCCACAGAGAAGGACGGGCAGATGCATGGGCAACAGCATACTGCCAATAACCTGAAGATTGCCTGTGACCAGAGGAAGTACCAGCCCAAGGGCCAGAAACATCGCTGACAAAGCCAGCTTTTTTACATCTTTACCCATCATTTTCTCCTTTTCGCTGTGTCTCATTTGCCCGAAAGCCGAAATATCTCCCGTCGAGCTTCAGATAACTCCAGCTTAGTTCGGCCTAATTCATCTGCAGACTCCTTGGTCTGACGGCGCAGATTGGCACATGCCTCCTGCTCCTTGAAATATAGATCAGCCAGATTGACAGCGGCCAGCACGGCGGCATCCAGGGCGGAGACATGAGTGGCCTCGCGCACTTCATTGATCTGACCATCCACAAAGGCAGCGACTCGCTGGACGTAATCCTTGCCTTCTTCGGCGGTAATGGTATAATTCCTGCCTGCAACGCTGATCTCGACCCGGTTTTTCATCGGAGTCTCTCCCTTCCTTTCTGTATTTGAAAAAGCCTTATTTTACGCGCACGGTAACAGTGGTGGACTGGCCGCCGGAAGTGACGGTCAGGGTGGTGACGCCTACGGCGAGAGCGGTGACGGTACCGCTCTGGGTAACAGTGGCCACTGAGGTGTCTGAAATGGACCAGGTGTAATTGGATCCGTCCCCGCCGGTGGCGGTCATGTCCACGCTGCTGACGCCTGCCAGCTCCAGCGTGATGTCCGTTTTGACATGTCCATAGGCAGTGACCACGATTTCAGTGCCGCCGGGGACATCTGCCTGACAGGTGACGTTGCAGCTGGCGGAGACGTTGCCAGCGGTAGCGGTAACGGTGGCCGTCCCCGCACCTACCCAGCTGACAGTCCCGCCCGCCACAGTGACCACGCTGGTGTCGCTGGAACTCCAGCTGACATCACCAGTCCAGTCCTCCGGGGTGACAGCGGCGGTGATGGTGGAGGAACTGCCGACAGCCAGGGTCAGGCTGCTGTTGCTCAGGGTAATGCCGGTGGCGTCAGCACCTGCGGGATCCTCCGCCTGACAGGTAACGGTACAGGTAGCAGTCAGTTCGCCGGCGGTAGCGGTGATGGCGGCCTCTCCGGCGCTGATCCAGGTCACTGTGCCATCGGAGGCCACTGCAGCCACATCCTGATCGCTGGAGGACCAGTATACAGAGTCCGCCAGATCCTCGGGGTTCGCGGTGACTGTTAGGACAGCAGTTTCTGATGGGCCAAGGGTCAGGGCAGTCTGGCTCAGGCTGATGCCTGGGGCGCTGCTTTCTCCGCAGGTAACAGCACAGCTTGCGGTAATATCTCCGGCGGCAGCGGTGATGGTGGCCGTTCCGGCTCCCACCCAGCTTACCACGCCCTCCTGGGTGACGGCCGCCACCCCCTCATCGCTGGAAGTCCAGCTGACAGTACCCATCCAACCCTCCGGGGTGACGGTGCAAATCAAAGTGATGCTGTCCCCCTCTTCCAGTGTGAGCGTCTCATTGCTCAGGGTCACGGTTTCGGCAATGACATCGGTCTCCCCCTCATTTTGTGCTTGGCTATCACTGGTGAGGACGTTTTTCAGCTGATAGGCCAGAAAGATCACAGCGATAATGACTAGCACAGCGCCCAGCAAGGCAGCTACAGTGTTTAGGCCGCCCCGGCCGGAGACAAATCCACCGCCCCGAAAGAGTACATCAGTACGCTGCGTGTCCTCTCGGTCATCTCCTCCGCAGAAGGGGCAGACGTCATAGCTGCTGTCGTAGTCTCCGCCGCATTTATCGCAGTGGATAATCTCAGATGAATTTTGCTTTTTCGCCATATGCAGTGCCTCCTGCCAGCCCCTGTCCAGCGCCGGAGGGATGGTAGTCCTCCGGAACGGGATATTGTTCTTTATTTATAGTTCATATTATACCGTTTTCTCTGTTCCCCGTCAACCATAAGTTTGACTCAAACATCCGGGTTTAAAAGGGAGAAAATTTTTTCCGAAAAGCACTTGACAAGTGGGACTCAGGTGTGTATAATATAACACGTCGCTTGACGATGCGGGAACACGGGAGCATAGCTCAGCCGGCTAGAGCACATGCCTTACAAGCATGGGGTCACAGGTTCGAGTCCTGTTGTTCCCACCACACACCTTACATAGGTGTCATCCCAGCAGGGTTATTTTCATATGCCTCTGTAGCTCAGTCGGTAGAGCAGGGGACTGAAAATCCCCGTGTCAT
>CAYUUP010000003.1:0-43376 GCA_964447925.1 uncultured Oscillospiraceae bacterium
CAAAGGGCTTCACGATATAGTCATCAGCCCCCATCTCCAGACCGGCAACCCGGTCTACCGTTTCGCTCCGTGCTGTAATCATGATAATGGGTACCTTGCTGCTCTCCCGGAGTTTGCGGCAGACGGCCCAGCCATCCATGACCGGCAGCATAATATCCAGCAGGATCAGGTCAGGATCCCAGAGGCGGAAAGCCTCCACTCCCTTGCCGCCGTCAGATGCTATCTGAGTTTCAAAGCCCTCCTTTTCCAGATAGAGCTGGAGAAGCTGGGCAATGTTGTTGTCATCCTCTATGATAAGAATCTTTGTTGCCATGGCGAAGAACCTCCCTGTCGCTACAAGATCAATTCACATTAGAATAATATCACAAAAAGGAAATAATAGGTGAACATTCTGTAAAAAACTGCTGTTTCCGTTATATTGTGCGAGGAGCTTCAAGGCCCAGCGCAGCCAGCCCGCAGCATACTGCGCCGTATACCGGCTGGGACAACGGCCCCCAGGACAGATCGGTTAGCGTCAGCATCAGTCGGGCCAACCGGCGGGGATCGCGGGACGTCAGCGCGCCAGGCAACTGGGCCAGGATGTTCACGGCCTGCCGGGAGGGAGCCACTGAAGGGCTGCTCCGGCGGCGGGGGGCATACAGTAGTCGAAAAGCAGGATTTCCCCCGTCTCGCCGGGCGGCAAGAGCGGGATCGGGCTGTTCGCGACTGTCCAGCAGACAGGCCAGCCGCCACTGTGTTGCCGGGATCATCGCGGGGAAATCGGGCTGTGGGGGTGTTTCAAAATTCAAGGCCGGAAAGGACAGCGACGCTGTCAAGTTCAGCACCGTCTGCCGCCATTGGGGGGAGAAATCCAGTCCCAACCAGCCTGCGCCGGAGGAGAAAGCCCGCTCAAACCAAGGGCTATTTTCCATATGGGCAGCCAGATCCTCCGCCAGAGCGATGGGGTCAGTCCCCCGTCCAGCCCATTGTCGGGGAGCAGGTGTGGCAAGTTCGCCTCCCTTACCGTCAGGTCGGAAGCGGAGTACGGGAGATGGGATACAGTTTATCCCCATGGCGCCGCCAGCCGCTTTCAGCAGGCGGACGGCTTCCTGCTGGGCTATCTCCAGCGGAGAGATTTGGCTCACTGGGCCGGGGAATGGGGTGCCTGCCGCACGTCAATGCGAAAGCTGCTCTGACCAGTGAGCATATGGTTAATGTCGATGGTATAGTCGATTTCCAACTTGCCCCCGGCGGAATCAATGGTGGAGTAGACACTGCTGGCAGCGATACCCAGGTCCATATCGCCCTGGGGCGTGGTATAGAGGGAGTGGTGCCGAAGCCCCTCCTGAAAGATCATCTGGGAGAAGATATCGCCACTACGTAGCAGCGTAACCCGCTTTGGGGTGATCTGGAAGGTGTTTTTCGTGCCGATCTCGCCGCTGAGGGTGTCATAATAGGTCAGATCATAGTTTTTACTGCCATGATCCACCAGTGTCCCCTGAGTCACCAGTTCCACTCTGTTGGGATCACAGCCCTCGTAGGATTGGAGCGTGCTGATGGAGATGAGGACATCGGAGACAGCGCCCCGTCCATTCTCAGCAGTGTGCTTCTCTGTGCTGTTCATAATTGCTTTCACCTCACAATTGGGTTGCGCCTGCTTGAAGGCGCTCGATATTTACCAGTTCTACTGGCTCAGTCACGGGCCGTCCCAAAAAGCGGGAGGCCAGGGCAGGGAAGGTATCCGCACAGTCGCTGACACACCACCGGCACTGCCCCTCCTGGTGGGGGGAGGCCGCCAGCCCGGACTGCTGGAGCCACTGGGCTACTTGGCTGGCCACCGAAGCGCCGGAATCCACCAGGGTGACGCCAGATCCCATAAAGCTGCCGATGACCTCTCGCAGCAGGGGATAGTGAGTGCAGCCCAGCACCAGGGTGTCCACCTCGGCGTTTCGCAGAGGGGTCAGATATTCCGCCACCATTGTCTCAATGACCACGTCACCGGGCTGGGTGCGGCCCGCCTCCACTAAAGGGACAAACAGTGGGCAGGACTGGGAAAAAATACGGACGGAGGGGTTCAGAGCGGTGATGTGCCGTTCATAGGCCCCGGTGCGGATGGTGGCCTGGGTAGCGATCAGGCCCACCCGGCCAGAGCGGGTGGCGTGGGCTGCCTGCACAGAGGTTGGCTCTACCACACCAAAGACGGGTATGGGGGTTTCCGCCCGCAGAATATCCAGCGCGGTAGCGGAGACAGTGCCACAGGCTACCACAATGGCCTTTAGGTCGTGGGACAGCAGAAAGCCCACGTCCTGCCGGGCGTATTTGCAAATGACATCCTGGGAGCGGGAGCCATAGGGTACCCGACCAGTGTCACCAAAGTAGACAATATGCTCTGCCGGCAGTAGGGCGCAAAGCTGCCGTACAGCAGTCAAGCCCCCTAGGCCGGAGTCAAACACGCCGATGGGACGATTGTCCATGAATCAAACTTCCTCCAAAGGGATAATATGTGGTTGGTGAGACGGCGTCTCCGCTGCCTAATATCATATGACATTTCGAGACAGATTACAAGTCTTTTTTATGGCGGCTTCTCTGTCCAGGGCATGTGAGCTGCGGCGCGGAACAGGCAGGGGATTGTACGCGTCTGATGTTCATATTATATCACATGGCGCGCACTAGGACAAGCCCCCTCACAGCTGAAATCTAATTTTTAAAATTATGTCACAAAATAATGTTGACAATGTAATGTGGTTGTGATATGATGTAGCAAACGTAAGAAAGCAGGTGTTCTGTATGATAAAAGCGACACGGGTGACAGATATTTCCCTCTCCAAGCCTGTCTTGAGCCGCAGGACCCGCTACGGTGAGAGGGGCCGCGACCCTTATGATAGTTTGAGACCCTGGTCAGCGATTACCCACGGTGTGGGCGCTGTCCTGGCCCTGCTGGGAACGGCGCTGCTGCTATACTGGCGGGTGCAGCCCGCTCAGAGGGTGGCCTTTGCCATATATGGCGCCACCATGGTGCTGCTGTACTTGGCCAGCACCCTCTATCACTGCATCAGAACCGGCGTGCGGGGGAGAATCCTACTCCGTAAGCTGGATCACTGTTCCATCTATTTGCTGATTGCCGGGAGTTATACCCCGGTGTGCCTGCTGGGGCTGGCGGGCTGGCCTGCCCGGGCGCTGCTGCTGGGCATCTGGCTGGCGGCGGCGATAGGGATCGCCCTCTCCCTCCTGTGGATTGGTACACCCCGTTGGCTTACCGCTGGCTCCTATCTGCTGATAGGCTGGCTGGGGGTGGCAGCACTGCCCTTGCTGTATCAGGCCATGTCCTCCGCCGCTTTCTTCTGGCTGATGCTGGGCGCTGCGTTCTATACGTTAGGAGGCGTACTCTATGCCCTGAAGTGGCCTGGTCGGAGCAATCCTCACTTTGGCTGCCATGAGATCTTCCACATATTCATTCTGGCGGGCAGCATTTGCCACTGGGACATGATGCTGGCACTATAGATTTTCTTGACATAAGCTGAAAATTATGGTATGCTATCGCTGCTGAATGCCGGACGGGCGGGGGACTGCTTCCCCCGCCCGCACCGGCCAAAATGCTATACAGCGAGGAACACAGTCATGAAAAAACGAGATTTCCAGAGAATGTCAGAGCTGCAGATCTTTTTCTCCTATTTTCCGGCCCATAAGGGCCTTTTTCTGCTGGATATCGGCTGTGCCCTGCTGGTTTCTCTCATCGACCTGGCGTTTCCCTATGCCTCCAGATGGTGTCTCTATACGTTGCTGCCGGAGAATGCGTTTCGGGCTTTCTGGACAGTAATGGTGGTGGTGTTTGCAGCTTACATCCTCCAGGCTGGGCTGAATTACATCATCACCTATTGGGGCCACACCTTTGGCATACGTGTGGAGGCGGATATCCGACGGGAGTTATTCTGTCATATCCAGACCCTGGACTTCGACTACTTTGACAGCAACCGGGTAGGACAGTTGATGAGCCGCCTGACATCTGATCTCTTTGATATCTCCGAGCTGGCCCATCACGGGCCGGAAAATATCTTTATTTCCGGTGTCACCATTATTGGCTCACTGATTATTATGTTTACCATCCAGTGGCGGCTGGCGCTGGTACTGGCGATTATGATCCCCGCCCTTTTAGCGGTGGTAGCGCTCTGCCGCCGCTCCATGAGTACCGCCTCAGTGGAGGTGAAGCGCACTACGGCGGGCATCAACGCGGATTTTGAATCTGCCCTCTCTGGCATCCGCACGGCAAAGGCCTTTGCCAACGAGAAGGCCGAGCTGCGGAAATTTGACGCTGCCAACCAGGTTTTCCGGGGGGCAAAGCGGAAGTCCTATGCCGCCATGGGCCGCTTTACCGCCTCCATGGAGTTCCTGATGGCAATCCTGTCCGTGGTGGTCATCGCTACAGGTGGAGCGCTGATCATGGGAGGATATCTGAATGTCATCGACCTGGTGACTTTCAGTCTCTACGTCTCCTCCTTTGTCAATCCCGTCCGTAAGCTGGCCAATACCTCGGAATTGCTCATCAACGGCACAGCGGGACTTCACCGCTTTGTGGAACTCATGCGGACGGAGCCAACCTTCACCGATGCTCCAGATGCGGAGGAACTGGAGAATGTCATGGGCGATATCGAAATCGATCATGTGTCCTTTGGCTATCACGAGGATCGGGAGGTACTCCACGATATCTCCCTCCACATCCATCCCGGTGAGACGGTAGCGCTGGTGGGCGCCTCCGGTGGCGGCAAGACTACTTTGAGCCAGCTGATTCCCCGCTTCTATGACATTACCCAGGGGCGGATCACCGTGGACGGCCGGGATGTGCGCCGGGTGACCCAGGAATCCCTCCACCGGAACATCGGCGTGGTGCAGCAGGACGTATTCCTCTTTGCGGACACCATCGGAGAAAATATCCGCTATGGCCGGCTGGACGCCACCATGGAGGAGGTCATTCAGGCGGCGAGAATGGCCGAGTTGTATGATGACATCATGGCCATGCCAGACGGCTTTGATACCAATGTAGGTGAGCGGGGCGTCCTGCTCTCCGGCGGTCAGAAGCAGCGGGTTTCCATTGCCCGGATTTTTCTGAAGAATCCCCCAGTGCTGATTTTGGATGAGGCCACCTCCGCCCTGGACAGCATCACGGAGGCCAAAATACAGCAGACATTTGACCAGCTTTCCCAGGGACGCACTGCTATTGTAATTGCTCACCGGCTGTCCACCGTGAAGCACGCCGACCGCATCGCTGTGGTGGAAGAGGGCCGCATCGTGGAGATGGGCAGCCACCGGGAGCTGATGGAGCGGAACGGCGTCTATGCCGACCTGGTGCGGACGCAGGAGCTGAAGGCATAATATTTGAACGGGAAGGATTAAAAGTCCCCCCGGCAAAAGCCGGGGGGACTTCTTGTACACCGTTTACCTATTCAAGAAGGGCGTATAGGTATTGTCATTGTCCAGTGTTTCATAGGGTTCTGGCCAGGGTACGGTGTTCCGAGGCTTAGTGAGTACAGAATAGGGCATATGCATCGGGCCGGGGTCAGTGACCGGGGGACTGCCCAGGGTGGGGGGGATAGGGGGTGCCGCATTGGGGGTGGTCAGCCGCTCATATTCCTCGGCGGCCCAGTTGACGTTGTCCAGCCGGCCGGGGATGTCAGGACAGACATGTTCATGGAGGTATTTCCACTCCCCATCCTCGCAGACAAAGTCAGAGCCGTACCGCTCCCACAGTACATTGCAGTAAACAGGGGAGCGCTGTACCTGACCGTTTTCGTCCGGGTCAGCCACCAGCCGGGAGTGGATGACACCGGGGGTAATGAAAGAACCCCGGGCGGACTGGCCATCGGCAGCGACCTCGATGACGTCGGTTACTAGGGTATGGACAGAACACTCCATCAGGGGCCGAGGATCCTTGCCGGTCACCTCTGGATAGACCTGATAGAGATTCAGCCAGTTCTCAAAGCACATTCTATCGTATTCACCCACGGAGCCGTGGTAGACCTGATCATAGCCCCGCATCCGGCCAAAGGCGTGAGCCCAGGAGCAGTCATCACTGGTGGACCAGATGACGCTCCACTCGCCGGTGGCGTCTGCCCGGCCATGGAGGTAGGTGTGCCAGGCCTTGACCTTTTCCACCTGTTGGGAGGCGTCGGCGTTGCGGATGCGCTCGTGCAGTGTCAGTTCTCTCATCAGAAATTCCCTCCTTCTCTGGCGCCAAAGTGATGTTCCGTCTTCTCAGGGTAGCCCTCTGGGCCATAGCTGATGCTGTCCGACCAGGTCTCGTAGGGCTGGGGGGGTGCGGGATAGTTATCCCACCAGTTAAAGGTGACATCGTGGGTGATCATGGGGAGGGTGGGGGTGCCGAACTCCACCGCCACGGGATCGGTGGCATAGTCCACATAGGGGGACTGGGCGCTGTAGTCCGCACCGGCCTCGCCGGTGCAGTCGGCTGCTTCTACTATATGCCAGATCTTCCAGCCATCTGCCTCTTTTACGAAGTCAATGGCCACTTTGCCGGTCTTCCAGAGCGCCAGGGCGGTGCCGTCCCCGTTGGGGGTGGTATCCTGCCCAATGGAGTACCACAGCCCCTTGGCAGTTTTGCTGTCACCGGCCAGTTCCACCAGGCCGGTGGAGATGGGGTGCGCGTTCATGCTACCTACGCCATCCCCCAGATCGGCGGCATGCTTTTCCACATAATAGCTCCGGATGGCCTCCATACCTACATAGTAGCCAGTGTTCCTGCCAAAGGAGGCAGTGGATCGATAGGCGGGATCGCTGACCCAAAGCTCATCCAGCTCACGCTGACGCCACTCGTTCACCAGGTAATAGACCCGGCGGTTGGCCAGCTTCTTGATCTCCTCAATGTCAGTGACCCGGCGGATCAGCTCATCATCGGAGTAAACCTTCTTTTGCCGCTTGCTCATTTACCTTTTCTCCTCTCAAATTCCATAGCTGAAGGTATCAGCAAAGGTGGCATAGGGAACGGGGATCTCCGGCGCATCGGTGTGGGGCCGTTGGGGGGTGTAGATGGTCCGCAGTTCCTTTTTTACCGTATAAGGGGGATACCGAAAGTCTGCCAGGGGGGCGAACTCCGGCAGTTCGGGCAGGGGCTGCGTCTCCTTGCCCCAGCTCTGGCCGCAGATACAGTCCACATCGTTGGTATACTGGAGGTGCCAGAGTTTCCAACCCTCTGCCTCCCGGCGGAAGTCGGCAGCGAAGAAGCCCCAGGTCCAGTGGGCCACCGGACCGCAGGTTTCCACATCATTGTACGCGCCCTGGCAGTACCACAGGCCCTTGGCGGTCTTGCCATCTGTGGCCACCTCGATGACAGGGCAGGACAGAGGCTTGACTTTGAAGGGGCCAATACCGTAGATCTCATCCTGGGTCTTGCCGCCCAGCTCTTCAGGGAAGCGCTTTTGCAGCAGGGAAGCTACCAGGGCGTTGCGATCCCGGCAGGCGGCATAATAGCCGGCCACAGCATCCGGGCCAACATAGACTCCGTCATTAAAGCTGAGAGAGATGTCCTCCGCTGCGCTCCAGAATAGGCCAAAAATGTCCTGTTCCCGATTGAGGATCAGACAGTTGGCATATTTGCCCATCAGGTTCTTCAGGGCACGCTGATCCTCCCAGCGCTGGGTGAGCTGTTCGGTGGTGAACTGTTCCATAGGTTGTTCTCCTTTCAATGTGAAAATTGGATATATGCAGATTTATAATCCCATGGTGATAACGGCATCATAGCCCTCCCGGGTCGCCTGACCAATCTGTCTGGCCCGCTGTGCATCGCCCACAACATAGAACTCGGTATCGTAGGCCCGGAGCCGCTCTACCTCGGCAGAGCGGGGCTGCATTCCGGCGGCCATTACCACGGAGTCTGCTGGGAAGAGGATCTCCTCTCCTGCGGGATTTACAGCGGTGACACCCTCCGCAGTGATACCGGTGCAGCGGTGGCCAGTGGCAACGGTTAGTGTCTCCGCCGTCTCGATCTGGTGGAGCAGGTTCAGTCGGTGCATCCGGCCACAGTCGGGGGCAAGCTCCTCCTGCATCTCCAGGATGGTGACATTGTGGCCCTCCCATGCCAGAGAGACGGCCTCCTCACAGCCAATCAGTCCGCCGCCGATGACCACTACCCGCTGCCCCACCGGAGTGTCCTTGCGGAGGTCGGCGCCGAAGATGACGTTGGGATTGTTCACCCCGGGAATCGGCAGCGCCCAGGGGTCAGCTCCAACGGCGGCGATGATGACGTCGGGCCGAAGCTCTGCTATCAGCTCATCGGTGACTACGGTGTTCAACCGGATGTCGATGGGCAGCTTCATAACCTGCCTGGAGGTCATATTCCGGTAGCGGAGGATATTCCGCTTGAACTCAGCGTTCTCTGCGTAGGCCAATCCCCCCAGCCGATCGGATTTTTCCACCAGGGTGACGGTATGGCCCCGATCAAAGGCTGTACGGGCGGCCTGCATCCCGCCTGGGCCGCCGCCCACTATCAGTACTCTCCGGGTGCGGTTAGTGGGGATAGGGTGGAAAACCTCCTGCTCCCGACCGATGATGGGGTTGACAGCGCACCGCAGACAGCGGTTCTTCATCAGACCGGATTGACACTCACCGCACCGCAGGCAGGGGGTTACGTCCCAGGGACGGTTTTCCAACAGCTTACGAGGCAGAAAGGGGTCGGCGATCAGCGCCCGGCCCATGGCAATGGCGTCCACGCCGCTTTCCTCCATGAAAGCGGCCATCTTATCCGGCTCAGAAAAGGCACCCACGGTGACTACTGGGGTCTTGACGTGCTTTTTGATTTCCGCAGCCAGGCCGGAGTTCTCCCCGTGCTTCTGGAAGGCGCCGGGGTGCATCAGCACGGCAGAGTAGGGATCCTGCTGGGTGCCGGCAGAGACGTGAATCAGATCCACCTTGCCGTCCAGCGCCTTGGCGATTTTGATGCCTGTCTCAATACCGTAGCCGCCGGGGACACGCTCCGAGCCGGATATGCGAACATCAATGGGAAATTTTCGCCCTACGGCAGCCCGCACCTTCTCTACCACCAGCAAGGGGAAGCGCATCCGGTTTTCAAAGCTGCCGCCCCACTGGTCGGTGCGGTGGTTGGTAATCTCGGAGATGAACTGGTGCAGGAGCCAGCCGTGGCCCATATGGAGCATCACCATGTCAAAGCCGCAGGCCTGTGCGGTGGCGGCAGCTGCAGCGAAGGAGTCTGCCACGGCAGAGATCTGAGCCTCGGTCATCTCTTCCACCGTATCTCCCCACTCGTCCACATAGCCGGAGGGGCCAATGGCGTTTCTGCCATTGATAAAGACGGGGTCGCACAGTGCACCGCCGTGGTCGATCTCCACTTCGGCAGCCGCTCCGCCAGAGTGGATGGCGTCTGCCATCTTGACGAAGTAGGGGATAGCAGAGGGATCGTCCAGTCCTGCCTGCTGGGGGTGGGAGCGGCCAGTTTCAAGATCCACAATGACGTCACCTACGCATACCATAGCGCAGCCGCCGGCGGCCTTCAGCTTATAATAGTGGAAGTTATCATCGTTGTAATGCTCGTTGGGACCCAACTCGGCCATGGAGGTAGGAGCGGAAAACATACGGTTCTTCAGCGTCAGCCCTGCCACCTGAAGGGGACGGAAGAGGGTGCGGTAGGGATTCATACAGGTTCAACTCCTTTTGCACTTTGACTTCTTTTATTCTACCGTACCTTCATAGGAAAAGCAACAGGCAGGGAACAAAATTGGAAAAGGGCAGTTGTGAAAAAATCATAAAAGCAGTTGACAGCCAGCAAAATTTATGGTTCAATAAAGGGCAGAAAGCAATCCTACAGACTGGGGGGTATTGGTTTATGGACAGGAGTTATGCGGAAGAAAGGGCTGTTCTCTGGCGTGCGGCGGCAACTGGCGGACTTCAGGATGTGGTGGACGCCGCCCACCGGATGACTGGCTGTTCCATTGTTTTGGGGGATCCCATTCTTACTGTGGCGGCCTGGAGCTGCCCGATGGGACAGCAGGACTGGAGCTGGGAGGATTTTATCCAGGCGGGCTTTGCGCCCGATTTCCACCAGGAACTGGATGCGCCAATGCAGGAGAAGTGGGAACCCGCAGAGCGATGCGACGGCTGGATCGGCAGCGGGTCCCGGATAGGAGGGGATTATCTTCTGCTGGATCTGCAAATCAGGCCGGGAGACAGAGACTTTGGCGCTTGCTACCACCTGGCTGTCTCCGGGGATGGGATTGTTCCGCTGCGGCAGCAGCTGCCGCTGATTACAGAGCTATGTCAGGCCCTGCTGGCGGTGATTGACCGGAGTCAAGAGCCTGACCGTGCCGCTGCGGAGCGCTTCCTGTTCCAGCTGCTGGAGGGAATGCTGGGGAAAACCCGGCTGCTGGAGCTGCGGGCCAATCTGTTGGATTTCCAAACTGAGGGCTTCTTTGTTCTGCTGCTGGTGGACATCGCCAGCTACCGGCCCACTGAGAGCAGTGTCACCGCCATCAGCAGCGCACTGGAGGGGCTGACCAACGGCATTTCCACTGTCTGCGGCAGCTATCTGGCGGTGCTGGAGCGGTGCCGCAGCGATGCCGAGGGCCACGCCCCGGCCTATTGCAACAAGTTGGAGAGCTGCCTGCGGCAGTATGGCCTGCGGGCCGCCCGAAGCCGGATGTTTTATGCTCTGCGGGAGGCGCCCGTCTACCGGCGTCAAGCGGAGACGCTGCTGAAGCTGCCCGTTCCCACCGGTGGGCGTGTCCTGCTGGACTTTGACCATATGGCCACCCTGGTGCTGGCGGCCAGCCTGCCCCCGGATGAACAGCGGGACGCTGCCTGCCATCCCATTATCCGGCATCTGGTGGAAATGGATCGGGAGAGCAAGTTCAGCTATATCGAGACGCTGCGGGCCTATCTGCAGAGCGGACAGCGAGCGGCTACAGCCTGTGCCCGGCTCCATATCCACCGCAACACGCTGGACTATCGCCTGCGGAAGCTGGAGGATGAGACGCCCATTGACTGGACGGACGGCGAGCTGTTGTTTCAGCTCTACTTCTCCATCCAGCTGTTGGATGTGATTGGGAGATAATAAAATTTCTCCGGCAGACAGCTGTCCGCCGGAGAAATTTTATTTGATATGTGGATGGGAATTCATGTGCCCTTCCGCAGATGCCGCGAGATATCCGCCAGAGCCTCTGCCGCTTCAGTGTCACACCGGTGGCTCCGGGCCAGATCACCCAGGGAAACCATACCGATGACCCGGCTGTTTTCCACCACAGGTAGCCGCCGGATCTGATATCGCGCCATCTGCTGGGCGGCGGACTTTGGGGTATCCCCGGGAGAGATGGTTTCCAGTTCCCGGGTCATAATGTCTTTCACCGGTACCCGTGAAGGATCCTGGGAGACGGCGACGCATCGGGTGATGATATCCCGGTCGGTAACAATGCCCCGCAGGGTGCCATCCTGGGCGCATACCGGCAATGCGCCCAGATCGTGACGGGCCAGCAGCCGGGCAGCCAGAGAGACGCTCTCCTCCGGCGTGATGGACACCACTGAGGAACTCATCAGATCCTTAATCTGCATCATAACAAAATACACCGCCTGTTTCATGAAAAGAATTGCCGGAGGCCGGGCCTCCATTCTGGCAGTAGTTTTCCATAAAACAGGCGGGATTATGTGTATGGGATCAAAATTTTTGGACAGGGGAATCGGGATAGCGGCGGGCGTCACATGTCATTCTGATTCATCAGCTCCACATCCAGCTCCAGATACTCCCCCGCCCGCCAGATGGTCAGGGTGACGAAGTCCCCCACCCGACAGCCGTCCAGTACGGTCTTGATCTCTGCCACAGTGGTGATCTTCTGACCTTCAATGCCAGTGATAATATCCCCGCTGAGTAGGCCGGCGGCTTGCGCCCCGGAGCCTGTGGTGACTGAGTCCACCATCACCCCGGTGATGAAAGCGTCATCAGTTCCAGCACTGACAGCGTAGCAGGTAATGCCCAGGGCGGGATGCTGGACTTCACCAAATTGGATTAGTGACTCCACGGTGGACTTTACCGTTCGGGAGGGAATGGCGAATCCCAGACCCTCTACCGTTGCGGTGGTGGTGTCCCCCGGATCGTTGGACATTTTCATGTTGTTGACCCCAATGACCAGCCCGTAGGTGTTGATGAGCGGGCCACCGGAATTGCCGGAATTCAAAGGGGCGGTGGTCTGAAGCAGGGTCATGGTGATGCCATCGGTGGTGACGCTGCGGTTGACAGCGGAGATAATGCCGTCCGTCATGGATCCCCGCAGATCAGGACCCATGGGGTCGCCGATGGCCAACACGGCCTGGCCTACCGCCAGCAGGTCAGAGTCACCAAAAGAGGCAGCCTGAAGACCGGCACTCTCAATCTTCAGCACGGCCAGGTCGGTCTGGGTGTCATAGCCCACCAGTTGAGCGTCAAAATACTGATCATCATAGGTCTGCACGGTGGCGGAACTGCCGCCGGAGATCACGTGTTCATTGGTCAGAATGTAGCCATCAGCGGAAAGAATGATACCGGTACCGGTGGAGTAGCCGTCTTTGAGGGAAACAGTCAGACTGACCACAGAGGTAATGCACTGGGTATAGACATCCTCATAGGAAAGCTCACCCATATCTGACCAGTCCAGCAAAGTCAGAGTGAAGGACTCCCCCTCCGTGTCATAGGCGGCGATGGCGGTTTCCTCCTCCGCATCCTCCACCTCAAGAATGGCACCGGAGGGCAGCGTGTCTTGATTGTCACCGGTGGAGGGGGCAAAGGCCGGCAGGCTGCCGCCACCCTGAGTGGCCAGCCAGATGCCCGTTCCCAGCCCCACGGCGGCCAGAATCAGCAGAACCAGCAGAATGCCCCAGATGATCACAGCTACCCGGCTGTTCTGCGGCTGAGACTGTGCGGGGGCAGCTGGAAGGGCAGGCTCCGCCGGGGCAGAAGATGGGATGGCTCGGCGGCGGCGATAGCGGCGCACCGCCAGATCCCGGCTGCGGCGGATGCTTGGGGTATGGCGGTTTTGGGAACGGGATTCCATAGTGAGCCTCCTTGATATGCGAGAGAACAGGGATGTGCAAAATGGAGGGACTTAATAGGCGACGCCCCAAATGACCATTTTCTTGGCAGGCCTGCCGCAGATGGGGCAGGTGTCAGCAAGGTGTTCCTGCCGGAAGGGGACACAGCGGCTGGTAACACCGCACTGCTCCTTCATGGCAATCTCGCAGGCCTCGCTGCCGCACCACATGGTCTTGGCAAAGCCTCCCTGGGACTGCATCCGCTCCTGCACCTCGTCCACGGTGGTGCAGACATAGGTGTTATCCTCCAAATTTTTCTTTGCCCTAGCAAACAGTGTGTCATGGATTTCGTCCAGCAGCCGGAGAGCGGTTCGCTCCAACTCCGGCAGGGGAATGAAGGACTTCTCCCCGGTATCTCGCCGGGCAATAACACATTGCCCCTTCTCAATGTCCTTGGGGCCGATCTCCACCCGCAGGGGGACACCCTTCATCTCATATTCCGAGAATTTCCAGCCTGGGGACTGTTCGGAGGAGTCCAGCGTTACCCGCAGGCCAGCGGCTTTCAGCCGGTCTTTCAGTTTTTCCGCCATCTCCAGGACACCCTCCTTGTGCTGAGCCACAGGCACCACCACCGCCTGGATGGGGGCGATACGGGGGGGCAGAATCAAGCCGCTGTTGTCACCATGGGTCATGATGATACCGCCGATGGTGCGGGTGGAAAGGCCCCAGCTGGTCTGGAAGGGGGCGGTAAGCTGGTTATTCCTATCTGCAAAGGCCACCCCAAAGGCTTTGGCGAAGCTGTCCCCGAAGTAGTGGGAGGTGCCGGACTGAAGGGCCTTTTTGTCATGCATCATACACTCGATGGTATAGGTGCGCTCCGCTCCAGCAAATTTTTCCTTATCAGTTTTCAGCCCCTTGATGACGGGCATGGCCAGCATATTTTCACACAGATCCGCGTAGATTTCCAGCATCCGTTCTGTCTCGGCAATGGCCTCCTCTGCTGTTGCGTGCATAGTGTGGCCCTCCTGCCACAGGAACTCCCGGTGCCGCAGGAAAGGGCGGCTGGTTTTTTCCCACCGGAGGACAGAACACCACTGGTTATACAGCTTGGGCAGATCCCGCCAGGAGTGGATGATATGAGCGTAGTGTTCGCAGAAAAGTGTCTCAGAGGTGGGGCGGATACACAGCCGCTCCTCCAGCTGCTCTCCTCCGCCATGGGTCACCCAGGCACACTCCGGGGCAAAGCCCTCCACGTGATCCTTCTCCTTTTGCAGGAGGGACTCCGGGATGAGAAGGGGCATAGCCACATTCTCGTGGCCGGTACGTTTGAACTCATCATCCAGCCAGCGCTGTATATTCTCCCAAATAGCGTAGCCATAGGGACGGAGGATAAACATCCCTTTGACGCTGGTGTAGTCGATGAGTTCTGCACGGGTGCAGACATCGGTATACCACTGGGTGAAGTTTTCATCCATAGGGGTGATGGCTTCTACCCGCTTTTGTTCCTTTGCCATTGAAATCAGCTCCAAACCGCCCCATCGGGGGCACAGTACTTTATGCTATATTTTAATGAATTACTTCAGGATTGTCAAGGGAAACGGGTAACTTCCTTACAGGCGCATTGTGGGCTTGACAAGGGATCGGCACAAAATTTGCAGCGGCACCGCATAAGCAGCCTTTTGTGCGGTTAAAAGATATCCCAACCGTGAATAGCGATCGGGATATCTTTTAAAACAGTGCGAATAGGGTATTTGATTTTATAAAAGGTAGCACTCTTTGAAAAATCCGGGAATGGCCACGGGAATTCTCCACATCATGTGAATCGGGATCTATTCTTTTGCGGCTTCAACGACAAAATAGACCGGGCGGACGCCGCTGCTGCAGCACCCCATACGCAGATCGGCCATATTGACCTTGCCACCGGTCGCATAGGCCATTGCATACTTGCGGATGCTGCTCCAGGCATAGGGGCAAAAGCCTTCAGGGATGTCATCCAGATTGGAGCCGGAGGTATAAAACACATCGCCGACCTTCATTTGTTCACATGGCCCCTCTGCTTTGATGGTACGATACGCGTTGAACTCCGGATAAAAATCAGTGCGAACGACTGTAATCTTTGCTCTTCCCATGTTTTACCCCTCTTTCCCTGCAAGCTCATCCAGCGTGGGCATTGCGCCGGGCTGCGTGTCATCAATGATGGGTTCCAGCAGAAAGGTCACTGGACGGGCGCCATCGCTGCAGCAGGCAACATAGTGATTATCGGGAGAATTATGAACCCTGCCGCCGGAGGCAATAACAAACGCTTCATCAGAAATAGACTCCCAGGCATTGGCACAGAACCCCACCGGAATCTCTGTTCCAAAAGGGCCGTCAGTAATAAACACCTCGCCCTTATGATGAACATGACAGGGAATGACTGGCATTCCAGGCAGATATTTATGGACAATCTCCGGGCATTCACGACAGTCCAAAACCGTAATCTTACATCTTCTCATAGTAGCTGTTCTCCTCTGAAATTGTATGAAACCATGATTTTCGGTGATTTGGAAATTGCGGCATATTGTTTTGGTGCCCGGCTAATCAGATCCGGGGGAGCTGGTAATCCAGCGGGCCAAAGTGGAAATTATAATCCAGAGTCTCTAGAGCAGCCATTTCCGCCGGTGTTAAGGTAAAATCAAAGACCTGGAAATTTTCAACAATGCGCTCTGCTTTGGTGGATTTGGGAATCGGAACTACGTTGGACTGGATTTCCCAGCGCAGAATGACCTGCGCAACGGTTTTCCCAAGGGAATCCGCAATCTGCTTTATTTTGGGATTCTGGAGGAGCGGGATCTCCGCATGGGCCATCTGGGGCCCCTTGGCGCCAACCTGCTGGCCGCCCAGCGGAAACCACGCCTCCACTAGGATGCTGTTTTCTGCACAGTAACGGCGCAGTTCTCTAATTTGAAGATACGGATTGAACTCCAGTTGGTTCAGCATGGGAGCTGTGTTCGCCTTGGCCAGCAGCATTTCCAGATGTGGAATCTCAAAATTCGACACGCCGATGCTGCGGGTCAGGCCCTCATCGTACAGCCGCTCCATTGCCTTCCAGGTGTCGCAAAACAGGCCAAGACGGGCGCGGGGCCAATGGATCAGATAGCAGTCCAGATAATCCATGCCAAAGCGCTTTAGCGAGGCTTCAAAAGCCTTCAGGGTGCCGTCATAGCCCTGACTGGCATCGGGAACCTTGCTAGAGAGCATATAACTCTCCCGCGGATAGCCACTGTTACGCAGTGCCGCGCCGAGAATTTCTTCATTACCATAAGCGGTGGCGGTATCAAACAGGCGGTAGCCGGTATCCAGCGCCAGTTTAATATGGCCATTGATATCGCCGCCGTCCTCCAGCTGGGCGCAGCCCAAGCCCAGCAGCGGAAATACCTGCCCATTATGCAGGGTGGTATAAGGGGGGGTCAGACTCGTTGCATCCATAGTTCTTGTTATCCTTTCGATTCCAGAAGTCATGAAGCACAGGGGTAAATTGACCTCCGTTCTACCACCGGGCGGCGGAGCGGGGCAAATCACCTTCCTATAGGGGATGAGCGCCCCACTTGTGCGGAACGCTCTCCTTTAATTTTGGCTTAAAGCGGCAAGACTGCTGTCATTTAGGTATTCAGCCCTGCCAGACGTCATCAATGGTGCCGAGATCGTAGTCAGCAATGTCTCGGAAGCCATCCATCGTGGCGGAAACGACCTTGACCATATCCTCGGTGTAGCCGGTAGCACCGCCCAGACCGGGCAGCATACTGGTCCAGCCGCCCAGATCGGCGCAGGTCAGGTACCATTCGACTTCCTCATCGGTAGCCTGAATAATGGTGCCGCCATTATCCTCAACTGTATTATAGAATTCAGCGGCAACTTCAGAAGCATAGGACATTGCATATGCCTTGGTTGCTTCGCAGGCCGCAGCCAGGGCCTCCTGCTGTGCTTCCGTCAGAGATTCATAGACATCGGTATTAATCAGCATCCAGTTATCAACCCGGTAGGTCGGGCGAACCAGGAAGTAGGAACCGACCTCATACAGGCGTTCAGTCACAACATCGGCCACGGTGCAGGAGATGCTGTCGACCAGACCGGTGCGCAGATCCTCATACCACTCCGAGTCGTTAATAAAAACCAGGTTTTTATAACCCATCTCAGTGTACTGAGAATCGGTGGGACAGCCATACTTGCCGTCATACATATCCGCCCAGCAGGTGAAAGGCTGCGTGGACACCCAGACTTCCTCTGAGGTCACGGCAAAGTAGGGCAGCAAGGTAGCATTGTACTCGGCCAGGTTGTTGGCAATTGCGCCAGCACTCTCCTCGTTCTCATAACAGACATACTCAGTAATGGCAGCTGTTGCATCCATAGAGGTGGGGAAGAACAGCAGCGGACACATGGTAGGGACGCTGAATGCATTAGAGGCAACAAAGGACATCATCAAGTCGATGGAGCCGCTGCTCAGCATGGACAACTCTTCATCAGCCCCGCCCAAGGTACCACTCGGGTACAGGTCAACCTCCATGGAACCTCCGGACAGTGTCTTAAGCTGCTCACAAAAGTATTCCCAGTAAATGCCGGTCAGCTGTGTGCTGGAGAAGGAGGTGCTGGCAGTCAGTTTAACGTGGGGATCATTGGCGGCGGCAGCTTCGGAAGCATTATCGCTCTCGGTGGTGTTGGAGCCGTCACTAGCGCTGTTGGATGGATCGTTGTTTGTGCTAGAGCCGCAGGAAACCAGCGCCAGCATCATCATCAGCGCCAGAATCATGCTCAAAATTCTGGTCAGTTTTTTCATCGGTGTTTCCTCCATTCATATAAAGATATCTGACCCAGGGGTTTATGTTATTGTCCGTTAGGACAACAGCACAGAAATCAGGCTGCCCTGCAGACTGCGTTTATGAAAACAGGTTGGGCAGGAAGTTGACGATTGGACTGACGTACGCGATCAGGTAAGCACAGATGACATTTACCAAGCAGTAAGGAATAACGCCCTTAAAAATGAGCTTGGGATCCACACCGACGGCCTGCGCAGAGACAAACACGCCCATACCGATGGGAGGAGATATACTCCCTAAGTTAATCATTAAAACCAGGAAAATCAAGATTGAGTATGGGTCAAAGCCCAGAGAGGTCAGAATCGGGAATACAACGGGAACCGTGATAAACATACAGGACATAATGTCCATCACAGCGCCGGCAAAGAAGTAGAATATCACGATCAAAGTGAAGATGACGATAGTGGGTGCCTTCAGCGCGGCAATTACGTTGATCAGGGTATCGGGGATCCGTGAGAGGGTAATCAGACGACCGAACAGCGTACCTGCCAGCAGCATCGGAAAGAGGTTGCAGTTGATCACGATGGACTCTACGGCGCAGTTGAACACAGCCTTGATGCCCATGCGCTTGATAAAGAGGGCATAGATTGTAACAACAGCCGCGCCAATGGCTCCGCCAACTGTAGCAGTGAACCATCCAGCGTACGCGCCAACAATGATGATGACGAACAGGACAATGATGGGAACCAGTTGCTTTAAAGATTTTACGCGATCTTTGAATGTGACCGTTTTCTTTACCTTTTGTGGGATCTTATGGGTGGTATGCGCCATAATCTGAACGGAAATCAGCAACAGCACAGTAAGCAGAACACCCGCGCCAATGCCACACATCAGCCCCCTGGAAATCGAGAGACTGGTCAGCATACAGCAGATCAGGATTGCAGAGCTGGGCGGAATCAAAGAGGCCAGGGAGGACGCTGTCGCAACACAGGCCAGGGCGTTGCTCCGGTCATAGCCTTCACGATCCAGGCTGGGCAGCGCCATCCGGCTGAAAACAACGCAGCCGGCGGTGGGATTACCGGAGCAGGCGCCGAAAATGGTATTCGCCACGATGACGGTACTAAGCAGACCGCCCCGGAAATTGCCCAGCCATGCCTGGGTGGATGCGAAGGTACCCTCCGCTATTCCTGTTCGATCCAGCAACACGCCCATAAAAGCGAACAGTGGTAAGAGTGCGAAGGTGTATGATGCCGCTGTTGTAAAGGGTGCTGTGGTGAACTGGGTAATTACCATGGAGGGGCTGGCAATTAGAACCATGCCGCCCAGAGAGCATAGGATCATTGCGATGAAAACAGGAACTCGGCAGAAGATCATGACAATCATCACAACAAATGCAATAATACCAATCAGAGAAGCCTGTGTCATTTCTGCGTTCCCCCCTTCGTGTCACCGTCAGGCCGCTTGCCCTCATTGTCCTCATAGATGTCGGGAACGATCATGGGAACTTCCAAGCATGGCTTGTCTCCAATTAGGGGGTCGCGCTTTTCATCGCCGGGGATCGGCTCCAGCTTTAGAAGCAGGCGCATAAAGGTGAAAAAGAACGCAATGGACAGGAATATCCAGCCTATTGACTCCAGCAGACAGAATGGCCAAATGGGGAAACCGTCCTTGACACCGCTGAGAACGCCGCGCACATAATAATCTATCATGTTGTCAAAAGACAGCTTCGTCATGAAGATGCAGGCTGCGCAGCCCAGCAGGTCGAACGCCATGGTGCTGATTTTGCGGATGGCTCTGGGAAACTTGCCATACACAATATCGACACAGGTCATCTCGCCGTGAAGCCAAGTGAAGCCCATCCCGAGATACGCAATGGGGACATCCAGATAGGTGATCAGTTCTACCGAATACTTAATGCTGCTGCCAAACAGCTTTGCGGCGATCACGTCAACGAAAGCGATGATCATACAGATAATCAGCGCAACCGCACCAACATAGACCATAAATTTGGCCATCATATCATATACGTGGTCAACCGCTGCCCAACCGGTTCTTTTGTGAATTTCCATCAGGCATTCTCCTTTCGTGGGAAATACGCTCTTGAGCGAATCCTTGTACATCTGCACATCTTAGAAATATCTTAGCATTTTGCCGGGGACAGAATCAAGCGATATTGATGCGAGTTTGTTATTAAGTCGATAACACCTTCGTATCAATCCCGCTTTTTTGTGCAATTAAAATCATCACGAGCCTCCTCAAAGCGGAGCCGTTTCCAGGATATGCACTGCTCTGGTGTTGCATACTTTGGTCAACCCAGCATGGAGCCGGTTTCCAAATACCGGAGATGCCAGGACAGCGCTCTGGACAGATCGTGCGGCATATGCCCGCCCAGCTTGCAGGCATCTTGGAAATACTCCCGCAGCAACGGACGATAGTCAGGATGCGCACAGTTTTCAATGATGGTGTTTGCCCGCTCACGGGGTCCCTTCCAGCGGAGATCAGCCAGACCCTGTTCAGTTACAATTACCTGTACGTCATGCTCTGTGTGATCAACGTGGGCGCACATGGGGACGATGGAGCTGACTGCTCCACCCTTGGCGCGGGAATTTGTCGCAAAAATGGATAGCCCTGCGTTACGGGTGAAATCACCGCTGCCCCCGATTCCATTCATCACGCTGGTACCCATGATGTGGGTCGAGTTGACGTGTCCATAAATGTCACACTCGATGGGAGTGTTCATGGCGATTACATTCAGCCGCCGGATGACCTCGGGATGGTTGGAAATATCCTGCGAACGGATGACAAGACGCCTCCGCAACCCACCGATATGTGCGTAGAAATCTGCCCGTGCAGATTCTGAAAGCGAGATGGCTGTGGTAGATGCGCTGGTCACAATGCCCTCCCGTACAAGTTGATAAGCCGAATCCTGCATAATTTCCGCATACATTCTCAAATCACCCAGACCGCTGGTTGCCAACCCGGCTAGCACAGCATTGGCAACGCTGCCTACGCCGCTTTGTAGCGGGTTCAAATTGGTGGGCTGCCGTCCGGCTGAAATTTCCTCTTTGAGGAAGCGGAGAATGTGTTCCGAAATTGCCTGGCTGACCTCATCCGGCTCGGCAAAGGATGGCGCGGTACCGGGATCATCAGTCTCCACAATGGCAACGATCTTGTCAAAATCACATGGAATATAGGGTGTCCCGATCCGCTGTCCGGCGGCAGTGATGGGGATGGGGTTTCCGTCAGGATAAAAGATATCATGAATACCCGTCAATTCCATCGGCAGTGCCGCATTGATCTCCAGAATCAGGTGCTTCGCATTCCGGACAAAGCAGTCGCTTGCGCCTACAGCCGCAGAGGGAATAATTCCCTGCTCATTAACAGCAGCGCACTCCAAAATTGCGAGATCAATGGGGAAGTCGCCCCGATCCAGAAAGGCCGGCATATGACTGAGATGCATGTCAATATAGTCAACAGCACCTCTGTTGGCCGCCGCTCGAAGCGTTTTGTCCGCTTGATAAGGGAAACGCTTCGCGATCAACCCTGCTTCTGTCAGTACGCCATCCACATTGCTGCCCACGGAGGCACCCGTGAGCAGAATAAGATCTCGGGCGCTTTTTTTCTGAGCGATCGCAGCCGGGACGAGCTTTGGTTCGCCAATCATGCCGAATCCGGAGCAGGCCACCGACATTCCGGGACACACGAACTCTGCGGCGGCGGCAGCTGACATGATCCTGCTTCGCAGAGGGGTGTAAATTCGTTCCATCAACAAGGCCCCTCTTAATTGGCGTCTGCCTGCTTGTCCAGCCGCATATTTCGGAGATACAGGCAGATGTCCACGGAAACCATAACAATATTGATGATGTAGAAGATAAATACATAGCTAATGCTGTGGTGGATCAGCTTTCCGGCAATTCCACTGACATAGCCCAGCCAGATAAATACTTCAAAAAACAGGCTTTTCCCTTTTGTGGTTCTGGATTTATAGGATTTATGTACTGATATCGGCCAGGACAGGCCAAAGCATATTACCATGATAGCCTCAAAAATTTCGTCCATATAAATCACCCATTCGGCCGCTTTGCGTCCGCACAAGCAGAAGTAAGAGAGTGCCAGCCAAGGCCTCTTCAATTACAACTGCACGCATTGTGTTTGTCTGTCCAATGTCTTGCCGCTGCTGCGGAATCAAAAGGCATGCAGCAGTGCTTATGTTTGCCGCTGTCACAGACAGGCATCATACTTGCTTGACAAGGCCCAGCAACTGACGCGTATCTTTTGCTGTGGCGATGCTGCGTCCAGCATCCAAGCCCAACTGAACAGCACGCTCGACCAGGGAGACATTAGTAGCCAAAATGCCCCTTTCCATGTAGATATTATCTTCCAGACCTACCCGCAGCCCATCGCAGCCCATCGCCAGGCCCATAAGCATACAGGGCATATGGGCGCGTCCAATGCCGGTGATTGACCAGGTGGAGCCGGGCTGCATGCGCGGAAGTAAATATGCCAGTGAGGTAATATCTCCAGGCATACCGCCTGTTACCCCCAGGACAAACTGGTAGTGGAGAGGAGCCTTCAGCACACCTTTTTTTACATAGTAATCTACATTGCCCATATCGCCACCATTAAAAATCTCACATTCAGGCTTAATCCGCAGTGCCTGCACGTCATGTCCCAGCTGCTCCAGGAAAGCAGGGCTGTTAGTAAAGATGTAGGAATTAGCCCAGTTCATGCTTAACGGGTCATAGGAACACATTTCGGGTAGCAGCAGCGGCAGATGGGCCCGGCGCAGTTCTTCCGGCCATTTAGAGCCGGAGGTGGTTAGATTGATAACCAGATCTACCCCTTCCCGGGCTGCTTTTTCCCGAATCAGACCAACCACTTCGACAAATTTCTCCGTCTCCATTGTGTTGACGCCATCCTTGTCACGGACATGGATATGGATTACGGAGGCACCGGCTTTTGCACAGGCGATGGCATCATCAGAAATTTCCTCTGGCGTAACAGGGACATAGGGGGTCTGTTGCTTTGTAGTGCCAGCGCCGCAAAGAGCGGCGGTAATAATCAGTTTTTTGCCCATTTAGAAGCGCATCCTTTCACATAAGACCCGGCTGCCGTTCAATCCACTGCGGTGAGACATCAGTCCGGATAAATGATATTTCTAGTTACAAAATCGGACGCAGCCGAGATGCTGATTCCTCATCTTTCTGCTCATTATCTGCCGGTTTCAAAGCGAAACTCGCCCTCTGGATCGGTGATGGCCAGCACCCGCACACCGGAGCCTTCTCCATTGACAAAGCGCCAAGGGAATGCGGCAAAGAAACAGCGTTTTCCGCATATCCTGTCAAAATCGCCGTTTTCGCCTAGATCGTCTCCTACGTTTTCAATTCCGGGGATGCCGCCCTTTACCATCAGGTTCTTGTGGCCGTCCTCCCAATACGGAAAGTCGATCAGGGGATCACGGCCATATTCTTGCTTCCACTCCTCAATTAAATCCGGTCGGGTGGGGCCAAGACCGTGATCGACTAGTTTGGTGGCCATGGGATGATCGTTCGCCTGGCAACCATAGCCCACCATTTTGACCTCGTGTTTGATGAACCAGTTGGCGGTCGCTCCCACGGCACCGCAGCCATAGGCAAAATAGTCATCACTGTCGCTCCAGATGTGGTGTTGGCCGGTATTGATCATGACGATATCGCCCTTCCGTATCCGAGGTTGGGCGGCCTCCAAATCCTCTGGGGTAATCTTTCCCCACTTCCCTTTTGGAATGTAGAGACAGACACCACTGCCAAAAAAGCGCCACAGCGGATACTGCGTAATATCAGGAGTGCATTCCGTTACGTGAAGGGGTGCATCCATATGTGTCCCCCGGTGCATAATACCCTCCCACTGGATATTATACATACCATCGTTCGCGTGAAAACGCTTGACCTCTATTTTCAGATTGCAGCCAGACGGCCACTGGGGCATGAACGGCTCAAAGGTGTGGGTCAGGTCAAAAATCTGTACGCTCATATGTATTGTCTCCTGCTATCAAATTCCGGAGTCGATGCGAACCTTGCCGCTGGGATCGAAAATGGCGGTAAAACGGACTGGACAGGCATCTCCCCGCCATATCTTCCAGGGCGTGGAGATCATGGTAGCGCGTTTACCGGTAATCTCGTCCACATCGCCAGCCATCTGCTGAACGACCGGGATGTCGGCTGCTGCCAGCGCCTTGTGTGCTGGGTAAAAGCCGGGATAATCCTCCAGTGCGTCCCTGCCGGTTTTTTCCCTGTAAATTGGAACAAGCCGTTTCATATAAGGCCCCGGACGGCCCATATGTGGCGTCAGGCTGGTTGCGGCGGGGCAGTCGATGAAAGGAGTATCAATAGCGACAAATTTGGGCTGCATGGAAATCAGATAATGCGCAGCGTCCTCGGTGAGGCCGGGAGCCTCGCCAAAATACTCCATTGAGTCAGAATATTTGTGGTGCCAGCCGGTGTTGATCGCTATGATATCTCCAGTACGAATTTCCCCGGCGGATTTCAAGTCATCAGCGGTAATTTTATCCCAATTAGTCTTGTCGCGCAGATCCAGAATGATACCATTTCCAAAAAAACGGGCGGGGTCTATCTGGGAGAGATCAGTACCGCAGGACTGCATATGGATTGGCGCAATCATGTGCGTGCCGGTGTGGAAATTGGTGCGGATTTTAAATGCCTGGACGCCAAACTGGGCGTGTTTGACTCCGTGGTCAAAGATAACGTCATCATCGCCGGGATAGGACGGCACGCCGCAGCCCCACGCATGGGATAATTCATAGAACTGCAGTCCGTTCCACGGATCCGTTACGAAAGGCATAAAGATTCCTCCTGTCTGTCGAGTGGAATATATTTTATTGTAGCATGGTATTCTGATGCCTTGCTACAGAGGATTGTCACAACCGAGATGTTTTTGCCTTGTGCAGTTTCTACAAATTAAGAGATACTTGAAATAAAATTATTGCATTATATGTAAATATGGGATATAATGATCAATGCAAAACTATAAGACGGGAGTGAAAAAAGTGAAGCTGAGCTTATGGACACTGTGCGAATGGCTACAGAAAAGCGGAATGACGGTAAATCCGAAGATTACAGGCGGAGAGCCGGACGCGACATATGCGGTAGTATCCGAGCCATCCGCTCAATCCATTGGAGACATGAGCCGAGAGACAGTTGTACAGGTCCGGACGGATCCATCAGGCGGAAAGGCGGCAACGGCGTTGTACTGTGAAGAAGATGCCGCCACGGTTTTCGGCGCGGGACCTGTCAGCGTATGCAATGAATTGAATCGGGCGTTTCAATTTTACAACGATTGGGAAAAGCGGCTGCTGACCGGACTGTTGATGGGCAACTCACTCCAGGAATTGCTGGAGATTGCTCACAGCGTTTTTCACCGCCCCATGTTTATCAAGAGCGACAGCAGCTGGGCCTTTGCAATTACCGGCGGCTATGATGGCACCGTTCACCCCGATTGGTCCCGTCTGCAGGAAAGCGTCCACACCCATCAATCCAGCATGGAGGCCGTGCGTGCCGTGAGCATGGATCCGGAATTTAAAAATACATTTTCCCAGAGGTATCCCGCTATCTTGGAATCGCCTTTTTATGGTGGCCCCGTGCTTCATGCCAACGTCTGGCTGGGGGAACGGCGGGTATGTGAGATCGTGGCTATTGAAAACGGAATGCCGTTCAACCCTGGCGATCCCCACCTGATGCATCTGTTTGTCTCTATCGTGGAACGGTATATGGCCGCCAACCGGAACCTTTACTTCTCATTGCCTGGTATGTCTGCGTTTTTTGTAGAGTTGATAGAGAACCGGGTGGATTATACCGGCAGTCTGCCCCAGATACGGGAGACGGCCGGTTGGGATGCAAACGATGCTTTGACCGTCGTTGCCGTCAAAGCTCACGGTGACGGTGAGACACCGATCATCAGTGTTCTGCGGGAGCAGTTAATCAGCAGCTTGCCATACAGCTGTGTATTCTCCTATGGTGGAAAGGTGATCTGCATTGTTGACGCGACCAAAAACGGCGGGTATCAGGCGTTGATTCGCCAACTGGCTGAACTGGTTCCCCAGGATCTGTTTTCCTGGGGAATGAGCTATGACTTTCTCAAGCTGGAGGATGTGCCGCTCTATTATCGCCAGGCTCTTTCTGTCTTGGAAAAGGCGGAGGAAACACAAAGTCCATGGACAACGATGTATCAGACCGCGCTGGACATGATTCAGTGTAAATTGTCTGGCCTGGTGGAACTACAGTCCATGATCCATCCAGATATCCGTAAGCTGGCGGAGTTGGATCGCAGGAGCGGCTCTCGTTATCTTCAGACATTGTTTGAATTTCTGCTCTGCGGCGGGAATTATACTGATGCGGCCAACCATCTGGGACTGCACCGCAATAGCCTGATTTATCGTATTTCTCGTATCAAAGAGGTAATCGCCTCTGATTTGGACGATATGAAAAATCGAGAACTGCTCATCATATCCGTCCTGATGCTGCCCGAGCAAAAGGGGGATTTGCCGCCTGAAAAGTGAAACTGCCAAAAACCCGGAGCAGCCTCTTTACAGGGAGACTGTTCCGGGTTTTTATTCTGCGTTCTCAAACACAATTGATAAGCATTTTGTTATGAATCTATGTTCTAAGTGGCATTTACCTTTTTGCCTAAAGCGTGATACAATTTTTTGTAGTGAGTAATCGCATGGAGCGTTCGATCTCACTCGCGATATTTTAACAGGAAACAGGAGATGTTGGTTTATGGCGCTGAAATATCCTCACCTGCTGGAGCCAATTGAAATCAACGGTGTGCTGCTTCGCAACCGCCTGATTTGTACGGCATCCAACCCCCATTTCGTCCAGGCAACAGAAAAGTGGCCCACCGAGGCGCTGATTTCCCACTATGCCAACAAGGCAAAGGCGGGAGCTGCCATTGTCACAGTAAAAGGCAACAACCCTGTCAAGACATCCGATCCCCATTCCCTGTCTCTGGATATCACGGTAGGCCAGCACCAGCATATGTTTGCTCAGTGCGCTGATATGGTACATTATTATGGCGCGAAAGCATTTTATCTGGTCTTGCCGGACATGAATATCGTTAAGGGCTATGATGCTTCTAATGGCGTACTCTCTGAGTTCGTCGCCGGTGACGGATCCAGGGCTGAGATCGGCAGGGCAGCGCCCAAAGAGCTGTTATTTCAAATGGTAGAAAACTATGCTGCTGAAGCCAAGCTGGCCCAGAGCTTAGGCTTTGACGGCTGCTTCATGCATATGGCTTATCGGCTGATGTTCCCCGGCCGGTTTCTGTCCCCGCTGTCCAATAGGCGTACCGATGAATTCGGCGGTTCCGTTGAGAACCGGGCGCGCTTTCCGCTGATGATCTGTGAAGCAATTAAAAAAGTCTGCGGAAAAAGCTTTCTCATTGAAATATCTATCTCTGGCCGGGAAGATGATATGTTTGAAGGCGGCGCCACCGTGGAGGATCAGCTTGAGCTGGCAAAACTCTGCTCTGGCAAGGTGGATATCCTTCAGATTCGGGGAGGCTCTATCGACCCCTCCCAGCCCACATATCTGGATCTGCGGGAGATTCCCAACCTGCCATCCGCTGCCGCCATCCGCAAGGGCCTGCGGGATGCGGGAATCAACAATGTGTATATAGATATCGTGGGTGGCTGTCAGGATTTGGATCACTGTGAAGAAATCATCAGCAAAGGTCAGGCGGACTTTATCGGTGCGGCCCGCGCATATATCGCCGATCCACAATGGGGAAACAAAGCGTATGAGGGCCGGAATGAGGACGTTGTTCCATGCCTGCGCTGCAACAAGTGTCACGTGGCCGGCCCTGGCAACTGGAACACTGTATGTTCCGTTAATCCAGAATGGGGACTGGAACACAAGGCAGAGCGCATCGTTGGGCCTGCTGAAGCGCCTGTGAAAAAAAAGCTGGCTGTTGTCGGCGGCGGTCCTACCGGGATGGAAGCAGCTCTGTTGGCGGCAAAGCGCGGCCATGACGTAACACTCTATGAGAAGACCGAACGGCTGGGTGGCCTGATCAATACCACCCGCGGCGTGGATATTAAATGGACGCTGGTGAAATTCGGTGACTATATGACCCGTCAGGTGGAAAAGTCCAATATCACTGTCAAGCTGAACACCGAGGCTACCCCAGATATGCTGAAAGCCGAAAACTATGATGAGATTATCGTTGCAATTGGCGCTGAGCCCATCTATCCGCCTATCCCCGGTGTGAGGGGTGACAATGTCATCCCCGCGATCCAGACTGTTTTCAAAGAGCCGGATATGAGCCACGAGGTCGTGGTCGTAGGCGGCGGCGAGATCGGCGTGGAGATGGGGCTGCATCTGGCAAAGCACGGCCATGAGGTGACACTGCTGGAGATGGGGCCGATTCTCTCTCCGGAGAGTGTTCCCGTCCATTTCCGCTCCATTTTTGAGCAGAAGTTCAACAACCAGCCCGGCTTTACCTACAAGCTGAACGCCAGGGTCATCCGCATCGCCCCTGACGGCGTCAGCTATCTTGACGCTGAGGGCAATGAACAGTTTCTCTCCGCCGGGAACGTGGTCCTGGCCGCCGGGATGAAATCCCGGCATACCGAAGCGATTGCTTTCTGTGACGGAAACGTCAGGGTCCATATTATCGGGGACTGCAACAAGGTGGGCTGTGTCCAGACTGGAATGAGGGCTGCCTATGCCGTGGGCAATAACATCTGAGACAGGCGGGTTCCCTATGGCAACAACACGGAGCTGCGTCGCGGAAGACCTGAATTAAAATATGGGGATTGGAGCGGATTTTATGACGATTGAACAAGCGGCAAAGCTGATTCGCCGCTATGAGCAGGCAGTAGCCAAAAACAACATTTACCGCTATACCAGCACCGTTGCCAGTGTAGAGGAATTTCCGGATATATTTGGCATGAATTTTAAGGCCATCCTGTCGGCGCCACCCGACCAGCAGACAGAGATTTTTCTGGCCCAGGAGCAGCGGGCAGAGTTGCTGCGAAGCCTGCTGGTAGGTGAAGCCGTAGACAGTGCCGCCCTACAAAAGTCGTTTGGCTTCACAAATGAAGAACTGCTCATTCTCCGCATGGAGCAGGAGCCGATCAAAAAACCAATCCCGTCCAATCTATGTGTGCTGTGCTTTGATGACGCGTTGAAAAGCCAATTTGACTTTGCGCTGCCTGTTCTGCAGCGGTTTGACTTTGACGCCACTTTTTTCATCACCGAAATGCAGCCATCCCATAGGGGAGCTGGGTTTGGAGACAAGAGTGTTTACATGACCTGGGAGCAGATAAAAGAACTGGAGAATGCCGGCTTTGAGCTGGGCAACCACTCCCTCCACCATGTATTTGGCTCTCAGGACATGGGACACGATTTCAATGTTTCGGAGATTCGTGGCCTGGAAGCTGAATTCGAGGCCCATGGCCTGAAAAAACCCACCTGTTATGCATACCCCAGCGGTATCAGCAACGCCGAAGTGGTAGCCTGCGTACGGGAATGCGGCTACCTTTGGGGCAGGGGAAATCAGGAAAAGGGCCGGGACGGCATCCGGGGCATGACCTATTATGACCCTTTACAGGACTCGCCACTGGCCATCTGTAATTTCGGTGACCCGGATTATTACACCGAGGATCTGCTCCGCAAGCGCATTGTGGAGACGCCTGATAACATGATCTTCGGTTTAACTTATCACGGAGTCACCCCAGATGAGTGGATTGGCCCCTGCCCATTCGAGCGGCAAATGGCCATCCTGAAGGAGTTTGACATGAAGGTGATTTCCATATCTGGACTAAGCGAATATATCAATCCAGAAAAAGCGTACCAATACACCACCGGATGATGCACAGAAGGGGCGTGATTCGTTGAATCTGGCAAACTTACGCTATTTCCTGAAGGTCGCCGAAAAGCAGCATATGACACAGGCTGCAAACGAGTTATATATCACGCAGCCAGCACTCAGCCGCGCCATCGCGAACCTGGAACAGGAGCTTGGAGTTAAACTATTTGAACGGGACGGAAAAAACATCTATCTGAATGAGAACGGCATGATTCTTCAGGATGCCGCAAAGCGGATTTTTCAGGAGTTGGACTCCCTGCAGCAGCGATTTGCCGATACGCAGCAGGGAATCAGCGGCAGCTTTTGTATCGGCTCGTCATTTCCAGATCGGGAACCCAGCGCACTCCAGGCGTGCCTGATCAAATTCATGCAAAAATATCCAAACGTGTCAATTGATCTGATTCAGTATCCGCCCAGGCAAATGCTGAAAGCACTGCGGGAGGGCCATATTGATATCGCCGTCACCAGTATGCCCATGCACTGTTCCGATGTGATCTGGCATGAGCTGTTTACCGAGCGCTTAGGTCTGCTGCTGGCCAAGGATCATCCACTCGCTGCACATCGCAGGATTCAAATGGAATGGCTGCGCCATGAACACTTTTTCTGTACCAACGCCAATTCCGACACACAGGATCTGACGCTTGAGTTTTGCCGCCAGGCCGGATTTGAACCCAACATCGTTTTTCAAGGCCCCTGCTCTGAACTGATTGGCAGGCTGATCAGTCAAGGACGTGGTGTTTCCTTTATGGGCGTACAGCTTTTCTGCGAGAACCAGCGAAAAAGTTTCAATTCCTTCTGGGGGAAGAACCTGACGTTCCGCCCGGTTGCGGAGGAATATTGCCAGCGCTCCTGTGGGGTTGCCTATTCCAAGCGCAGTTACCACTCTAAGGCCATGCGCCTGTTCCATGATTTCTTTCTGGAATCCGCATCAAAAGAGCAGCATCAGCTCTATTTATAAGCACAATAAGCCTTGTCAGGACTCGAACAATCTGGTTCGTTTTACAAAATTTTATAGAAAGCAGGAAAAATAATGATTCACAACGCATACCCCTCCCTTTTATCCCCCATTCAGATCGGTAACACCATATTCCGTAATCGCCTGTTCTCATCCCCCAGTATGCCTCATTTCCATCAGGAAGCAGGTAAAAACTGCGGTGAACTGCTGATTGCCCACTTTGCCGGGCGAGCCAAGGGTGGCGCTGCGCTGGTTACCTGCAGCGGTACCAAAATCTACCCCAAGACCGATATCACCGACCACTTCATCCAATTGGACGTAAACGACCCACAGGTACACGTGTTTCTGTCCCAGATGGTAGACGCAATCCACTTCTATGGCGCAAAGGCATCTATCATTCTGGACTCCCCTAAGCGCGATGGCTATGATGTTGTAGGCGGTATTCTCAGTCATTCCGTAGCAGGTGATGACTCCCAGTCTAGCATCGGCAAGGAGCTGCCCGCCGAGTGGATCGATGATATTGTTGAGGAGTACGCCAGCCAGTGTGAGATTTTCAAGCACTGCGGCTTTGATATGGTCTTTGTTCATATGTCCTATCAGCAATTCTTGCCGGCCCGTTTCCTGACTCCGATGCTGAATACTCGCACTGATGAGTACGGCGGGCCAATAGAAAACCGCGCTAAATTCGCCTTGAAAGTATTCCGGCGCATCAAGGAAAAATGCGGAAAGGATCTTCTGATTGAGGCCAGCCTCACCCCGGAGGAAGGTCCCGGCGGACTGACCATGGAGGACGCGGCCAAATTTATCAATATGGCAAAGGATGACCTGGACGTGGTTCAGCTGCGCTATAACCACATTGATACCTCTGTACCTATGGGCTTCCGTGACGATCCTACCCCGTGGAGAGATATGGCCAGGCGTTTTCGCGCCATGATAAAAGATACCGGCGTATTTGTTGATACTGTTGGTGGCTACCTTGATCCTGCTGTCTGTGAGACTGTTATCGCCGAAGGCGAGGCAGATGTTATTTCTCTGGCGCGAGGCTGGATGTCTAATCCTGACTATGGCAAGCTGCTCTATGAAGGCCGCCCGGATGACATAATCCCCTGTATCCGCTGCAACAAGTGCCACGTCAGTAGCCACGCCGACCCTTATCTAAGCGTCTGCTCTGTCAACCCCTATTTGGGCTATGAATCCCGGCTGGAGTGGATGATTCAGCCTGCGGAACGCAAAAAGAAAGTTGCCGTTGTGGGCGGCGGCCCCGGAGGCATGCGCGCGGCACTGACCTGCGAGGCCCGCGGCCACGATGTTACGCTGTTTGAAAAGACGGATCAGCTGGGCGGTTTATTGAAGCACGCCGATTACTGTTCTTTTAAATGGCCCATCCGTCACTATAAAGATTGGCTGATCTACCAGCTTGGCAAGCACAGCGTCAATGTTCGCCTGAATGAAACGGCAACATCCGAAAAGCTGATTCAGGAAGGATTCGATGTGGTGATCGTAGCTGTCGGATCCAGCCCAATTATCCCTAAAAGCATTCCCGGTGCTGACGGTAAGAATGTCTGGGCTGCCGCCTATGTCTATGGCAGGGAGGAGCAGTTGGACAAAAACGTAGTTGTCATCGGCGGTGGTGAGATCGGTACAGAAACCGGTCTGCATCTGGCTAAGAAGGGCTTCCACGTGACAGTCCTGGAGATGCAGGACAGGCTGGCCGCAGACGCAACGCCCATCCACTACCGCTCCCTGTTTGAGATGGAATGGGAACGGGAACCCAACTTCCAATACATTGTCAATGCCACCTGCACTGGTATTGACTCCACCGGTGTGGTCTATCAGGATGCCGAAGGCAGCGTTCAGCGATTGACTGCCGGAAGCGTGGTAATTGCTGCGGGCATGAAGCCGAACCACGATGCGGCTCTGGCGCTGTATGACCCCTCTTATGTGGTCCATCTCGTGGGTGACTGTGAATGTGTGGGCAATATCCAGCGGGTCAACCGCAGTGCAATCGGCGCCGCAGCGCAGATATAATCCTGGCTTCTCTGGGGCAGTACCGTAAGCGCAGTTGAGCGGCACTGCCCCAAATTTGCACCGAAGCCCGACAACGTATGAATCTGTCGCTTTGAGATAACCCTTGGCGCAGATAGAAAGGCAGATTCGTAAAAAGTGCATAACTTTGAACGGTTCCCGTTGTGGGAACCTTCTGTAGCAGAGACGCGGGATGCCATGTTACAATTAAAATATATTCCATCCTGATGCTGCTTCAGCGGGGAGTCTCCCTGTTCTATACGCTTGGGAGGTGAAGAGCAACCATGATCTACCGGTAACTTGCCCGCTCTGTCTCAGATTCCAGGAGGTTTTGGTACCTGCCCCTGAGTGCTGAAAGATCGCCTGAACGGTCGCTCATGTCCAAGTGGCCCTGGATTTTGAGAAGCATTTTTCGCGGTGCTTGTATACTGTAAAGGGGGTTCGTCAGATCTGTGAAACTACGACAAGCCTATGCCTCTTTCATAAACGGAACTTATATTGATCCCTCCGGCGTACCGGCCTTTGACGCCTGCTCTCCCACCGACGGACATATCATCGCACGAATCGCGGCGGCAGATGCCGCTGTGGTGGATCAGGCAGTTGACGCTGCCCGAACCGCGTTTTCCGACTGGTCGGCGCTGCCACGCAGCGAACGCTCCCGTATACTGTTTCGTATGGCAGATGCACTAGAGTCGAATACGACTTACTTCGCTGCCATCGAGACGGAAGAGGTGGGCAAGCCGACCGGCGAGGCTGTTATGCAAATCGGCTTCTGTGTCCAGATGTACCGTTATTTCGCTGCAGCTGTACTGGCGGAGGATGACATTCTGCACTTGGGTGATGACGGAACACTTGCTGCTGTCATCCGGGAACCTATGGGAGTGGTTGGCCTGATCCTGCCGTGGAACGCGCCCTCTATGCTCTTGAGTTGGAAGTTGGCACCCGCACTGGCGGCCGGAAACTGCGTTGTTATAAAGCCGTCCTCAGATGCAGTACTCTCCGTGCTGGAAATGGCGGGACTCTGGAAGGATATCCTGCCGTCAGGTGTATTGAACGTAGTTGTTGGCGCCGGTTCCTCCATTGGGGACGCATTTACCGGGCATCCCGGCTTTGCAAAGATTTCTTTCACTGGTTCCTCCGCAGTCGGCAGCAGAATTGCCCAGCGTGCCGGTGCAAGCATCGTTCCCTGCACTCTGGAACTGGGAGGAAAATCAGCCAGCATTCTGTTTGAGGATGCAAATATGAATCGGGCCATTCAGATGGTCATGTTGGGCATCCTCTCTACCAGCGGCGAGGTCTGTATTGCAAACTCCCGCCTCCTGGTACAGGATACGATTTATGACTGGGTACTCCGAATCCTCAAAGAAAAATTTGAGGCGATCCGGGTAGGCAACCCCGCTGACCCCGCCACTCAGATGGGTCCGCTTATCAGTGAAACGCAGATGAACAAGGTACTCTCCTATATTGACCTGGGAATCGCTGAGGGCGCCGTGCTGGTATGCGGCGGCAAACGCCTCACCGGAAATGGGCTGGACAGGGGGTGGTTTCTGTCTCCCACTATTTTCGAGTCAGAAAACTATATGCGCATCGCGCAGGAAGAAATCTTTGGCCCTGTCCTCACGCTGATCCGCTTCCACTCCGAGGAGGATGCAATCCAACTGGCCAACGACTCGGAATATGGGCTGGGCGGCAGCGTCTGGACTCAGGATATCAGCCGAGCGATCCGGGTGAGCAGGCGGATCCAGGCTGGTACAGTCTGGATCAATGACTACCTGGCCTCTCCGCCCGGCTCTGCTTTCGGAGGATTTAAAAAATCCGGCATTGGCCGAGAAATTCACAAAATGGCTATCGAACAGTATTCTAACATCAAAACGATCAATATTTGCAGCGACACCACCGTTCCACCGCTCTATTAAGCGCTTACGAGGAGGCAACACTTAATGAATAAGCATTTGAAATATCCTAAAATGCTGGAGCCTTATACGCTTCCCAATGGAGTGGTTCTGCGCAGCCACCTAGAGGCTTCACCCAGCGGCCTGCATTTCCTACAGGGTCCGGAGCCTTTTCCCACAGAAGCCGTTATGATCCACTACATGAACAAGGCAAAAAATGGGGCCGCCATCGTCACTATTCACGGATGCACCGCTCACTGGGAGCCCAATAAGGGATATGGCCGGAGCTATGACATCACTGATGGCCATTGCCAGCAAATGATTGCATTATTGGTCAACGGCATTCAGGAGTATGGCGCAAAAGCCATGATGCGCTTTGACCCGGACGAGTTCCTTGGGACTGACTATGACGTCAGCACCGGAATCCCAACTTTCTTCACCTTTGGTGACGGCTCCAAGCCGCGCTTTGACAAGGTTGAGGCTCCGGTTTCTGAAATGAAGCGTGCCGCTGAAGAATTTACAGATGCGCTGAAAATGCTGAAAGAACAGATGGGGTTTGACGGAGTATGGCTCCATATGGCCTATCAGCATGATTTTATGGGTCGCTGCCTGTCTCCCCAGACCAACAAGCGTACTGATATGTACGGCGGGTGCCTGGAAAACCGTGTCCGCTATCCCCTGGAGGTATGCCACCTGATCAAGGAAAAATGTGGCAAGGAATTTATTGTGGAGGCAACCATCAGCGCCTACGATGCTGGCGAGGGCGGCACCACAATTGAGGATACGTGCAGATTTGCGCATATGGCAGAGGGTCTGATCGATATCTTGCAGATCAAAGGCCCTACTATTGACGAGGCGCATCCCATCGGATTCCACACGGAAATCCCCTGGCTGGAAATCGCCGCCGCAGTGAAGGCCAGCAATCCGAAAGTGACCATTACCTCTGTCGGAGGCTATTTCTTCCCCGATACCTGTGAGCGGGTTCTGGAATCCGGGCAGGTTGACATGTTAGCCATGGCGCGCAGCTTTATTGCGGATTCCGAATACGGAAAAAAGGTCCGTGAGGGCCGCCCGGAGGATATCGTACCCTGTGTCCGATGCAATAAGTGTCACAAGTCCAGCTATAAGGATCCTTGGCTTTCTGTCTGCACCGTCAATCCGGTAATGGGATTAGAGCATATGATATCCCGGCTGGTAAGTGAACCGGAACAGGTGAGAAAAGTTGCTGTGATCGGTGGCGGCCCTGCCGGCATGCAGTCTGCACTCTATTGCGCACAGCGGGGCCACTGCGTCACGCTGTTTGAAAAGGCAGGTCATCTGGGCGGACAATTAAACGTCACCCGGGAGGTTCCGTTTAAATGGCCGCTCCAAAAATTCCGGGAGTACCTGATCCGCCAAGTGGAGAAGTCCCCTATTCAGGTCAGGCTGAACGCGAAGCTCACGCCTGAAAAACTGGAGATCGAGGGGTTTGACGCGGTCATTGCCGCCGTTGGCGCGGTTCCTGCAGAGCTTCCCATTCCCGGTGCAGATGGTAAAAATGTCTCCACTGCGATATACGCCTATGAGCATCCGGACGCTATTGGCGAAAGGGTAATTATCATCGGCGGCGGCGAGGTCGGTGTGGAAACCGGCATCTACTTCAGCCGCATGGGCAAGAAGATCACTGTACTGGAAATGGGCGATGAGATTGCGCCTGACTCCACTCCTGTCCACTACATGAAGATGTTCCGGGATGAATGGATGTCCTGCAAAACGTTGGACATCCGCACCAACGCGAGGGCCAAACGCATTTCCGCCGATGGCGTGACATATCAGAATGTGCAGGGTAAGGATGTTTTCCTTGCTGCGGACAGTGTGATTATTGCCGCAGGCATGAAAGCCTGCACTGCGGAGGCACTATTATACGCAGACTGCACGCCCCAGTTTTTCATGGTAGGTGACTGCCGAAAAGTCGGCAATGTTCAGAAGTGCTTGAGAAGTGCTCTGCTGGCAACTGCAAGAATTTAGAACAAGGCCAAAAGGCTTTTTGGAAATGATGCCGCTTATTGTTTCTCAGGCACAGTGCTATCGGGCTGACTGTCCGGCGCACATACACCTCAGAACACCCCATTTGCCGCTTGTGGAGTGTTATTGCACCATTTTGGCTGCTGGTAAAGCGGGCATAAGGAGATTGATATGTCTAATAAATATGCACATTTACTCACTCCGTTGAGAGTGGGTGACATCTATCTGAAGAACCGGCTCTTTTCTTCCCCGTATAATTTTCACTTTATTCAGGGGCCTGAGGACTATCCCTCGCAGGCGCTGATTAACCATTTCATTGACAAAGCCAAAGCCGGCGCTGCGCTGGTCACCTGCAAGGGAAAGGCGGCGTCACCCCCTAATATGCCCGAGGATGGCAAGGCACATGTGCTTAGCTTGGACTATACGAATGGTCCTTCCATGCATTATTTTTCCCAGATGACAGAAGGCATCCATTTCTATGGCGCTAAGGCCACTATGCTGCTGGTGCCTGATATTCCCCACCAGTACGATGCAAGCTCCGGAGTCTCATCTCTGGCGGTTGCCGGTGATGGCAGCTTCTCTGTCACGGGTATTGAAGCGCCTCCGGAGATGCTTCCGACCTTTGCCGATCAGTATGCGAAAGAGGCTCTGATTGCCAAGCAGCTGGGCTTCGATGGCGTATTTATCCATTCCTCCTATCGCTCCAAGCTGCCTGCCCGTTTTCTCTCCCCGCTAACCAATCATCGCACCGATGAATATGGCGGCCCTATTGAGAACCGCGCTAAATTCCTGCTGATGATTTGCGATGCAATCAAGAAAGCCTGCGGCCAGAGTTTTATAATCGAGGCCAGCATCACCGGGGAGGAACCCGGTGGAACTACACTGGAGGATACCGCGAAGCTGGCACTGATGGCGGAGGGTAAGATCGATTTGATGCACATCAAGCATTGGGACATCGACCTATCTCATCCCATCAATTTCGAACTGAACCGCAACCCTATGCTCTATATGGCGGAGGCCATCAAATCTCAAAATCCCAAGGTAGCAATTGTTGCTGCCGGAGGCTTTCTGGATTTGGATGCCAGCGAGAAGGTTCTCGCCTCTGGCAAGGCGGACGCCATTGCCATGGCACGGGCCTGGATTACCAATCCTAATTATGGACAGCTGGCTTACGAAGGACGCAATGAGGACGTAGTACCCTGCCTGCGCTGCAACAAGTGTCACCGCTCCAGTGATTCTGACCCTTGGGTGGACGTATGTTCTGTGAACCCGACGTGGGGCATGGAGGAACGTTTGAGCAGGGTGATTCTTCCACCATCCACGCGGAAAAAAGTAGCAGTCATTGGCGGCGGCCCTGCTGGAATGAAAGCGGCACTGACGGCGGCGGAGCGTGGGCACAGGGTCACGCTATACGAAAAGGAAAGCGAATTGGGCGGTACACTGAACGCAATACAGGACATTGATTTCAAGTACCCCATCAAGGATTTCAACCGCTACCTGAAGGGCCAGATCGCCAAATCCGCTGTTGAAGTACTGCTGAATACTGAAGCGGTTCCGGAGATGATTGCGGAAAAGCGCTATGATGTGGTCATTACCGCCCTGGGCGCCACGCCGATTACGCCCGGGATTCCCGGCGCTGATGGCAAAAACGTTTTGAATGCAAAGTATGTTTATGCCAATGAAGGCAGCTTGGGGAAGAATGTCGCGGTCATTGGCGGCGGTGAGATTGGTGTTGAGACTGGAATCTTCCTGGCAAGCTGTGGACATAATGTCACGGTCATTGAAATGAAAAGTAAGCTGGCTCCGGATGCTGCCCCTGTCCATTTCTATTCCATGTTCCAGAGCGTATGGGAGGCCCAGCCTGGCTTCCACTCGATTTTGAATGCCGTCTGCACCGGTATTACCCCGTTCGGTGTGTCCTATTGGGATTCCGACGGTGCCGAGCATACAATCCCTGCGGACAGCGTGGTAATCGCTGCAGGTATGCGCGCTAACAGCGATGAGGCTATTTCTTTCTATGCTCCCGGCGATGAAATATATATGGTTGGAGACTGTATGAAAGTCGGTAATATCCAAAAAGCGATCCGCAGCGCCTTTTTCCGTGCGTCAACCTTCTGATAAATGATGATGCTTTGTTCGGAGAGAGCTGGAGCAGGGAGGACCGTTAAGGGGTTTTGCCAATCGTAACACATTTGCCAGCAGGACGGGCTGAACTGGAAGGGAAAACTATTCCACCTGGATTGGCGTGGTGTCCTCGCCCCTCAGGAGAGTACACGACTGCTGCAAGGCAGAACCACCGTTTCCCTTTGGGGTGGTGATGAGTAAATGTACCCCCTTGGCCGGGGTGGAAATCCGTTGTTGCCATTCTGCTGGCATCATGTTATAATCAGGATAGCCAGACGGATAGGAATTTGAAAAGCAGCGAAGTGATTAAAATGACCATATAGAAGTGCGTTTGGCTGATATTGACTGCATTCTGCCGTTGTATGAGGTGCGGCAGCACTCTGGGCTGTCGTGCCTTTTGGAGATCTGCCAACAGGACGGACGGAGGCGGTCAAGGCCGGGCGCAAGCCCCAGAAGAGCAAGGCGGGAGGACACAGGGAGAAGCGATGGACACCGTATCAATGCTGATCAAACCGGCCTCCGGCCGGTGCAACCTGAGATGTAAATACTGCTTTTATACGGATGTTATGGCGCGGCGCACCCAGGCAGATATGGGAATGATGTCGGAGAGTCTGCTGGGACTGCTGGTACGCCAGGCACTGGAACTGGCGGACAGCAGGGTGATTTTTGCCTTCCAGGGAGGCGAACCCATGCTGCGGGGGCTGGCATTTTACCAGGAGCTCATCCAGTTGGAACAGCGGTACGCCAGGCCGGGGATTCAGATTGAACACTCCATCCAGACGAACGGTACGCTGATTGACCGGGAGTGGGCGGAATTTTTCCGGGAGAACCGCTTCCTGGTGGGACTGTCGCTGGACGGCACGAGGGAATACCACAACAGCAACCGGGTGGACGTCAAGGGAAGGGGAACCTGGACAGCTGTGGAGTCGGCATGGCGGCTGCTGGGGAAGCATCATGTGGAGACAAATATCCTCTGTGTGGTCACGCAGTCCCTGGCAAAGCACGGCCAGGCGGCCTATCAGAGTCTGAAAAAGCTGGGCTGCCGCTATTTACAGTTCATCCCCTGCCTGGATCCCATGGACGGGCGAGGGGGATGGCGCTTTTCTTTGGCGCCGGAGCAGTATGGGAAATTCCTGTGTACCGTATTTGACCTGTGGTACCGGGACTGGGAACGGGGAGACTATGTCAGTGTCCGCCTGTTTGATGACTATGTTCGCCTGTTAGCCGGCGGATCCGCCAGTGCCTGCGGCACCACCGGAGCCTGCGGGCAGTATTTTGTGGTGGAGGGGGACGGCAGCGTCTATCCCTGTGACTTTTTCGTCCTGGATGAGTGGCGCATGGGAAGGCTGGGGGAGCAGACACTGGAGGAATTGGCCGCGTCACCGCTGGCCGCCCGCTTCTGCGGCCACGGCCGGGGCCGACCGGCGGCGTGCGAGGGCTGCCGCTGGCTGCCCCTGTGCGGCGGCGGCTGCCAGCGGGACTGGGTGGACGCTGAACGGAACTATCACTGCGCCGCCCTCCGCGTTTTTTTTGAATATGCGATTTCCCGCCTGCTGCAGATGGCGGCTGCCCAGCGGCGGGCCGGGGGCTGCAAATGCTGAGTGAAAGCGCTGCATGAGACGGCATATGCAAAGAAGGGCGAAGATACAACCAATGTATCTTCGCCCCTTTTGCTGCTCCGCTGTGTGGTGCCGCCTTATTTTCTTACCCGTTTCCTTCCAAGGCAGGCCGCACCAAGCAGACCGAGAGCAGATATGCCCGTCAAAGAGAGCCACATGGCCATATTGCTGTCATCGCCCCCGTCGTCATCGGCCTGACCCGGGGTATCACCGGTGTCGCTTTGCGTGGAGACGTGTGCCAGGACAAAAACGCTGAAATGTGTCGTAGTAAACGATACCGTTTTTCCATCCTCACTGGCAACCGCTTTCATATCAGTTAATGTACCATCGTCCGCCACATGATAGACCATGGTATCGGCGGCATCCCAGCCATCCGGGACAGCCAGGGTGATTCTCACCTCATCCCCCTCGGCAGGCTGATACTTTGTCCCCTCAGAATCGGTCAGATAGATTTCATAAACCACCGTATCTGTCACATTGGGATTGGCGGATATGACAATATTTTCAGCCTTTTCCGCTTCTGCCGCTTCAACCTCATCGACCACTAAGGAGAGCGCGTCATAGTATTCGTTCTCCTCTGTGGTAAGATAAGCGCCATTTGTGCCTGGAATAACAATTTCGGAGCCATCGCTGGATTCTCCCGCAATCTTCTCTGTGGTCACAGTCAAGGTCAGAGGGCCGGATGGGATCACCTCATATCCGCCGAAGCTGTATTCAGTCAGTTCTATTTTTCTATACATATCCTCTGCAATTACAGAAGTGACCCGATAGCCGGATGCGACTGAAATTGAAAAACCAATCGATGCAGTAGGTATCTGCCAAAGCCTGTCATCCCCGTCAAAGGTCGTAACGCCCTGGTCAAAAATGACAGATGCTCCCGCACCGGCGTTTACAACAACAGGATAGTATCTGCCGCCGTCGCTTGTGACCAGGACATTGTATTCAACGGTCTCTCCGTCGGTGGTTGTATATTCCTCTGTTGTGATATAGTAATCGCTCTCATCGATTTTTTCAGCGCTCAAATTCAGAGTCACCGGCCCATTTGGAAGGAAGGAATATCCGTCATAATATTCCTCGGCCACGTCCCTGATGCCATCCTTGTCCTCCACGAGGAGCGAAGTGAGCTGATAGCCGTCCCTGAGTCTGACATTATTAATGGTCACGCTGTCATTTTCCCATCTCCACTGTCTATAGTCGGGGGTGGTACAGCCGTTCGGGCCAAAGCTGAAGCTGCATCCCGAAACGCCATTCGTAGTCAGACTGAATGGATAGCATTTATAGCCGTCGCTTGTGAACAGGACCTCGCATTCGGCGGTCTTTCCGTTGACAGTTGTATATCCCTCTGTTGTGATATAGTAATCGATCTCGTGATACCCGGCGATCTTATATCCGGCATCCGTCTTCAGGAGGATGACCTCTGACCTTGACAGGATCTTCAGCGTATTGCCATTTGACGCTACATAATAATCCTGGCCCTCCAGCAGCCCCTCCGTGCTGTCAAGCGGTTCAGCGTCGCACTTGAGTCCCTGCACATAGACATATGTACCATCTTCACGCTCTGTTTCATATGCGCTCAGTGCATAGAACATAAATTCGCCGCCTACGCCGCCCACATCCACGATCTTGACCATACCGGTTTCGGGGTCATACGCCATCTCATTGGTGATGTAGTTAAATTTATACTCGGCAAGATAGTCTTTCATCTCACACGGATTTGTGAACAGGGAGCCTGCGATCTCCATATACTTCTCATAGGACAGTTCCCAATATCCATACATACCGCTGGTTTCGGGATCGGTTTTCACGTACCATTCATCGCCGCTGGTAGAGAGATAGCGCCTAACCATGCCATAGACGAGTTCTGCACTGGGTTTTTCCCCAAATTCAAAATAGTCATAGAATTGTACAAAAGTGTATAACGAGGCCTGTTCCGTGTCCGGACCGGTCGAAGATTCGGTGGCAAAGGCCACCGTCGGCATAATGCCGACAATCATCATAAGCGCCAACAAAACGCCCAGACATTTTTTCATTTTCATGGTGTTCCTTCCTCTCAAATAATACTGGCGAAGCATTTTGCGCTCCAGGAGAATGATCTCCTGCTTTAAGGATAGACTATAAGCAGCCCTCCCCCCTCAAAACGCACGGACAAGCCTGTCCCTTGGATACACAAAGGACACCCGCGCACCCCAAAAGAGATGTGCGGATGTCCGTGCTGATAAAATAGAAATTTCCCCAAAAGGCTTGACAGGCGGACGCAGCCGACCCATAATGTGCTGTGCTGTGCTGTGCAAATTCTGCGCGGTTTAGCATAGCCTGTCAAATCCCTTCCGAAAATATTTAAGCCCGCACCACAGGCGCTTCCACGGTGTGTCCGCCCCTTGATATGCCTCCTTAGTCCATGGAGGTGGTGAGTACCTTTTTCAGCCGGGCGAAGCGGGGCAGGGAATTTTCCTTCACCATGCCTGTCTCCCCCTGAATCAGGGGCAGGGCATAGTCGATGAAGGGCGGCTCAATGCCGTTCCCGGCGGCGTTAATCCATTCCCGGGGCACCTTCTTCTCCACGTTGGCCACATCGGTCAGGCCAATGAGTTTGGTCTTGCAGATGTATTTGCCGTCCTCCTCTGCCCGCTCAAAGGCCACCATCTTGTCGGTGACGCCGCCGATGGCGGCGGAGACGGCGGTCTGGCCAGCCAGGTAGGACTCGGCAATGTCGGTGGCGGAGGCCACATGCGCGCCACACCGCTGGAGCAGGGACAGCTCGATGCCCCGGACCTTGGCCCCGGTTCTCTCCTTGATGATATTCGCCAGTAGGGCGGCAAGCCCCCCCAGCTGGGCGTGACCGAAGCCGTCTGTGGCGGAGGTCTTAGCCTCGGAGACAAAGGAGCCATCGGCGTAGTGGATGCCCTCGGAGACTGCCACGATGCAGTTGCCCTTCTCCTTATAGATGGCGGCGGCGTCGGTCAGGAACTGATCCATGTCGAAGTCAGTTTCCGGCAGATAGATGAGGTCAGGCCCCATGTTGTCCAGCCCGGCCAGGGCGGAGGCGGCGGTGAGCCAGCCGGCGTGACGGCCCATAATCTCGATGATGGTGATCATGCCGGTGTCG
>CAYUUP010000004.1:0-42314 GCA_964447925.1 uncultured Oscillospiraceae bacterium
TAGACGCAGCAACGCCTCTGAACCATATCGGTTCGGAGGCGTTTTGATGTTTTTTAATTCTGTTATGCTGCCTTTGCTCCAAGCGGTTACATGATCTGCTCCCATTTCATTTAACCTAGTGGTCATTTTATTGTTCCTCCCTTTGCATATATAGCAAAAGGGCGGCCTTTGGGAATTGAAAGTCACCCTCAAGCTGGCTGTATTGTTCTATGGCAATACCGCGCAGAAAAAGAAGTTGACAGGCGTGCATGGATAGCATGAGATTGGAGACTCGTGTCACTGCTTGGAAGCAGTTCATGCGGGAGAGGACTCCGGCGAAGCAGCTTTGATCGGACGGGCTGGATGCCGCTTGATTTGAACCCAGATCAATGTGAGGAGAATCAGGCTTGCCGTGTTCAGAAGAAGAAGGATAATCTCGTGGCGAAACAAATAGTGGCCAAAATACTGGATCAAAAAAGCCAGGTCACCCACCAACGAGATGGATAAGAACACCATAGAACAGCAGGTTGCTCGGCCGATCCTTCGGAGAGAGCTATACCGGATACGGAGAGTCATCTGTTCCGGCGCCGCAATAAGGCAGACTACACCCATGCCCAGGTAGATCAGTGGAATAACGGCGAGAATAGAGGGGATCCCCACATAGAAAAAGGCGGAGGCGGTGAAGGTTGTCAGCATCATAGTCAGATAGGTGGCTATGGCTGCAATATACAGGACGAAGCAGCAGAGCTTAAAGGCATTCCGCTTTTTGGGGGGTAGGCCGAGGGAGTAATAGTCTCCCTCATAGATAAAGGTGCGTTTTTGACCTCGGCGGTTGCTTGCCGGGATTATCTCAGATCGGTACCCCTCAAAATACCAGTCCCCTTTTCTCCAAAAATAGCGCCTTTTCATAGGTGGATACCTCCGGTTTCAAATGGTTCACTGTAGATTTTTGGAATGTTGCCAGCGTTCAAATAGTGCTGCTCCGCATTGAGGAATTGATATAGCAAATCGCCCAGCCGTTGTATAATTGGGGTTTCAGAAGATTTTTCCCAAACCAGGTAGAAAGATGAGGAAATTCCGTCCCGGCTCAGTGGATAAAGTGTGATATCTAGATCCTGGAACATTGGAAGCAAATGTGATTCGATTAACGCGACCGAGTATGGCTCATCATCGATTACGTGAGTCAGGAGTTCCATTGTGAAGCGGCAGATGATGACCTCCGGAGTCATAGAAAAACGGTGGAGCAATTCGTCCAAGATTTTATTAGGGACCTCTGACTGAACATAATAAATTGTCTTCACCCGCTCTTGCAGGTCATCCAGCGAGCAGCAATCCACCAGGCCGGAACCTAGGGTGAGATAGTGCTGGGTATGAGACAGCCGGCAATAGCGGCCGGAAGGGGGAAAATTATCATTGAAATCCTTTTCGTCCAGAATAGGGATACAAATCGCGGAGATTTTTTTGCGATGCAACAGGTTGAACATCTCCCTGCATTCAAAGAATCTTGTGCGGATCCTAATGTGCGGATTTTCAGCGTAGAGACGATGAACCGCATTGAAGTATGCGCGAAAGAAACCAATATTGGAGCCGTCTGATAGGTCATCCGGTATGCCGACCGAAAGGAAATCTTCTCCGGATTTTTGTGCATGGGAGAACTCCATGAGTTCATCTTGGGCTGACAGCAGGTTCTCGGCATAGGGCAACAAGCCTTTGCCAAATTGAGTTAGGGAAACAGCCTTCCCGCTCCTGTTAAACAGGGAATAACCAAGTTCGCTTTCCAGTGAGGAAATATACTTGCTAACGGAGGATTGTGAAATATAGAGATGGTTTGCAACCTGGGAGAAGTTAGAACACTTCGCAGCATATACAAAAATCTTCATTTGTAAAAGATCCATAAGTTTCCTCCTCCCCGCTATGGAATACCGAACCATACATTAAATTATTACATGCGTGCTTCTGGATTGTCAAGCGAACCTGGCGGAGAAAGGCTTTCCTTTTTGGAAACTGTGTTTTCCCAATTGAAATTGCGTCTCCATCTGCAATTGTGTATAATCGGAAAAGACACATTTCGAGGGAAACCGTCAATATGACGGTCATCGGAGGATAAATTATTTTTCGTTGGAGGAACTAATATGCACTCTCAAAAGAAGTTGTTTACCTATCAATTCTGGATGATCTGCATTAGTACATTCGCTTCCGGCTACGCGTTGATGGGCTTGAACGCAGTGGTAGCGGTCTATGCGTCAGATTTAAATTATGGTACCAGCGTCAGCGGTATGCTGAGTACCTTATTCACGATTACCGCCTGTATTTTCCGTTTGCTGGGTGGGTCGGCATCGGATAAATTTGGCCGCCGCAATGTTACCGTGGTAGGCTCAATTGTCCTGGCCGTTAGTATTATCGCCTATGGCTTTGTCACCTCACTGCCCCTGCTCTGCCTGTTCCGTCTGATCCAGGGCGCCGGATTTGCGATGATGTCGGTGGGTGCGGCCACCGCCTTCGTGGATGTTATTCCGCCGGAGCGCTTGGGCGAGGGCATTGGATATTCCGCCCTCATGGGTACACTGTCCGGTGCTGCGGCACCTTCAATCAGCCTGGCGCTTATTGTTGCCTATGGCTATCTGATTACATTTAGTTCTATGGGCGCCCTGATGGTCATTGCCGCTGTGTTGACGTTCTTCTTTGTCAATTATGAGAAAAAGGAGCCATATCAGAGCGAGCGGAAAAAAGCACTTGAGGAGGCTACAGCCGCACGGGATACCAGTGTTCCCGCAGTAAAAAGAGCCGTTTTGCAGCTCTTTGAGAAACAGGCGCTTCCTCCGGCCCTGCTTCAATCCTTTATGGGAATTGGCTTCGCAGCAGCGAATGTATTTATCGCACTGTTTGCCGTTGAACAGGGCTATGTAAGGCCCGGTATCTATTTCACAGCCATGGCAGTGTTTAGTGTCCTCTCCCGTGTGGTGGGAGGGGCCTGGGCGGATAAAGGCCGTAACGGCCTATGCCTGTACTTGGGCCTGGGCCTGTGTATCCTCTCCTACTTTTTGCTCTCCACCTCTCCGCAGGAATACCTTTTCTACATTTGCGGTGGGTTGTATGGCTTTGGAAATGGCCTTGTCATGCCTGTCCTGAACCGGATCGCAGTGGTGGGCGTCCGGGCAGACCGCAGAGGTGCCGCAACCTCTACATTTACCATTTCCACCGACATCGGTACAGGCATTGGCAGCGCACTGTGGGGAGTAGTGATCGAAGTTGCTTCCTTCCAGGCGTGCTTCATGTGGACTACGTTGTGGCTGCTGATCTCTGTAGTGGGATGTGTTGCTTTCCTCCATTATAACAAAAAGCGCACCTAACTGCTTGTGCCCCAGTGGTATGTGCCACAAAATATAAAACACTTTATTAAGGAGGAACCAAAATGAAAAAGACCCTAGCATTGTTGATGGCCCTGGCCATGATGTTGTGTCTGCTGGCTGGTTGTGGAGGCAGCAACCAGGGAAGCGACAACAAGGAAAACGGTGACAGCTCACTCTTTCGTATTGGCGTAGAGGCGGAATTTACCACTCTTGATACCCTGACGGGCGGGCAGGTCGGTTACAGCGTTGCTATGGCCAACGGCGTCTATGAGACCCTGTTCAATGTTGACAGTGATGGCAATATTGTTCCCGGCCTGGCAACGGAATATGAGTGGCAAGATGACAATACGCTGGTCATCACTCTGCGGGAGGGTATCACCTTCCACAACGGGAATGCGTTTACTGCTGATGATGTGCTGTTCTCACTAAACCGCTATTACGATTCTCCTCAGTACACCCCGCGCCTACAGTGGGTTGACTTTGATGCTTCCTATGCGGAGAATGACTACACTGTGGTTTTAAAGACCACATCCTATTCCGCTACCCTGGTGGGAAATCTGACCTCTGAGCTGATGCTGATGTTGGACAAGGAATGGTATGATGAGCTGAACGGTGAGATTGATCAGGCTGCCAACGGCACCGGCCCTTATAAGCTGAAGGCCTGGAACATGGGTTCGGATGTTGAAATTGAAAAGAATGAGGACTATTGGGGCGATGGCGGCTATTTCGATGAAATCGATGTTGTGTTCTATAATGATGCTTCCACGGCTGTGCTGGAGTTTGAGGCCGGAAATCTGGACGCGGTTTACGTCCAGAATTACACTGACATTGAGCGCCTGATGAATGATGAGATCAATGGTGCCTGGTGTGCCAAGGTTGCTGGCCATACCATTTCCGGTCTGTGTATGTCCAGCGCGGTGGGAGATGACTTTGTAGACGGTACGCTGCGCGAGGCAATCTGCCATGCAATCCCTGTAGAGGAGTTAGTTAACGGCGTTTCCGGCGGTACTGTTGTCGCACAGAATTCTATCATTCCCGATGATGACGCGGCGCATATTGATATTGACTACTATGATTATGATATCGAACGCGCGTCCTCTCTTGTGGAGCAGTACAAAGCGGATCACGGCCTCAGCGAGGTGACCCTGGAAATGGTCAATGTTTCCGGCACTTTGATTGACAATATGGCAGAAGCGATTCAGGCATATCTGGATAAAATTGGCATCACTGTTAATATTACAAGCGGCCAGGCCACCGATGTTATCCCCCGCTATATGGCCGGCGAGGTGAACTTCTGCCTGAATCAGTCTGGCGGCGGCTCTGATCCCGCTGATATCTTCTCCTCTATGGAACGTGGCGGTAATCCTGCAGCGGTTATCCCCTCTGAGGAGGCGCTGGATCTGCTGGATGCGGCCAAGGCCTCCAAGGATTGGAATGAGCGCCTGGACATCTATGCAGAGTTCCAGCATATGGTGCATGATGAGTATCTCTTCCTTCCCCTGTATGAAAACTACACCTACTATGCTGTCCGGGACGGGCTGACCTTTGACTTTGGGACAGGTCACTATCCCGATCCTGTCACCTTCGGTCTTGCGGAGTAAAAGCACCCTCCTGCCCACTTGCCTTTGCTTTCTAAAAAAGACAAACAAATAAAGCTAAATTCTACCGCCCGGGTGGATAAGTGGCATCTGCCCGGGCGGTAACCGTGTTTTACCAAACATCAAACTGGGAGGGATATTTAATGTGGAAATACATCGTTCGGCGTGTCCTCTTGATGATTCCGATTCTGATTGGGGTTGTAGTAGTTATATTTACCATCAACTACTTCAGCGGGAACAGCCCTGCAGTAGCGCTGCTCGGCAGTTATGCAACCGAGGAAAACGTTGCTGCTCTGAATGCGGAACTCGGCCTGGATCGGCCCTATCTGGTGCAGATCGGCGAATACCTTTGGAATATCATTACCAAATTTGATTTTGGCGATTCCTATATCTACAAAATCCCCGTCTGGAGCCTGATTGCGCAGCGGTTTCCTGTGACTGCGGCTATTGGCCTGCTGGGCGTTGTACTCAGCGTGGTTATCGGTGTCCCGTTGGGAATTATTGCGGCAGTAAAGCAGTATTCGGCGTTCGACTATCTGTCCACCCTTCTGGCAATCGTGCTTGCCGCTTTGCCGAACTTCTGGGTGGCATTGATGCTGATCCTGTTGTTCTCGGTCAATTTAGGGTGGCTTCCGATTTCTGGCTTGGACTCATGGAAAAGTTGGATTTTGCCCGTCCTGTCTGTAGGAATCGGCCCCATCGCCATGATTACAAGGATGACACGATCCTCCATGCTGGAGGTTATCCGTCAGGATTATATCCGCACTGCCCGGGCGAAGGGGCTTCCGGAGCGCAAGGTGATTATCCATCATGTGCTGAAAAATGGCATGATTCCCGTGGCAACTGTAATCGGTATGATGGTGGGCATCTCTATGACGGGAACAATTATTGTAGAGACAATTTTTAATATTTCCGGCATGGGCCTTCTTATGTATTCTGCCATCAGTACCGGAGACACCATCACAGTGCAGGGCTGCGCTATTGTATGCGCCTTTATCGTTACCACCATGAATCTGCTGACAGATATTGCCTACGCGTTTATTGATCCCAGAATTAAAGCGCAATACGTCAATTCCGGTCGGAAAAAGCGAATCAAAAAAGCTGAGCTTAAGGGAGGTGCGGCGGCATGAAGAAGAGGAAGGCGCCTGGTGCCCAGGTAAAGAAACGCAGTCAGTTCGGAGAAATTTGGCACCGTCTGACCAAGTCTCCTCCTGCGATGGTATCACTGTGCTTTATTCTCCTGCTGGTTCTCTGTGCGATTTTCGCGCCCTATATTGCCCCTTATGATTATGCGGAACAGGATTTGGCCAACAAATTTACTTTCCCCTGCCTGGCACATCCGTTTGGAACAGATGATTTTGGCCGTGATATTCTGTCCCGTATCATGGTCGGCGCGCGGGTATCCTTGCTCGTGTCGGTTATGGCAGTCGGTATAAGTGTGGTACTGGCTTTGATTGTCGGTTCGGCTTGCGGCTATTTTGGCGGTAAATTTGATATGATTGTCATGCGTGTCCTGGATGTTTTTATGGCAATTCCCGGCATGCTGTTGACTATTGTGATCTCCGTATCGCTGGGTTCTGGGTTGTTTAACACGGCCCTGGCCATTTCTGTGGGAGGCATTCCCGCTCTTGCAAGGCAGCTTCGGGCCTCTACACTGCTGATTAAGGACGAGGAGTATATTGAAGCGGCCAAGTCATATGGCGCCAGCAATTTCTACATTATATGGCATCATGTGCTGCCCAACACCTTGGCGCCGGTAATTGTGCAGGTTTCTCTGCGGCTGGGTGAATCTATCACAGCAATTGCCGGATTGAGCTTTATAGGTCTGGGAGTTCAACCGCCCACACCAGAATGGGGCAACATCCTGTCCTCCGGACAGGACTATATCCGTACCTTCTGGCCGCTGATTACGATACCCGGCATCATCATTGGCCTGACAATGCTGGCCTGCAACCTGTTGGGTGACGGCCTGCGGGATGCCATGGATCCCAGGCTGAAGCAGTGAAAGTGAGGGGTTGTTATGAGCCTGCTTGAAATTAAAGATCTTACGATCCATTATGTCACAGAGTCTGGGTGTGTCCGAGCGGTGAACAATATTTCCCTGGATATTGATCAGGGGGAAACGTTAGGGCTGGTAGGTGAGACGGGTGCCGGTAAGACCACGACTGCATTGGGCATTCTCAATCTGATTCCAGACCCGCCGGGACAGATAATTGGCGGCGAGATTCTCTATAAAGGGAAAAATGTGCTGGAAATGTCCAAGGGTGAACTGCATAACATCCGCGGCAGCCAAATTTCTATGATTTTTCAGGATCCGATGACAGCGCTTAATCCCGTACACACAGTAGGGGATCAGATTGCAGAAGTGATAGAGCTGCATGAAAATTGCGGCAAGAGCGTAGCTAGGAAGAAAGCACGGGAAATGCTCGAGAAGGTGGGCATCCCTGCAGAGCGTGCCAACGAATATCCCCATCAGTTTTCCGGTGGCATGAAGCAACGGGTGGTCATTGCAATCGCACTGGCCTGCAATCCGGTGCTGCTCCTGGCGGATGAGCCTACTACAGCGTTAGACGTGACCATTCAGGCACAGGTGTTGGAAATGATTGGGATCCTGAAGCAGGAGTACAACACTGCTATGATGCTGATTACCCACGATCTGGGCATTGTCGCGGAAACCTGCGATAAAGTAGCCATCATGTATGCCGGAGAAATTGTGGAATATGGCAGCCTGGCAGACATCTTCGACCATACGGCGCATCCCTATACGGAAGGGCTATTTGGCTCCATTCCCCGGTTGGATCAGGATGTGGAATGGCTGGAACCGATCAAGGGCTTGATGCCAGATCCCGCTAACCTGCCTAAGGGATGTAAATTCCATCCGCGTTGCCCCTACGCAACCAGCGAATGTGAGTTCCGAGATATTGAGTTGGCTGAGATTCGTCCGGGACACTTGGTTCGGTGCAATCGGCAGCAAATAAAAGCAGGAGGTGAGTGACGTGGGCGTTTTACTCGAAGTAAATGAGCTAAAGAAATATTTTGAGACACCGCACGGGGCGCTTCATGCGGTGGATGGCATCAGTTTCACATTGAATGCGGGTGAAACGCTGGGCGTTGTCGGTGAAAGCGGTTGTGGAAAATCCACCCTGGGACGAACTGTGCTGGGCTTGACGCCCGCCACCGGGGGGCAGATTATTTATAATGGAGAAGATATCACCCGTGCTAAAGGAAAGAATCGCCGTCAACTGCGGCGGAATATGCAGATTATTTTTCAGGATCCTTCGTCCTCCCTGGATCCCAGGAAATGCGTCCGTGATTTGATTGGTGAGCCGCTGAAGGTCTATCGGGTTTGCAAAAGCAAGAAAGAGCTAGAGGACAGAGTGGCAGAGTTGATGGAGACGGTAGGACTGGCGGATCGGTTTGCTACATCCTATCCCCATGAGCTGGACGGCGGACGTCGGCAGCGGATTGGCGTTGCCCGGGCGCTGGCCCTGAATCCCGCGTTTATTGTCTGTGACGAACCGGTTTCCGCCCTTGACGTCTCCATTCAGGCCCAGATACTTAATCTGCTGAAGGAACTTCAGCTTAAAAGAAACCTGGCGTTCCTATTTGTCACACATGATATGTCTGTGGTTAAGCACATCTCCCACGACATCATGGTGATGTACATGGGAACCATGGTGGAGAAAGCAAGCTCCAAGGAGTTGTTTCAGGCACCGCTGCATCCTTATACCATAGGCCTGCTATCCGCCATTCCCGTCCCTTCAATTCATCAAAAGAAAAAGCGGATCATTATGCAGGGTGAGATTACCTCGCCCATTAATCCGAAACCCGGATGCCGGTTTGCCGCCCGATGCCCTCATGCCACAGAACTCTGCCGCACAGAAATCCCCAAGCTGGAGGAAGTCTTGCCAGGTCACTTCGTCCGCTGCCACAGGGTTCGGGAGCTGAATGACCTAGAAGCAGCTCAGGCCAGGCTGAAAAAACAAAATTGGACCCCCGAAGGTCAATAAGTGTGCTAAGCAGACGCACTTAAAATCGTCTGCAAATCTTATTAATATGTGGAGCGATTTAAAATGAACAAATACTATCCCACACTGTTTTCTCCAATTCGTGTAGGGAATATCATCTTAAAAAACAGGATGATTTGCCCGCCCAGCAAGCCCCATTTCATCCAGGGAGATGAAGATTTTCCCTCGGAGCAGCTTATTCTGCACTATGCCAATCGTGCCAAGGCGGGAGCAGCTATTGTTACGGTAGACGGAAACCACAATGACCGGGTTCAGCCCTTCATGCATATGGCAGGATGGAATATCTTTGATGCTACGGCGCAGCAGTATCTCAGCCAGTTGACTGACGCAATTCATTATTATGGCTCCAAAGCGCATCATGTAGTGATGTGCATGGGTCCCAGAGGATATGATGTCAGCAGTGGTGTGGAATCCCATTACGTTGTTGGCGATGGCAGCTTCCCGGTTTATGATAACAAAGAACTCCCGAGAGACAAGATCTACGAGATTATCGAGCAGGAGGCCCAGATGTGCAAAGTCGCGAAGGAATCCTGCGGCTTTGACGGCTGCTACATTCACATGGCCTATCGGGGCGTTTTGCCGGGCCGGTTCCTGTCACCACTCACCAACAAAAGAACTGATGAATTTGGCGGCAGCTTTGAAAATCGCATCCGCTTTGCAAAATTACTGTGTAAGCGTATTAAGGAGCTGTGCGGCCAGGACTTTTTAATTGACGCATCCGTGTCCTTGCATGATCCTGTGAATCAGCCTGGCGGTGTGACAGCTGAGGACACCATCCGCTTTGCAAAGGAGATGGAGGGTCTTATTGATATCATAACCATGCGCTCCCCCCACATTGACCCTCAGCATCCGACTGGTTACACCGAAGAACATACCCCGTGGCTCTATATGGCCGAAACGCTGAAAAAGAGCAATCCTAAAATGTTAGTGGCGGCATCCAGCGGATTCTTCTACCCGGAGGACTGCGAAGCTGCCCTTGCCTCCGGAAAATGTGATATGCTCAGCATGGCAAGGGCGTTTATTTCCAACAAGGACTATGGAAAGACCGTGGGAGAAGGCCATCGGGAGGATTTGGTTCCCTGTATTCGCTGCAACAAGTGCCATAGAAGCACCAACAGTGATCCGTGGATCTCTATGTGTTCAGTCAACCCTGTCTGGGCGCTGGACGGACGCATTGACCGGATGGGCTGTAAGCCGGATGAGGTGAAAAAGGTTGCCATCATTGGCGGTGGTGTTTCCGGTATGGAGGCGGCGCAGGTGGCGGCCAGCCGGGGGCATAATGTAACCATCTTTGAAAAAAGCAGCCGATTGGGTGGCCTGTTAAATCATGTTGACGGCGTCCGCTTCAAATGGCCATTGCGGGACTTCCGCGATTATATGGTGAGGAAAACAGAGGAAAACCCCCGGATCAACGTGATCTTTGATACAATTCCCACCGTAGAGGATTTGGAAGCAGCACGGTTCCAGGTAGTTCTGGCAGCTGTTGGCTCCAAACCAATTACGCCTCGAATTGACGGAATTGACGGAAAAAACGTTATAAACGCTGTCGATGTCTATGGAGCGGAGGATTCTTTAGCAGAGCAGGTTGTTGTCATCGGTGGTGGCGATATCGGAACGGAAACCGGTCTGCACTTGGCTCAGCGGGGACATAAAGTCACAGTTTTGGAAATGAAAGATAAACTGGCCAGTGAGTCTTACCGGGTACATTACTATACTATGATGATGAACGCTTGCAACAACGAACCAAATTTCAGTTATGTCCTGAATGCCGCTTGCACGGCTATCTGTGATGACGGTGTGAACTATATGGATAAGGACGGTAATATTCAGCATGTCGAATGTGGCAGTGTAGTGATTGCCGCAGGTATGCGGGTCGATGCGGACGGCGCCATGAAATATGCAACGGCAGGCGATATGTTCCGTACAATTGGTGACTGCAACAAAGTCGGTTCTGTTATGTCTTGTATGCGGAGTGCGTATGACACTGCGACTACATTCTGAAATATGATAACGGATTAGGATGGTGATTTATGTACAGTGACAAGTTCAAACGTCTTTGGGAGCCTGTAAATGTCGGTAATACAATCCTCAAATCCAGAATGACCGCATCACCAAGCCGTCCGCACTTTATGCAGGGTCCAGAAAATTACCCAAGCCGCAACGCGATTTTCCATTATGCTAATAAAGCCAAGAATGGAGCCGCTCTTGTAAACATCAGCGGGTTACACGGTGGACCAAGTCCCAACGGAACAAAGGATCATGATGGTCTGTTCGACTTCACCAATGCGAAGTGCCAGCACTATATTGCTCAGATGGCGGAAGCGGTCCACTTCTATGGAAGTAAGATTCAAGCAGGAGTGGGAATCATGCCTCCCCATGGTTATGATGTTTCCGCAGGACTGCTTTCCCATGCCGTTGTGGGCGATGGCAGCGTTGCCGAGGTTGCAACAGCTGAGATTACGGATGAAATGCTGAAGGCTTTTGCAGAGGATATTGTAGCGGAAATGAAGATACTTCGCTATGACTGTGGCTTCGATGCGGCTTTCTTTCACATGACTTATCGGGGCAGTGTGCTGGGACGACTGCTTTCTCCACTGACCAATCACCGTACCGATCGGTATGGGGGCAGTCTGGAAGCTCGTGCGGCCTACTGTATCGAGTTGGCCGACCGGATCAAGCAGGAGTGCGGCAACGATTTTATCATAGAGGGCAGCATCTCCGGGCATGACCCTCTGGATATGCCGGGTGGATGGACGTTGGAAGATTCGATTGCATTTGCCCGGCTGGCAAAAGGACACTTCGACATCCTACAGATCCGCGCTCCGGATATTGATTCTGCGCATCCGATCCCCTTTGAGTTAAATCCTACCCCTTGGCTCTATATGGCTGAGACCATTAAGAAGGCTAATCCCGGCCCCCTGATTGCGGCGATTGGCGGTTTCTCCGATCCGAAGGATGCCGAACGGGCGCTGGAGGAGGGCAAGGCGGATCTCATCGCGATGGCCCGCAGCTACATCAGTAATCCGGAATTTGGAAAGCTGGTCTATGAGGGCCGCGACGAAGATTTGACTCCCTGTCTAAGGTGTAACAAGTGCCACAAGAGCAGTTGGGCAGATCCGTGGATCAGTGTCTGTTCGGTTAACCCTACTTGGGGTATGGAGGATAAACTCCCTGAGATGACTGTCGCTCCAGCGGAGCGGAAAAAAATTGCAATTGTCGGCGGTGGGCCAGCTGGGATGAGCGAAGCGATTTGGCTCAGTGACCGGGGGCACGATGTCACCATTTATGAGAGATTGGATCACTTAGGTGGCCTGCTGGACGTAACCCGGAAAGTGGACTTCAAATGGACTCTGCAAAACTTTAAAAATTATTTGATCCGCCAGGTGAGGAAGCGCCCAATCGCTGTGGAGCTGAACTGCGCACCTAGCCGGGAGGAACTGATTCACCAGGGCTATTCCGAAGTGATTGTGGCTGTCGGTTCTGAGCCGGTTATTCCGTCTATTCCAGGAGTGGACGGCGGCAATGTAATGACTGCGCTGGATGCTTATGAAAAGCACAATCAGCTGGGTGAGCGAGTTGTAGTAGTCGGCGGCGGAGAGATTGGCGTGGAAACAGCAATGTTCCTAGCAAAGCAGGGGCATTCGGCTACAGTGCTGGAGATGCGCGGTATGCTGGCGCCCGATTCCACACCAGTACACTACTACTCCATGTTCCAAAAGGCATGGGAGAGTACCGATGGCTTTAGCTCTTTGGTCAACGCCCGGGTGACAGGAATCACATTGGGGGAGGTAATCTATGAGGATCAGGAGGGGCAGGCACATAAGCTACCCTGTGACGGCGTGGTAATCTCTGCTGGTATGCGAGCCAAACGGGAGGAGGCCCTGGCCTATTACGATCCGGCCTATGGTTTTCATATGATTGGCGACTGTGTTAAGGCGGCAAATATCCAGAAGCTGCGCCGCAGCGCCTACGGCTTGGCTATGAATATCTGATGCGGGGCAGGTCGGCACAGCAGGGCGTTCCTGCTGTGCCGACGGCCGCTGAGAGGAAACAAGATGAAAGATTATTTGGAGTATTTTGCAAAGGTAAATCTGGAGCAGAACCAGCGGCTGCTTCAGGTGCTGGATCATGTTGCCCTTGGACTACTGACAGAGCAGCAGGAAGCAATACAAGGTGGCAGTATCCTTGGCGCACTGAAGTTCATGGTAGAAAATGCCCGCTTCACTCAGTCTGATCTCTGCCCGGTTCCCAGCGCCAGCTTCTCTACCTTTGCCGCCCCGTATTTGACCTCTAAGGGAAAGGTAAATGAAACTATCAACCTAGAGGATTATGATGCGGTGAAGGCTGCCCTGCTGGCACTGTCCCAGAGCTTTGTCGATGGATTTGCAATCAGCCGGGAGGAGGAAATTTTGGGGGATCGATTTCCAACCTACGATTTTCTCTCCAAGGGGTTGTTTCTGGCTATGAGCATTCGCGGCCAGATCATCTATGCTTTGGCAGAGCGCCAGATCACGGATTTGGAGAAGCAATTTGAAGGACCACTGATTCATTTTCCTGGATTGGAAATTTAGAGAATGGAGGGACCATTACATGCTAGTAGGGATGATCTATGAACAGGCAAATGATATAACTGCAACGGTTATATGTGCGAATCATTTGGCGGATGAGGTTCGTAATATCTGGCTGAGGAACAAGGGCGCCGGTATTGGGCAGTGGGAAGAGGACTTCTATGAACGGATGGACGTCATGGAAGGACTGCGGAAAGACGGTTTCCCTAACCTGGACAGTATTGATTATGTATTCAAATGGTGGGGCAACCGGGATCCGGACGGCCTTGCAGGAGAACTAACTGTTATATGGAAGATTACCGATAAGAGTATAGGCAGAATTAAATATTACCGCACCTATATCCGCTTGGCGGATCGGGACTTTTCTTATGGCACGAGTGAATCTGAAACAGAAAAACGGGAGCAATTCCGTAGAGAATTTTCTGAGGCTTTTTCCAAGTGGAAAACAAATTATCCTGGGTAAGTGAGTCAACCTTATGTCTGTCAGCTAGGAGACGCATAAAGAAGTCTCAAAAACACTCAATCTTGCCCAGCCAACGTCACATAGCTAGCGGCCAAGTGGGTGCTTCAACCCTCTTGCAAGAGAACAGCACACAGCGAAACGAAAGCGAACTGTGTGCTGTCTTTTGCCATCAATGCATGACGAAAGAGAATTCGTATCAGAACACCGAGCAGGATGACGATGCACAGTTTGTGCGTTCGAAACGCCTCAACTGCTGACCGAGCTTACCGCCGATATCGCGGGTATCAGAACGGCAAAGGCAAAGCAATTCGCGATATACCGGTCATACAGAGATGAGAAAATCCGACAGCTTAGTTTCACTTCCCTCACTGTTTTTTGACCGGGTGCAGTACGCACAGGCCATTGTCGATTGGAGCATCGATAATAGCACGGAAAGCACACTTACCGGAAGATGGACGGTCCCCTATGGGAACATCGGAAAGCACTTTGACGTGGATCTGCAGCCCGATTCCGATCTGTGGGTTATGGTCAGCCGTTGTATCTATGTCAGCTCGGATATCATTCTATCTGGTGAATGCTCCCGGCTGCTGCTCCGGCGGGGAGTTTGACAATGTACTTGGTATGTTCGGATCGGATGTGATGGGCGAGTTCTAACCGCCATCTTTGACTTTCCGGCTCTTGTTGGATATTTGATACCGCTGGCAAACAAACGATATATCCTGTGTTTGCCGGTATAGGTTCACCGAATCTACTTTTTCCGTGATTTTATGCGGCAAATACTGTTTGTTGTGTGTTATAATCTCCATGGCGATTGAGTCCTTTTTTAGAGTTTGGGTTGTAGTAACTTTATTCTAACGAACTCAATCGCTTTTTTCTACCCTCGGTCTCACATCAATTGTAAAGCTACATTTTGTGAGCCGGTGGAGTTGGATTTTGGGTTGTGTTTGAGCAGGTTTTGTGGTATACTAAGCCAGACAACCTATAGCCTTGTATAATGTAAAGGACAGGAAGGGGGGCGCTGGCATGAAGCCAATGGTTGCCATTGTAGGACGTCCCAATGTGGGTAAGTCTATGCTCTTTAACCGACTGGCGGGTAAGCGTCTCTCCATTGTAGAGGATACCCCCGGTGTTACTCGGGACCGGCTCTATGCGGACTGTCAATGGGCGGGCCGCACCTTTACCATTGTAGATACCGGCGGCATCGAGCCAAGGGCTGACAGCGAGATTTTGCTCTTTATGCGAGAGCAAGCGCAGCTGGCCATTGAGAATGCTGCTGTCATTGTTTTGGTGTGCGACATCCGCACCGGTATTACCGCTGCTGACCAGGATGTGGCGAATATGCTGCTGCGGGCCAAAAAGCCGGTGGTGCTGGCGGTGAACAAGGCGGACTCTGTGGGGGGCAACGATCCGGTTCTCTATGAGTTTTATAACCTGGGACTGGGGGAACCCATCCCTGTCTCCGCCGCCCACGGCCACGGCACCGGCGATCTGCTGGACGCCTGCCTGGAATATCTCCCGCCGGATGAGGAAGAGGAGACGGAAGACAATGTGATCAAGGTGGCTGTGATCGGCAAGCCCAATGTGGGCAAATCCTCCCTGGTGAACCGGATTCTGGGGGAGGAACGGGTCATCGTCAGCGATATGGCAGGCACCACCAGAGATGCGGTGGACTCCGTCTTTGAAAATCAATATGGAAAATATCTCTTCATCGACACAGCGGGGATGCGCCGAAAATCCAAGGTCAACGACCGGGTGGAGCGATTCTCCGCCCTCCGGGCCACCATGTCCATTGAGCGGGCGGACGTCTGCCTGATCCTCATTGATGCCAATGAGGGCATCACCGAGCAGGATACAAAAATTGCCGGCTTGGCCCATGAGGCGGGCAAGGCCAGCGTCATTGTGGTGAACAAATGGGATGCCGTGGAAAAGGACGGCAAGACCATGGAGCGGATAAAGCGGGATATCCGCCGGGAGCTGGCCTATATGACCTACGCACCCATCCTGTTTATCTCCGCGCTGACAGGCCAGCGGGTGGAAAGGATTTTCCGGCAGATCAATGCCGTCTCTGAGATGGCCGCTCTGCGGGTGCGTACCGGCGCGCTGAATTCGCTGTTGGCCGATGCCACCGCTCGCGTACAGCCGCCCACGGACAAGGGGCGGAGACTGAAGATATATTATATGACCCAGGTGGGTGTGAAGCCACCCCATTTTGTCTGCTTCTGCAACGATATCCGGCTGTTCCACTTCTCCTATCAGCGGTATCTGGAGAATCAGATCCGGGCGGTCTTTGGGCTAGAGGGTACGCCCATCCGACTGACGGTGCGGCAAAGAGAGGAAAAGGAGAATTGAATATGACGGAATATATTGTGCTGGCAACGGTAATCGTGGCAGTGGCTGGGTACTTTCTCGGCTGCTCCAACGGGGCCATCCTGGTTTCCAAATACATCCTGAAAAATGACATCCGGAACCATGGCAGCGGCAATGCGGGACTCACCAACTTCCACCGGGTCTTCGGTGGCAAACTGACCATTCTGGTCATTTTGGTGGACGTGCTGAAGGCGGTGTTTGCCTGCCTCATCGGGGGGACGCTTTTTGGCCATCTCCTTGACTGGCCGGTGCTGGGGGAGTATATCGGTGGAGTGGCTTGCCTGCTGGGTCATGTTTTCCCCTGTATGTTCCAGTTCAAAGGGGGAAAGGGTATTCTTGCCGGAGGCACAGTGGCTATTATGATCGACTGGCGGGTGGCACTGGTTGTGTGGGGCCTTTTCCTCATCGCTGTGCTGCTTACCCGGATGGTGTCCCTTGGTTCGGTGCTGGCGGGAGCCGCTTTTCCTTTTGCCACGGCATATTTTTATCGGAATGCGCTGCTGATTGCCCTGGGTGCAGCAGCGGGACTGCTGGTTCTCTGGCGGCACTGGGGAAATATTGTGCGTATCGCCAAAGGAGAGGAACGGACGCTGTCCTTCACCCGGAAAAAAGAAATCGAAACAGAGAAGGACAAGGAGGATGCATCATGAAGGTGACGGTACTGGGCAGCGGCGGCTGGGGTACGGCTCTGGCTCTGCTGCTGCTGGAGAATGGGCATCAGGTCAGCCTCTGGAGCTACACCCAGGAGGAGCATGACGCCATTGCTGCGGCGCGGGAAAATCCCGTGCTGCCGGGGGTACCCCTGCCCCCAGAGCTGGAACTGACCACCGATATGGGTCGGGCGGCGGACAGCAATATGGTGGTGTTGGCCACCCCCTCCTTTGCCGTACGCACCACGGCCAGATCGCTGAACCCTATTGTGACGCCGGGGACGGTACTGGTGAATGTGGCCAAGGGCATGGAGCGGGACACTGGGTTGCGTCTCTCCCAGGTCATCCGGCAGGAGACGGAGGAAACGTGTCCGGTGGCAGTCCTCTGTGGCCCCACCCACGCCGAGGAGGTGGGCCGGGGCATCCCCAGCGCCATTGTGGCGGCCTCTGAAAATCAGCAGGCGGCCATGCTGGTACAGGACGCTTTTATGAACGGCCGGTTCCGGGTTTATACCAACTCTGATGTAGTGGGTGCTGAGTTAGGCGCCGCTCTGAAAAATATCATCGCTCTATGCGCCGGCATTAGCGATGGGCTGGGCTATGGAGACAACACCAGGGCTATGCTGATGACCCGGGGCCTCACCGAAATTGCCCGGCTGGGGGTGGCTATGGGAGCCAGACAATCCACCTTCGCCGGACTCACCGGCCTGGGTGACCTGATCGTCACCTGCACCTCCGTCCACTCCCGGAACCATCAGGCGGGGTTGCTTATCGGCCAGGGCATCCCTGTGGCGGAGGTTCCCCAGCACATGGGTAAGAATATGGTAGTAGAAGGCTATTATGCCACCGCCAGCGCCTGGGAACAGGCCAGGCGGCTGGGACTGGAGATGCCTATCACTGAGATGGCCTATGCAGTACTCTATGAAGGGCAGGACGTCCGGAAGGCCACGGGCCAGCTCATGGGCCGCCAGCGCCGCCACGAGGTGGAGGACGCCTGGGTTGTATGAGAATTTGGCATATCAAAGGGCTGCAGATCAACCTTCGTTTTGCTGCAGCCCCAGGGATTATATCGTAATATTTTTCCCGGTTCCCATAGGGAACCGGGAAAAATAGCTTTTGGCGCGTGACCTTCCGGTGCTTAGCCGCCGGAAGGCCTCCAGTCCATCCCGCCGCTGTGGGACACCCGGTTCACCGATTGCGCCGCCAGTTCCTGACAGCTGCTGAACCTGCTGGCCCAGGACAGACCCGTCTGTCGGCTGCCCTTGCCATGCCAGCCGGGGGTGATGATCCGGGCTGCGCCCAGATTGGGCGTGGGGGCGAAGCCACCCGCCATCGAAGGTAACCGTTTCCACCCTTTCATAGCACTGCCTCCTTGCATTACGCTATATCAGGTTGTCAGTCAAAGGGGCATATCGCCCCCGGAACGGCAAATATCAGCGCTTTCTTCACTTCAAGCTCCCCGCTCACGGCTTCTCCTCCGCCGGGTCGGAAAGCTCTCGCAGGATTCCCTCTGTCACCTGCCGAATATCCGCCAGAGAGGTCATCTTCATGATCTCGCCCTTCCAGTAGGCAGCATGGGGAACCCCCTTCAGGTACCAGGCGTAGTGCTTCCTGGCCTCCAGACAAGCGATCTTTTCCCCCTTCTGGTTTGTTGCCAGCTCAAACTGCCGCACCGCCAGTCGGCACCGCTCCTCCAGCGAGGGGGGCGGGGGAAGGGACTCTCCCCGGAGCGCGGCATTGCCCGACCGGAATAGCCAGGGATTGCCCATAACACCCCGGGCCAGCATGACAAAGTCGGCCCCGGTCTGCCGGAGGATATCCACGCAGTCCTTGGGGGTCACCACATCGCCATTGGCAATGACGGGTACAGATACCGCCTGCTTCACCTGCCGGATGATATTCCAATCTGCCCGGCCGGAGTACATCTGAGTGCGGGTGCGTCCGTGTACCGCCACCGCCGCCGCCCCGGCCGCTTCCACCGTCTGAGCCATCTCCACGGCATTGACACTGCCGGAATCCCAGCCCTTCCGTAGCTTGACAGTGACGGGAATCTCCCCTGCCCCTCGGCAGACGGCCTCCACGATCCTGCCCGCCAGATCTGGGGACCTCATCAAAGCGCAGCCATCGCCGTTTCCGGCAATCTTAGGCATAGGACAGCCCATGTTGATATCAATGAGATCGGGATGTACCAGTTCCCGGATTTTGGCCGCGCCCTCCTCCATACAGGCGGGATCACTGCCGAAGATCTGAACAGCAGCAGGGCGCTCATCCGGTCCCAGTTCCATCAGGCGCTGGGTCTTTTTGTCATTATAGCACAGAGCCTTGGCACTGACCATCTCGGTATAGACCAGTCCCGCCCCCAGCTCCCGACAGACTGTGCGGAAGGACAGATCAGTCACCCCCGCCATGGGCGCCAGCAGCAGGGGCGAGGAGGGGGTCACATGGGCAATTCGAGTTTGTCTGGACAGATTATCACATCCTCTGGAGCAGTATAATATCACACAAATCCAATCCTGTCAAGGGGGAGCCTCTTTGTGCAATATACCGTCTTGAAATTGTCTCTCTCCGGTCGGGTCATTTCCCCACGCAGAACCGCTGGAAGATTCGGTCGGTGACGTCCTCCTGCACCTGGCGGCCCGTTGTCTCACCCAAGGCAGCCATGGCCATCTCTACATCAGAGAGCAGGGCATCGGGGGTCATCCCCTCCGCCAGCCCGTCCTGGGCCCGTTCCAGACAGGCAGCGGCCCGGTTCACTGTCTCCGCTTGCCGGAGGTTGGTCAGCACCTCACCTGAAAATTCCTGTCCCCCGGCGGGGAACAGCCGGTTTACAATATCCTCCAGCCTGTCCAGCCCCATTCCCTCTTTTGCGCTGACACAACAGATATGGGGCGCGTCCAGGGAAGTCACGTCCCATGCTGGGGGAAGGTCGGTCTTATTCACTACTGTAACCACCTGGGGTACAGCCTTTGCCAATTCTCGGACAGCGGTGTCCTCCCCCGTCAGGGGAACGCTGCTGTCCAGCACCACCAGGGCCAGCTCAGCCCGCTGCAAGGCCTCCTTGGAGCGGAGTACACCCTGACGCTCCACCTCATCCTCGGTGTCTCGCAGGCCGGCGGTGTCGATGAGACGCAGGAGGACATCTCCCAGGCGGAGATTTTCCTCCACGGTGTCCCGGGTAGTGCCGGGCTGATCCGTAACAATGGCCCGCTGATAGCCCAGCAGAGCGTTCAAAAGGGAGGATTTGCCGCTGTTGGGCCGGCCTACAATGGCACAGTCGATGCCCTGGGTCAGGCGGCGGCCCCGGCGATAGCTCTCCCCTAGGGTCTTCAGCTCCCGCAATGCACGGCGCAGGACATCCGCCATTTCCCGCCGCTCAAACGGCTCAATATCCTCGTCGGAATAGTCCAGCACGGCGCAGAAGTGAGCGGATAAATCCACAAGCGCGTCATAGACAGCAGTGATTTTCCGGCTCATGGCGCCGGAGAGCTGACCGGCGGCGCAACGGCAGGCGGCGGAGGTCTGAGCATCAATGAGGTCAATGATAGCCTCCGCCTGGGTTAGATCCAGCTTGCCGTTCAAGAAAGCCCGCTTGGTAAATTCCCCCGGTCCGGCCTGGCGGACTCCATGGACAAAAAGAGATTCCAGCCCTGCCAACAGCACGACGGGAGAACCGTGACATTGCAGCTCCGCCGTGTCCTCGCCGGTATAGCTGGCAGGCGCTTTGGAATAGGTTGCTATGCATTGATCGATGATCTGCCCCTGGCTGTCTCGCAGACTGCCCAACACCAGCCGTCCCGGGGGATAACTGTCCATGGGTCTGCCGCTCCGGGGGGTAAAGACGGCCTCCAACGCGGGAAGAGAGCGTGGGCCGGAAAGCCGCAGGATGCCGATGGCGGAACGGACAGTGCCGGTGGCGATGGCGGCAATGGTATCAGCTGGCATGAGACACCTCCTTTAGAACTTGCGGATAAATGCGCTTTACAGTCTTAAAAAGTCAACCTTGGGGTCGGCAGATCCGAATGGCACAGGAGCGGTTCCCCACCTCTGCCTGCAGATGCGCCCCCCCAAACTCGCCGTCCAGTGTCCAGGGGATGGGTTCTCCCAGACTGGTGAAGGTGAGTTTCCGGGCCTGGAAGCCGATGACATTTCCGTTGGGCTGCCGGGAGGACAGGGATGCCACAATACTGTTAAATTCCTCCAGCGACTTTGGCGACCGCACCAGCATAACCTCGAAAAGGCCATCATCCAGCACCACGGCATCCGCCTTGACGCCCCGGAAGCCGCCCACCGAGACGGAGTTGGACACCATGCCGTAAATAAACTCCCCCTGGATACACCGCTCATCTGTCTCCACCCGCAATGGGTATGTCTTTAGGGCAGTCAGGCTGGCCACTCCCTCCAATACATAAGCGGTGTGGCCCAGGACGGTCTTCATCCCATGGGGTGTGCGGTAAGACACGTCAGTAAAGACACCGAAAGCCGCCACATAGATGAATTGCCGGACAGTCTCCTCGCTCCCGCGGAAAAGCCCCACATCACAGAGGTGCGCCGGCTCCACAGCGGCGAGCTTCGCCGCTTGGACATAGCGGTTCCGGGGGATGTTCAGTGTGCGTGCGAAGTCGTTGGTAGTGCCTGCAGGGATATAGCCCAGGGGAGGCGGGTCATCCAGCCTCAGCAGACCGGTGATGACCTCGTTCAGCGTGCCGTCACCGCCGCCACAAACCACTCGATCATAATTGTTTCCCATCTCCGCCGCCGAAACCGCATCGCCCGGCCCGAAGGTGGGATACAGCGTGGGCCGCCACCCGTGGGCGGCAAAGCACTCCACAATATTTCCAATGTGGGACCGCAGCCTGCCCCTCCCTGCGGTGGGGTTATAGATAAAAAGCAGTGGCCCTGCCATAAATAACCACCCTTTCTGCGCGGGTCTGTTTCCTTTTTGGATCAGACGCTGCTGCGCATCTATGCAGCCCGCATCCGGAGGGACTTCATCAGGCTGCATCACATTATATCATTTTACTTGCCTCCTGTAAAGCAGGATCCGAGTTTGAAAAAGCTCTTTCTGTAGGTTTGTCAATGATCGTTGGCAAATCTGCAAAATCCACCGGCGCACAAAACCTGACCCCTTTCGTCAGCATGAAAGCACCCTTCCCTGGAGATACTAGGAATCACCAAAACGGGGAGGGTCAGCCATGTATGGTAAAGTAGAACTCTGCGGCGTCAACACCTCCAAGCTGAAGGTGCTGAAAAACAGCGAGATGGTAGAACTGCTCCGCCGGGTGCGCCAGGGAGATCAGGATGCCCGGCAGCGGATGATTGAGGGAAATCTGCGTCTGGTGCTGTCGGTGATCCAGCGGTTTGCCGGCCGTGGGGAAAATATCGACGATCTCTTTCAAATTGGCTGCATCGGCCTGATCAAGGCCATTGACAACTTCGATGCAGATCAGTATGAGGTTCGGTTCTCTACCTACGGTGTCCCCATGATTGCGGGGGAGATCCGTCGGTTTTTGCGAGATTCCTCCGCTATGCGGGTCAGCCGCTCGGTGCGGGATATGGCCTATAAAATCCTGCAGACCCGGGAGAGCCTGATATCAGAGAATCAGCGGGAGCCTACGGTGGACGAGATCGCCAAGCGGCTGGAGCTGCGGCGGGAGGACGTGGTGATGGCCATGGACGCTATCACCGATCCCGTCTCCCTCTATGAGCCGGTCTATACAGATGGCGGGGACGCTATCTGTGTGATGGATCAGGTCAAGGACAACAAGAACACCGATGAGCGCTGGCTGGAGCATATCGCCCTGCGGGAGGCCATCGACCACCTGGGGGACCGGGAAAAGCGCATTATCCAGCTGCGCTTCTTCCAGGGCAAGACCCAGATGGAAGTCTCTGCTGAGATCGGCATCTCCCAGGCCCAGGTTTCCCGGCTGGAGAAGAACGCCCTGAACCAGATCCGCAAGAGTCTGTAACCTGCAGACCATCTGGAAGATAGGACAGCAAAATTTGCTTTCACTTGAATAAACGGAAAAGAAGGGGGCCAGCCGACCGGACTGGTCCCCTATGCTGTCTTACACCGGGGCAGCTTCTTTTTGTTCAGCGGTTCAATTTTTCCAGGATGGCGGTGATCTCCGCCAGCTTTTCCCCAGCGTCTCCCGCCTCCACCGCCTCTCGGACACAGCAGGAGATGTGAGCCTTCAGCACCTCGGAATTGGCCTTGGACAGGATGGACTGGGTGGCCAGGATCTGGTTGGAGATATCCACACAGTATCGATCCTCCTCCACCATGCGCAGGATGCCATCCAGCTGACCTCGGGCGGTCTTCAGCAGTCGGGAAACCTGGGTCTTGTCCGCCCTCAAGAGATGGACACCACCTGGAAGTCCGCCTCGGTGACGGCGGCAATCAGAGCGTTGTCCTCCACAGGGGCGGAGAGGGTTACGGCGGCGGATTTCTGTTCTAGGTCCACCACGGCGGAAGCCACGCCGGGTACGGCGGACAGGGCCTTTTCTACGGTGGCCTTACAGTGATTGCACATCATGCCCTCTACGATCAGGGTCTTTGTCATTGTCGATGCAGCTCCTTCTGTTTGATTGAATTTATCCTCAGCCCCAGCCAAGGGCAGAGTGACAGGATTAGGGGATTCTGGCCGCTGGCCCTGCCTGGGCCGGAAGAACCGCAGCCGCAGGGCATTGGACACCACGCAGACAGAGGAAAGGGACATGGCTGCGGCAGCGAACATGGGGTTCAGCTGCCAACCCAACAGGGGATAGAAGACCCCCGCCGCCAGTGGGATACCGATGCAGTTATAGAAGAAGGCCCAGAACAGGTTCTGCCGGATATTCCGGATGGTGGCGCGGGACAGTTCTACCGCCGCCACAGCATCCAGCAGATCGGAGCGCATCAGCACCACATCAGCGGACTCCATGGCCACATCGGTTCCAGCTCCGATGGCAATACCCACATCGGCCCGGGCCAGGGCAGGGGCATCGTTAATGCCGTCACCGATCATAGCCACCCGGCCCTTGGACTGAAGCGCGGCCACCTGCTTTTCCTTATCTTGGGGCAGCACCTCGGCAATGACCTCTGTCACCCCCAGCTCTCGGCCAATGGCCTCCGCCGTCCGCCGGTTATCACCGGTGAGCATCATGACATCCAGTCCCAGCTTCCGGAAGCCCCGGATGGCGGCCACGCTGGTAGGCTTGGGGACATCAGCCACAGCCACAGCCCCCAAATAGGCTCCGTCCCGGATAAAGAACAGGGGCGTCTTGCCCTGGTCAGCCAGGGCATCGGCGCTGACTGTGATGCCCTGATCGGCCATCAGTCTGGCATTTCCGGCTACGCAGGGCTTGCCGCTTACAACGGCCCGGATTCCCAACCCCGGCAGAGCCTCAAAATTCCGAACTGCGGGAGGCGTAATGCCCTTCTCCCTTGCCTTCTCCAGAATCGCTGCCGCCAGCGGATGCTCGGAACCGCTCTCCAGTGCGGCTGCCACCGCCAGCAGTTCATGCTCGCTGACTCCCTGGGGCAGCAGATCGGTGACCACAGGGTGCCCCTCCGTGATGGTGCCGGTCTTATCCAGCACCACCGTCTTGACGGTGTGAAGCGTCTCCAACGCCTCGGCAGATTTGATGAGGATGCCGGATTCCGCCCCTTTTCCAGTTCCAACCATAATCGCCACGGGAGTGGCAAGGCCCAGGGCGCAGGGGCAGGAGATCACCAGCACGGATACCCCAGCGGTGAGGGCTGATCCGGCGCTGCCTGTGACGATGAGCCAGACAGCGGCCGTGACAACGGCAATTGCGATGACAGTGGGGACGAAAATGCCCGCCACCTTGTCCGCTAGCTTGGCGATGGGCGCCTTAGTGGAGGACGCCTCCTCCACCAGCTGGATGATCTGGGAGAGAGTCGTCTCATCCCCCACCTGTGTGGCCTGGAAGGTAATGGCCCCGGTGCCGTTGATGGCGGCGGCGGAGACCTTATCTCCCGGCCCCTTTTCCACGGGGATAGATTCCCCTGTCAGGGCGGACTCATCGGCGGAGGATCGTCCCTCCACTACAATACCGTCCACAGGGAAGGACTGCCCCGGGCGGACGACAACCAGATCACCGGTGACCACCTCTTCGGCCGGCACAGTCACTTCTGCCCCATCCCGGAGAACGGTGGCCTGCCGGGGAGCCAGATCCATCAGCCTTTCAATGGCCTGAGAGGTCTTGCCCTTGGAGCGGCTCTCCAGATATTTGCCAAGGGTGATAAGGGTCAGGATCATTCCGGCGGACTCCAGGTAGAGGTGATCCATGTGATAGACCTCCGCCGTCTCCATATCACCGTGGCCCAGCGCCCAGCCGGTGACAAAAATCGCGTAGAGGGAGTACAGGGTGGAGGCAGTGGCTCCCAGCGCAATGAGGGAATCCATCGTTGGCCCCCGGTTCCACAGCGCCCGGAAGCCGGAGGTGAAGTAGCTATCGTTGACGTAGAGAATGGGCAGCAGCAGTACAAACTGTGCCAACACATAGACCATGGAGTTTTCCACCCCGGTGAAGACAGCGGGCAGGGGCAGACCTATCATATGGCCCATGCTCAGATAAAACAATGGAATTAAAAAGATGAAGGAGATGATGAGACGGCGGCGCATAGCTTTCTGCTGATTCTGCGGAGCATTCTGAGACGGAGTGACTTCTCCCTTGTTGTCCGCAGGGGATGCCCCATAGCCCGCAGCAGAGACGGCGGCGCAGATGGCGGCGGTGTCCACCGCCCCCTCGTCATAGGTGACGGTCATCCGGTTGGCCAGCAGATTCACCTGGACGGCATCCACGCCCTCCAGTCTGTTCACCGCTTTCTCCACATGGGAGGAGCAGGCGGAACAGGTCATGCCGGTGACGTTAAATGTCTGCTTCGTGGCAAAGACCTCCTTGTGTGTCAGTCGGAACAACACCCCCCTGGGGTGGGGTATTGTGCTTCCATTATAACATTGGGCAAAACAGGTGTCAAGGGGGAATTCCCCCGCTGAGCATGGGACGCGCCAATTTATTTTTTACCCTGCCGGCCCTGGCTCTGGACAGTCTGCAATTCTGATGGAGTGGCCGCCGGAGCTGCTGTCCTCTTAGACTGCCACAGTCTGAAATAAATATCCCGTGCATGACCCGCTCCGGATATCTGCACGCGGCCATGCTGCTGGGCCTGTCCCTCCGGGAGGTGTGGCTTGCATCGCCGGGGCGGGTGAATGACTTCATGGCTCTGTACGCCCGGAGAAGCGGACTGAAAAAGAAATAAAAAACAGCGCCCCGCTGATAGGACGCTCTCGTTTGAATAACCAGTCTTGCAAAGGCATACCAAGGAGAATGGCCCATAAGATGATGCAAGCTATCATTGTACACACCCCTTCGTGAAGCCCGGTAAAGCCTTGTCTTACAAATTATGATAATCGCTCTTTTGCTCCATTATTTAACTTATAGTCCAACATTCCCCATGGATTTTGGATTTTTGAACAATTGATTTTTCTCCAAATTTTATTACAATATATTTATTATAACGAGAAAGGAGTTATCATCAATGAACCAGGATCACATTTACGATATTGTGGTGATCGGCGGGGGCGGCTCCGGTCTAGTAGCAGCAGCCCGGGCAGCCGAATTTGGAAAAAGAGTACTTGTGCTGGAAAAGACAAAGGTAGCCGGCGGTGGGATGCTCTTTGCCTCCACCATGCGCACCTTCCGGAGCCGGTGGCAGGAGGAGCGAGGAATCCCCGACCAGTCGCAGGCATTTATCCGTCAGGGCATGGATCTGACTCTTTGGCAGTTGGAACCCAGTCTGGTGCGCAACGCCATTCTGGGTACTGGGCAGTTCTTTGACTGGTACAGCCAATATGAGAAGCCAGAGGTGCTGGAGAGCTACCAAGCCAAGCCCTATGTGTTCGACATTGCTGTGAACGGCCAGCTCGGACCCCAGCTAGATGGCTTCCACAATGGCTCCGGTCGGGTAATCATGGCCACTATGCTCCGCCGCTGCCAGGAACTGGGGGTGGAAATTCTCCTCCAGCACCGGGCTATGGACGTGGAGACGGATGGCAGAAGGATCACCGCTGTCCGAGTGGAGTCCCCCAATGGGCCGGTGTCTATCTCCTGCAGGTGCTGTATCCTAGCCTGCGGCAGCTGGATCCGGAATACAGAGGTGTTGAAAAAGGTACTTCCTGCCTATTTGGATGCGGATATTCCCATGAATGCCCACCAGAACCCCGCATACACCGGTGACGGTCTGATCCTCGCAGAGAAGGCCGGGGCCTTCGTGGATTGGGACAGCTTCTGCCTGCGGCTGATGGGCCCCCTGTGCAGTCTGGGGGAGAAGTCCCGCTTCGATGGACTCACTCACTCTAACTATGCCATTTTAGTAGACTTGAACGCCAAGCGCTTTCTAGCAGAGTCACCCGTTCCCAGGATGGATCCCTTTGATGTGGGGCACATTTTGTTAAAGCACCCCAAAGGAAAGAGCTTCTTCCTCTACTCTGCTAACACCCTGCGGCAAATTATTCAGGACTCTCGCCAAAACGAGACCGACTCTTCCTCCCCCTTCGCCATGCCTCCCCTGCCTGATTTTCCTATTGTGGATGGCTGGTTCCAAAAGGAAACCCGCAAGGCAGCCCGGGCGGAGACAATACCTGGTCTGGCCGAACAGCTGGGCCTGGATCCTGTCCAGCTGAAAAAAACCGTGGATGAGTACAACGTCTCCTGCGTCCAGGGAGCGGACTGGAATTATTTCAAGGATCCTGCCTATCTGCTCCCGCTGGATGAGGGACCTTTCTACGCTCTAGAGGGTGTCCTGTCCACCGATGGGGCCTTTGGTGGCGTCCGGGTCAACTCCCAGATGCAGGCCTACCGATCAGATGGCTCCCTGGCAGAGGGACTCTATGTGACGGGAGACTTTGCCTCAGGTCGCCACATTGTCCAGGACGGCATTAAACGGCAGGTGTTGAACGACATGTCTTGGGCCTTGTCCTCTGGGTTTTTAGCGGGCAGCAATGCGGCACAGGCGCTGGAGGGCAGCAATCCTTAACCATTTGCCGCAAACAAGGCAACAGGGAACCGTTACACAAAACCGGGTATTCTGCAACGGCCCCTGTTGAGTTTTTAGATCAGGTATCAATCACACAGACGGGTGAAAATGACTGCCGCCGCATTTTTGCCCGCTGCAACCGCTTTCATCAGGGTGGCCGGGCCGGTAACGGCGTCACCGCCGGCATAGACTCCCTCCATGGAAGTCTCATAGCTCCGGTCGACCGGGATACGACCGCTGCCGTCCACGGGGAAGCCGTCCACCGGTATGGGCTTGAAGCCCAGCGCCAAAACGGCCAAGTCAGCTTCCAAGACGATCCGCTGGCCGGAGGGAGCCACATTGTTCCGCCCACCAGGATAATCCGGAGCAGTCAGCTCCATCCGGTCACACTCCACCCCCGTCAGCTTTCCATCCCGGGTCACAAATCTTACCGGGGAGGTAAGAGGTACCAGCTGCACACCCTCTTCCAAGGCAATATCCAACTCTTCCCGGGTGGCGGGCATATCGGCCTGGGTACGCCGGTAAACCAGCTGCACCGTCTGCGCGTTCCGGCGGAGAGCTGTGCGGGCTGCATCAATGGCGGTGTTCCCGCCGCCCAGAATCACCACCCTCTGTCCAGTGAAATCTGCGGGGGCGCTCAGGTAGTTCTTTGCCTGAACCACGCCCTCTGCCTGACAACCTTCCACAGAGAGTTCCACCGGCTCCTGGGCGCCGGTAGATAGGAACACCGCATCGTACTCTGCCTTCAGTTCCTCCAGCGTCACGTCCACGCCTACCTCTGTGTTCATACGGAATTCCACCTGCAACTGGCGCAAGGTTTCCATCTGGCGCTCCAGGCAGAAGGGGGGCAGGACAAAGGTGGGGATGCCCCAGCTGGCAACACCTCCGGTGACCTCCTCCTTCTCATAAACCACCACCCGGAAGCCGGAGATGGCCAGAGAAATGGCGCAGGTCAGACCTGCAGGTCCAGCCCCCACGATGGCAACGGAATGTCCGTTCGGCTCGGGGGGGTGTTCCTCGTGGGAGACATTCCGGCGGTACCAGTCCGCCACAAAGCGTTCCAGGCGACCGATGGCCACCGGTTCACTGCGGATGCCCCGGGTACAGTGGCTTTCGCACTGGTTCTCATAGGGGCAGACCCGCCCCGCAATCTCCATCATGGGGTTGGTCCTGGCCAGCAGGTTCCACGCCTCCAGCAGATTCCCCTCCCGTACACAGGCGATAAATTCCGGGATATAGGAATGGGCCGGACAATGGGCGGCACAATAGCGGTCAGGGCAGTTCATGCAGCGGGAAGCCTCTGCCTGCGCCTCCTCCAGCGTATAGCCCTGAGAGACTTCTTCAAAATTCTGGAGCCGCTCCGGCAGGGGCTGCACGGAAACCGGCGTCTTGCAGGGGGTCATGTTGGGTTTGCGGATGCTCATGCCTGTACCTCCATTTCTTTCACGGCGTTTACCGCTGAACGGTAGGCCGAAGCCACAGCCCAGGTCAGCTCAGAGATTACGGCCAATTCGCCCTTGCGGTGCATGGCAGAGGTAGCGTCACCCACTCCGTAAAGTCCGGGAATAACGGAGCCATCGTTGCGCAGCACCTGACACATCCCGTTCACCATGAGGCCGCCCATAGCCGCCTCGGAGAAGCGTTGGGCATAAACAGCATAAAAAGGACCAATGTCCCTGGGAATCAGGAATTCCGCCGCTTTGCCGAATTCCTCGTCCTTGCCCTGGCGGCAATACCGGTTGTAATTGCTCACGGTCCGCATCAGCACAGCGGGATCCATATCCAGCTTGAGGGCCAGCTCCTCAATCGTATCCGCTTTGACCACAGGGGGAATCTTATAGCCAGCCTCCCGATCCAGATCCTCCTGGTAATGTTCGTAGCACTCTACCTCATCGGCTAGGGTCGGGTCTTTGATAAACCGGAGGAAGATCTCGTCCACATTCTGCTGGGTAAAGATGGACCAGGTGGCGTTCTGCGGGTGCCCGCAAATGTTGATCCGCCCTGTGAACAGGCCGCCGGTCTCGTCCTGCCACCGCACACCGTTCAGATCCACCGACAGGGCGGAGGGTTCTTCGTTCAGGCGATAGAGAGCATAGCTGTACGGATGGTGGGCAGGGCCGAACAGAGAGAGGAACATCCGGTTCGGGTCGGGCTCCACCCCCAGTTCCTGCAACATATCAATGGCGTCTCCCGTGTCGCTGGGGACGGAGAACCGGGTGACGGGGCGCTCCTCATCAAAGAACTCGGTGTATTTACGCAGCTTTTCATCGCTCATGCCAAAGCCGCCCGTGGCTAAGATCACCGCCTTGCAGTGAATTTCAGTCTCGCCGCCAGGGTCCAGGGCGATTACACCGGTGACCCGGCCGCTGTCGTCACAGATCAGGTGCTTTGCCTCGTGTCTGAGAAGGATCTCCACATCTAGCTTCTGAGCAGGGATGGCATCCAGCATAGTCTGCTTTACAAAGGTGCCGCCCCAACCCGGGCCAATGGAGGGATCCAGACTGCGGACATTTTCAAACCTCTTTGCGGAGTGGAGTACGCCAGGGCCAAAAATAGGGCCGGCCTCACGCTTTTCTCCAATTGGCTCCACAGAATAATACTCCCGTGTGCCAGGGAACTCCAGCAACCAGTCAAAGAACTCAGTACAGCCGTCAATGGCGGTGCGTATGACCTCACGATCCAGCACCCCTCCCGCGCGGTTGTACATTACCTCAATGGCCTCCTCCCGCACATCGGGGAGTCCCATCTCTGCGTGGAGCTTGGTGTATACCGGGAAAAAGCCGTGGGCAATATCCGTATTTCCCCCACAGCGGGCCGCCTTTTCCAACAAAATCACCTTTTTGCCCAACTGGGCTGCCTTGATGGCCGCCACCAAGCCGCTTCCACCGCCGCATACCACCAGATCGCACTCCCGGATAATCCGCTCATGGGCAGGCGCCGGCTCCACCGCATCCGCATCATAGATGGAACAGGTGGGACAGAGCGTCTCGCACAGGCCGCACTCCACACAAGCCTCTGGGTCGATCTGATAGCGTGGGCCGTCATAATGGATTGCCTGCATGGGGCAGGCCAGCTCACAGGTATGGCAGCCGCTACAGGATGGTTTAATCTGATACATACCAGGACCTCCTTTGTCACCTTTTAACGATGCTGAAAGCCTTCGTTCCTGATTATAAAGCATAGCACAATTCAATTTGTTTGGAAATACCGCACTAAAAAGTAATCTTCTTACACAGCAGTAGGAATCATTTGCCTGACAGGCGGTAGGATAGCCGGGAGATAACCGCCAATAGCGCACATCCAGTCTCTGCGCGTCCGTAAAAGCGCCAATGCAGTTCTTGACACCGGAACCGTTTTTGTATATAATGATGAATGCCAGGGGTACCCGAACCTGAACTACTGTCTTTCTGCAACAACCACTCTGAGGGAGGTAAATCTGACCATGCATCACGCAAATGACGAAAGAGATGAACAGCGGGAACAAACAGCATCACTGCTGATGTCCACACCAGAGGAGCGAGAACATCTGCTACGGGACAAGGACTTGTTGGATGAATCACCCAACTTCAATATTGCAAACGACCCCTATAATCATATGATGCGGGTGGTATTCAGCAAGTGGAAGCCCTTTATCCTCCGGGCAATCTATCTGGACGGGGGAACTTACTTTTCCCGTTTCTTCAAGCAGCTGCCCATCACCCAAAAGGTACTCAGCCAGAATCTAAAGCAGCTCCAGGACGATGGCCTGATCTACCGTATCGTGCTGCCAGAAATCCCACCCCGGGTGTCATACCATCTTACCCGGCAGGGCGCTTCCCTGATTCCCATTCTGGATCTGGTCTACGACTGGGGCTGGAACGACATGAGACAGAAGGGCCTTCCAGTGGATGCCCTGGGGGAGATGTGGCATGGCTATCGCAAGCCAGATGCTGACGCTATGGACACCCCCTACAAAAAATAGCCCTCTTTCCTACCTGAAGGGAAGAGGGCTACCCGCTGGAATGATTCTTCCAATTTAAGATTGAAGGTTACTTGATTGTGCGGTATTTACAAAAATGTGTATCCATGCTATACTGCCTTTGATTTAGATACATGAATTTCACACTAGGCGTCTCCTGTGTGAAGTCTGCGTATCAAAACCACAATCAATACGGAAAGGAAGAATGATTATGAAAAAGTTCCTATCGTTGCTGCTGGCACTGGCCATGCTGTGTTCCCTTCTGACCGCCTGCGGTTCGGGGAACAATTCCCAGGGCGGTGACGGCTCCAACACAGAGGCCTCCGGCACTGACACCGAAGGGGCAGGGCCTTCCGACACCACCGTTACCATCGGTATCGCGGACAATATGTATCCCGTCTACCCATCCTCCAGCAACTCTGAGGACTTTATCGGCACCGGCATGGTCTACGACTTCCTCTTTGAAGTGACCGCCGACGGCGAATATGTCTCCAAGGTGCTGGAATCCTATGAGTGGACTGATGACGTGACCCTGGTAATGACCGTGAAGGACGGCATCTATTTCTCCGATGGCCAGCAGATGACCGCCGATGATGTACTCTTCTCCCTGAAGAATTACGTGGATCAGGGCCAGACCTCTGACAAGTATGTGTATTATCAGTACATCGACTTTGACGCCAGCACCGTCTCCGAGGACGGGATGACACTTACACTGGTCTACTCCCAGCCCTACGGCCCTGCCCTGCGCTCCTTGAACTGCGCCATTATGGAGCGGAGCTTCACCGAGGCCCATGACAACACGGATGACATTTGGCTCACCGGGCCTGTGGGTTCTGGTCCTTATGAGATCACCGAATGCGTGAAGGACTCCTACTGGGTGTTCACCCTCCGGGAAGATTATTGGGACGCCGATTCTACCTATGACGCCACCCAGATCACCCTGAAGTTCTATTCTGATGAGACTGCCATGTATGTGGATTACCAGGCAGGCAACCTGGACTGCATCTATTATATCAGTTCCACCATCGTGGATCAGATCGAGGCCGCCGGCGGCTCCCAGGGTACTGTCCAGTACTATACGGACAACAATACGGTTCTGCTGGCCTTGAACGCCAACAGCCAGTACCTCTCCGACCCCGTTGTCCGCGAGGCCATCGCCTATGCCATTGACACCAGCTATATCGCAGAAGTCTGCTACGGCAGCCTGGGTGTGCCAGCCACCAGCCACTTTGCCAGCTCCTTCGAGTGCTATACAGACCACTCTGGCGAATACACCTATGATGTTGCCAAGGCCCAGCAGTTGCTGACCGATGCCGGCTATTCCAGCGGCGAAATCACCATTGCTTGGATCTCCCCCGACATTCCTCCTCAGCCCGACATTGCCGAATGCCTCCAGGCCATGCTGGATGCTGTGGGCATCAAGCTGGACATCCAAACCTATGAACTGGGTACTGCTCTTCAGACCTTTATTGAGGGAACTGCTGAGATGTCCAACATTACCTGCAATGGCGGGAATCCCACCTGCGAACCGGATAACCTGCTCTCCTCCACCTGCATTGGTGCGGCCTTTACCTCCTTCATCATAAGCGATCCCGCATACGATGCCCTGTACCAGACAGGTCTGACCAGTGTGGACGAGACTGCACGTTGGGATGCCTATACCGAACTGGATCAGTGGCTTTATGACAACTTTATGATGATCCCTCTGGTGGAAACCCAGTCCGCTGTGGCCTATAACAGCCGCATCGCTGAGTTCCCCCAGGGAGCAATCAACCGCAGCTGCCTGGGTGACCTGAAACTTGCCTGATCTGACTGCTGCTGCTCAGAATGGCAGCCAGTAAACCTGACTGCGGCGCATCAATAACCAGTGCCAGCCCCCGCCGCGCGCCGGGGCTGGCAACTTCATAGGAGGTGTTCTCCCCTTGCTGAAATTTATCATCAAGCGGCTGCTGCTGATTATCCCCACCCTGCTGGGCGTGTTGCTGATCATCTTCACCATCAATTACTTCATCCCCGGCGATCCCGCTATGCAGGCTCTAGGCAGCAACTATACTGAAGAGGCCTACCAGGCGAAGCGTGCGGAAATGGGGCTGGACAAGAACTTCATAGTGCGATATGTGGACTATGTGGTTGGGGTGGTGACCCGGATGGATCTGGGCACCTCCTATGATGATGGTCATGCCGTCTCCGAAAAGATTTTCTCCTCCCGCCTGGGCATCACCCTGAAGGTAGGCCTGTGGTCCTGCCTGATCACGGTGGTGTGCGGTGTGGCGCTGGGAATATTGTCTGCCGTGAAAAAATACACCGTCATAGACTATGCCACCACCACTTTTGCCGTTATCTTCTCCGCCGCCCCTGCGTTCTGGGTTGCCCTGATGGCCATGATGCTCTTCTGCCTTAAGGTTAAGATATTCCCCGCCTCCTGGGGTACCGGCGGTGTGCGGGCAATGGTTCTCCCGGTACTCTGCATGGCCCTCAGCCCCATCTCTTTGGTGGCCCGTATGACCCGCACCAGTATGCTGGACGTAATCAATCAGGACTACATTCGTACCGCTCGGGCCAAGGGCGTGAAGGAGCGTACAGTGATCTTCAGCCATGCTTTCCGCAATGCTATGGTCCCCGTACTCACCGTTATCGGCTCACAGCTCACCATGGTGGTAGGCGGATCCTTTATCATCGAGTCTATCTTCACCATCCCCGGCATCGGTATGCTGCTTCTGTCTGCCATCAACAACCGGGATTTCCCCGTAATCCAAGGGACTGTCCTGGTGCTGTCCTTCCTGGTATGCATCATCAATCTGGCAGTGGATGTGGCTTATGCCTATGTGGACCCCCGCATCAAGGCCCAATATGAGGGCGGTCGCATCAGACGCGCCAAGGTCAAAAAAGACGCAAAGGAGGCTGCCTGATGGTTAAGACAAAAGCAACGTCTTATGAAAGCGAAAGCCTTCGTAAGCATAGCCAGATCGGTGACATCTGGCGGAGGTTCCGCCGGAACAAGTTGGCAGTGATCGGCCTTTGTATTGCCGTTTTCTTGGTGCTGGTAGCTATTTTTGCGAATTTCCTCGCCCCCTGTGATCCTAACGCAATGTCCACAGATCGGCTGGCAATGCCCTCTCTGGCCCATCCCTTCGGCACGGACAACTTTGGCCGCGACCTGCTCAGCCGGGTCATCTACGGCGCACGGGTTTCCCTGCTGATCTCTCTGTTGGCTCTCGTGTTCTCCCTGATCATCGGCATTGGCTTGGGTGCCACCGCCGGTTACTTCGGCGGCTGGTATGAGAACCTGGTCATGCGCTTCTGCGATATCCTCATGTGTATTCCCGGTATGCTGCTGTCCGTATGCATCTCCTGTTTGCTGGGCATCGGCATGGTGAACACCGCCATCGCCATCGCCCTGGGCGGCGTGGCCCCCGCCATACGGATGATGCGTGCCACAGTGATGACCATCCGCAGTCAGGAATTTGTAGAGGCGGCCAGAGCCACAGGCTCCAGACAATTGAAAATCGTCTTCCATGAGATCCTGCCCAACACCCTCTCCCAGATTATTGTGGACAGTACCATGCGTGTGGGTGGAAACATCCTTCAGATTTCTGGTCTGTCCTTCATCGGTCTGGGTGTCCAGGCCCCCATCTCTGAGTGGGGTTCCATTATGAGCGTGGGGCAGCAATACATTAGCAGCTTCTGGCCCATCATCACCTTCCCCGGTATCGCTATTCTGCTGACAGTATTTGCCTTTAACGTCATGGGTGACGGCCTGCGGGATGCGCTGGATCCCCGTCTGAAGCAGTGAGGAGGAAGACCCCATGAGTGAACATTTATTAGAGATCAAAGACCTGGTGGTTCAGTTCCACACCATGGATGCAGACATTTTCGCAGTCAATGGCATAAATCTGACCATTGACGCCGGGGAAACCCTAGGACTAGTCGGCGAGACCGGCGCGGGCAAGACCACAACTGCCCTGTCTATTTTGAACCTGATTCAGTCCCCTCCCGGCAAGATCGAAAGCGGCGCGATTCTGTTCAACGGGGAAGATATCCTCACCATGAGCGATGAGGATCTGCACAAGCTGCGCGGCTCCGCTATCTCCATGATCTTTCAGGATCCAATGACTGCCCTGAATCCCATTTTCCGAGTGGAGGATCAAATTGCCGAGGTGGTAAAAATCCACGAGAAGTGTTCTAAGACAGAAGCCACAGAAAAAGCCCGGCAAATGCTGGAATTCGTCGGCATTCCTGCAGAACGGGGAGTGGAGTATCCACACCAGTTTTCCGGCGGCATGAAGCAGCGAGTGGTCATTGCCATGGCCCTAGCCTGCTCCCCCAAGCTGCTCATCGCAGACGAGCCTACTACCGCCCTGGACGTGACCATTCAGGCCCAGGTGCTGGACATGATGACCGACCTGAAAACCAAGCTGGACTCCGCCATGCTGCTGATTACCCACGACCTGGGCGTGGTGGCCGAAACCTGCGACAAAGTGGCCATCATGTATGCCGGCACCATTATGGAGTACGGCTCCTTGGAGGACATCTTCGAACATACCGCCCACCCCTATACGGAGGGCCTATTCAACTCTCTCCCTTCCCTGGATGCGGACGTGAACCGCTTGAAGCCTATCCGCGGCCTGATGCCCGACCCTGCTAACCTGCCCCATGGATGCAGCTTCCACCCTCGCTGCCCCTATGCAGACGAGCAGTGTCAGGAGCAGATGCCTGAGATGAGTGAGCTTTCGCCCGGCCACTTCTGCCGCTGCCACCACTGTGACAAGGGAATAAGTCTGTACTTCCCCGACGAGACGATTAACGAGGAGGCATATCAGAAGGGATATCCGGTCTCTAATCCCGGCAACGATATTCTAGGAAAGGGGGACGGCTCCAATGAGTGAGGTGCTGATTCGGGTCGAACACTTGAAGAAATATTTTGACACACCCAGGGGAAAACTTCACGCCGTAGACAATGTGGGCTTTACCCTATCTGCAGGCAAGACTCTAGGTGTGGTGGGCGAGTCCGGCTGCGGAAAATCCACTCTGGGCCGAACTGTTCTCGGCCTGCTGAACGCGACTGATGGCAAAATTTACTTCGAAGGAAAAGACATCACCAATGCCAGGGGGAAAGAGCGCCGGGAGCTGCAAAAGGAGATGCAGATCATCTTTCAGGATCCCTTTTCCTCTCTCAACCCCCGCTATCCCGTGTTCGAACTCATCGCCAATCCCCTGAAAACCTTTCATCTCTGCCATGGGAAGCAGGAACTGGAGAAGCGGGTATTCTCCCTGATGGACACAGTGGGACTGGCCCGGCGGTTCGCTTATTCTTATCCTCATGAGTTGGACGGCGGCCGACGTCAGCGCATTGGTATTGCCCGGGCTCTCTCTGTGGAACCTAAATTCATCGTCTGCGATGAGCCGGTGTCTGCCCTGGACGTCTCTATCCAAGCCCAGGTACTCAACCTCCTCCAGGATCTCCAGGAGGAAAAGAATCTGAGCTATATTTTCGTCACCCACGATATGTCCGTAGTTAAGCATATCTCCGATGACATCCTGGTGATGTATGTGGGTGCCATGGTGGAAAAGAGTCCGGCAAAAAAGCTCTTTGAATCGCCGCTGCACCCATATACAAAGGGTCTTCTGTCTGCAATTCCCGTCCCGTCCATCCGACGGGAGAAGAAGCGTATTATCATGCAGGGTGAGCTGACCAGTCCTGTGAACCCCAAGCCCGGCTGCCGCTTTGCCAACCGCTGCCCCTATGCGAAGGATAAATGTTTCCAGGAGCAGCCACAGTATCAAGAGGTTCAGCCCGAACACTTTGTGGCCTGTCACTACGTCCGAGAAATTAACGGCTTATGAGAAACTGCCGTTTTTGCCTTTTCCTGCTGCTTCTGGCGGTTCTCCCCCTTTCCCTGCTCCACATGGCCTCTGCTCTGAATCCGGAATCTCTGGTGGGGACGCTGGAAAAGGCTCCGAAATCCTACTTGAGCGAGTCTCCCTATTGGGAGCAGTGCCAGTTGGGCAGCACCGTTGCAGATGCGGTGCGCGACAGCACAGGAGCAGATGTGGCCCTGGTGAACGCTTCCGACCTAAAAAATGACCTGAACCAGGGAACAATCACAGGGGCAGATATCCTCCGTGTGTTCGGGGAAGACCGCACTCTAGGGGTTGCTCTTATCTCCCCGGCAACCTTGTGGCAGCTACTGGAGCATTCCGTCTCCCAGGTAGTCGTTGACCCTGACACAGAGTCTATCGTGGAGGAGGATTCCGTTTTTCCCGGCTTCTGCCACCTGTCCGGGTTGACCATGACTTATGATGCCTCTGCCCCTGCAGGAGAACGGGTTCTCTCTCTGACCCTGGAAGATGGCAGCCAACTCTCTAAGGATGACCAGACCTCCCAGTTAAGTGTTGCCGCCACCACCTATATGCTGGAAGGCGGGTATAGCTTTCTCCCCCTGGAATATGAACGTCTGGACTGCACCCTGGCGGATGCCCTGGCAGAATATGTGGGAACGCACCTCCAACTGCCGGAGGATGACGGGGATCGCATTTCTATTATCGGCATTCGGGAGAGCAGCATCTTCGGACATATCTCCAAGTGGGCCATCTTTGCGGGCTGCGCTGTCCTAGCGGCTATCATTGGCACACGGGGGGTCTGGCTGAAAAAGTATAATCGGGAATTCAATAGCGATGAGGGATGACCCCTCCCCTGCCTGCAGCGGCCCGACTGCCCGTAAACGCAAAACAAGAGAGAAATGGAGATGGGCATCAAGGCGTACCAGAAGAAGGGTCGGACCCGGAACGGCAGACCGGGGCCAATATCTGATCGAGCCTGCTGATGAAATGATGAAGTGAACGCAAACCCCCTCCTGGGCCGTAGTCCGGGAGGGGGTTTATTCGCGATTCCGTTAGCAAATTGAGCTGCCGCATTTGATAAATGTGGAGCCGGAGTGTTATCCGGTAGTGAGCGAGTATATCCCGGTCATTGACCAGTGACCGGAAGAAGGACGCAGCGTGTCCCGCAGGCAGCGTCATTAGATCCAGAGGATCTCTATCTATGGCTGTCTAAAGGGCGAATGCGGCTTCACCGGCAGCTATTCCAGTGTCAAGCGTTGTATATGTCCGCAAAAAACATTTTTTGTATCTTTTCTGTAAACCCCATTGACATCACCGGCTCAACTGTATATAATAGATATATACAGAATTAACAGGGGCGATGGCGTGAACATTTTGATTGATAATAAAAGCGGAACACCGATTTACGATCAGATATATTCCCAGATCAAAAGTCAGATTATCAGTGGTGCATTGAAGCAAGATGAATTGTTGCCGTCCATTCGGGGGCTTGCAAAGGATCTTCGTATTAGCTTTATTACAACAAAGCGTGCGTATGAAGAACTTGAAAAAGAAGGCTTTATCTACACTTTACCTGCCAAGGGGTGTTATGTAGCTCCCAAAAATATAGAACTGCTGAAAGAAGAAAATCTGAAGAAGATTGAAGAACATATAGATGAGATCGTCAGACTCGCTGCTTCCTGCAATTTGAGCAAACAGGAAATTATTGAAATGGTCAATTTCGGCCTGGAGGAACGATGATGAACGCGCTCGAAATTAGAAACCTGACAAAATCATATCCCGGCTTTACGCTAGACAACTTAAGTTTAACACTTCCAAGCGGGTGTATTATGGGTCTTATTGGTGAGAATGGCGCTGGAAAGAGTACTACATTCAAGCTCATTCTTGATATGATTCACAAGGATAGCGGCAGTATTACAGTTCTCGGAAAGGACAGCGGGGATAACATCAAACTTACAAAAGAGGATACCGGCGTTGTCATGGATGAGGTAGGCATTCCAGAATGTTTAACCGTCAAGCAAGTCGGGAATGTGATGAAGCATACCTTTCAAAATTGGGACAACGCTGAATACACTCGATTGGTACAGAAATTTGCACTGCCGGATAAAAAGCAGTTCAGAGACTTCTCCCGCGGGATGAAAATGAAACTGGGCATTGCTATTGCTATGTCCCATAACAGCAAGCTCCTGATTCTGGATGTAAACTGTAGTACCCCTTTAGAGTGTGTATTCAGTGCATAGTGTAGGAGAAAGGGTGAGAAATAGAACTGCATACACAGCAGAAAGAGAAAATTGTGTATTGTGTTGGTTAGGACGGTCATGAGAGATGACCGCTTTTTTATTTCTGTCGGAAAGAGGTGATTAACCCTTTTTCGGATTAATTGCTCAAAATGAACAATGCATATTACAGGCGCATGGAAGAAGAAAATCCATGTGTCTTTTTTATGCGTAAATTTAAGGAAAGGAAGAAAAACATGACAATCTACCAACAGGAACTAATGAGAAAGCTCCCCCATTATGGCTGCATCGGCAGCTACAGTGAAAATGAGGAAACCCTCAGCTTCTCATATAACGGTATTAAAATCGGCTGGATGGAAAAGGATGGTTCTGTCTGTGGCGTGGTCGATGAAGATATGCCAGAGGATGCGGACGATATGTTTTTTACCATCCGGGATAGGGCAAGGCTGATCCGGGAATATGTCTCCCTCTATGAATCCTCACCGCCTATGGGCGTATCCGATGTAAAAGAGTACCGTAGATTTGCAGAATACGGAGATACTGTCCTTGCCGGAATGTACAGCGAACAGCATGGTTTCATGTTCACCACATGGGAGCAAAGCAATGACAAAAGCTATGTCACGCATGGCGATTATTCCCCAAGCTACGCTTACGTGAAAGAGGCATTCGCCGTCCGTGCCGGACTTATAGAAAAAAATCGTGTGTTCAGTGACGATGAGGCGGCGGATCTGTACCGCTGCGTTGATTATGCAAAATACAACTGCGAAACACTGACCTATGAGCAGGAACGGCAGCTTGACTCCCTTGCGGAAAAGCTGCAATACGGATATCCGCAACTTGAAGAATCGCTGCCCTCTTTTGAGCAGGACGATGCCCCGCAACTCAATATGTAACCCATACCACCCCAGCTCCGGCTTTTGTAAGCGAAACAAAAGCCGGGGCTTTTTCTGTTTTCAGGAAAGGAGTCCAAAATGTATTTTTCGCAAAACAAGAACCTGCGTGAGATGGAAAAGCTCATGCAGCACATTCCCAATTTCGAGCCGAGAGGATGCGGAGTCATTGCCATAGAGGTGCTGGAAATCCCTCCGCCCACCTTTGCGGAGGTTATGGCAGCAACGGTATCCGCCGTAAAATGCCCTGATTTTCTCCAGCGCCTAAATCAATATTTAAAAGAAAGCGAGACAATTCCAATGATGTTCAGGAACAAAAAACACCATGCAGTATTTGAGGATTTCATCAAAAAAAGAGATAAAAACAACCAAGCCCTCATGTCCGCTCTTTATCTGCTGACTGCTGATTTTATGCTGTGGCGGTCTGTCAAATACTGTGTCGTCAACAATGTCATCTGCTTTGAGCAGATACATCTGCACGGAACAACCGCAGACGGCTATGCCCTCTTCTGCGCGGCAAAGGATCTGTATCTTGGAACAGGCTGCCTTACTGTGAGCGACCTTGCCGACAAAAGCCTTGTGCCGCCGAAGATATTCGGACTCATCTGCAATGCAATGGCAATACGGCGGTTTGGGCTTGGCGCCTTGGAAAGCATGGAGAGGGGTGATAGACAATGCTGACATTTATCAAGGCAAACTTTCAGTATAACGACAATGAAATATCCATTGAATTCCCCGTTTCCGAAAATGAGCTTTGTGCAAAACTTATGGAGCTTCATGCACCGGAGAATACCTCCAAACTGTTCCTTGCGGAAATGGAATATCCCTCGGAATTCGCAGTTCTGGAAAACACCTTTGTCAATCTCGATGAGCTGAACTTCCTTGCCAAGCGGATGGAAAGCTTCTGCGGCGATGAGGATCTGCAGTTTTTTGAGGCCATGAAGCTGGAACATTTCACAGAACTGAAAGACTTGATCAACCTGACCTTTAATGTGGACAAATTCACATTGATTCAGGATGTCAGCGATATGAGAAAGATCGGAAGAACCTATCTGCTGGACAGAGAAGGATCGATTCCGGCTCATGATGAAGCCGATCCGAAATATGCAGCCATCGGGCGGGAACTGCTGCAGTCAGGGAATGGCATATTTACGGAACATGGGCTTCTCTTCCCGCACCGTGACAGGCCTTTTGAGGAACCGTATCAAGGGCAGACTTTCCCGGAATATTTCTATAACGTCTGCCTGCTGGTCGGTGAAATCACCTATCAGGATAAAACGGAGTATGTATATCTTCCCGATGACGGGCTGGCGATCAGCAAGGCAATCCGAAGGCTCGGAGCCG
>CAYUUP010000005.1:0-38062 GCA_964447925.1 uncultured Oscillospiraceae bacterium
CCACATGGGCGTTCTGGCAGATGCCGTCCTGTATCAGCCCCGCGACGATGTTCAGCTCATCGGTCAGTTTCGTCCATTCCCGTTCAAGAGCGGAGGTGTCAAAGGCCGAACCTTGAATGCGGCGGAAAGAGTTGGTATGCCGGAGGGTGCTAAAACACTTGCTCATGCAGCGCTGTACATGGCGTGTACCGATGCATTCCTATTTTACCAAAAACACTCCCGGGCACCACTCATGCGATGCCCGGGACAAGTATTATTATGAAGAAGAAATTTCAGATGACCGCTTGCAAATTAGGTTTCGTTATCCAGGGCGGCCACGCCCTCTTCGCCGGTGCGGACACGGATCACATTCTGGACATCGTAGATGAAAATTTTTCCATCACCCATGTTGCCGGTATAGAGGGCCAGTTTTGCGGCAGCCACCACCTGCTCCACCGGTACCGTGGAAACCACGATGTCCACCTGGAGTTTGGGCAGCAGGTGCATGGTGACCGGCGCGCCACGGTAGTATTCTGTCCGGCCCTTCTGGGTGCCACAGCCCATGACCTGAGTCACGGTCATGCCGGTGACGCCAATCTGGGCCATGGCCGCCTTGAGGGTCTCGAAGCGGTTCTGATTGGCGATGATGGTGATCTTGGTATAGGCGCCAGAGGGGGCAGCCACCGGAGCGTCCGCCGGGGCGTCATCGGGCATGGTCACGGGTACCGGCGTGGGCTGTGAAACCCTGGCGGCAGGGACGGCGATGTCGATGGGTACATCGTGGGCGGTTTCCAGCGCCAGATGATCCACCATGGCAAAGTCGGCGTAGGCGGAGGGCAGGCCATGTTCGGTGACATCCAGGCCGGTGATCTCCTCCTCTGCGGTGACACGCAGGCCGAAGATCTTTTTAATAAGCCAGAAAACGATGGACATAGTGACGAATGTATAGGCAATGATGCACACGGCGCCGAGGCACTGGACACCGAAGAGATAGAAGCCGCCGCCATAGAGCAGGCCGCCATCGGTAGCGAACAGGCCGGTGGAAATGCCGCCCCACAGACCGTTAACGCCGTGGACAGCGACTGCGCCCACCGGGTCATCAATGTGGAGCTTCAGGTCGAGAAACTCCACCGCCACAACTACCAGGATGCCGGCCACGATGCCGATGATGCCGGCGCCCACGATATCTACACTGGCGCAGCCCGCCGTAATGGCCACAAGGCCCGCCAGAGATGCGTTCAGACACATGGAGACATCGGGCTTGCCGTTTTTGATCCAGGTGAAGATCATGCAGGTCACGGTGGCAACAGCAGGAGCCATGGTGGTCGTACCCAGGATCTTGGCCAACTCCACTGCGTCACCGGCGGCAGCGCCGTTGAAGCCATACCAGGCAAACCACAGGATGAAGCAACCCAGCGCGCCCAGAGTCAGAGAGTGGCCGGGAATGGCCCGCGTCTCCGTCTTTCCGGTCTTGGCATCCTTATAATACTTGCCCAGCCGGGGGCCCAGGAACATAGCGCCGATCAGTCCGGAGATACCGCCTACCATGTGGATGACGGTAGAGCCGGCAAAGTCGATGTAGCCCAGCTGTGCCAGCCACCCCTGGCCGTTCCAGACCCAGCCCGCCTCGACGGGATAGACAATGGCAGAAATGACGGCGGAGTATACGCAATAGGAGATAAACCTGGTGCGCTCGGCCATGGCGCCGGAAACGATGGTGGCTGCGGTAGCGCAGAACACCAGCTGGAAGAAGAAATTGCTCCAATCAAAGCCGGCAAAGTCGGTGAACATCTGATACTCCGGCATACCGATCAGACCGAAGAAATAGTTTTCACTGTTCATAATGCCGTAGCCCAGCAGGACAAATACCACTGTGCCGATGCAAAAGTCCATCAGATTCTTCATAATGATGTTGCCCGCATTCTTCGCCCTGGTAAAGCCGCTCTCCACCATAGCAAAGCCGCACTGCATAAAGAATACCAACACAGCACCTAACAGGAACCATATGCTCATATCCATACAGAAACCATCCTCTCAGAATAGATTTGGCGTGTTCCATAGCCGAGAGCCGGTGGAACACGCCATTGTGCCAGAAAATATACGTTATATCGTCGCGACATGAGATTAAGAAGAAGGACGCCGCTCCCGTTCCTCCGGGATGCGGCGTCCTTGCCCTTAACGACAATCAGTTTATCACACTTCTGCCAAATGTCAAGGGGTAAATTTCATTTTTGGCTCTTGTCACAAAATAATTCCGGGAGTTTCTGGAATTTTATGCAACTCTCTTTCACCGGACTTGCAAGCTCTGTTCATAGCCGCACCGGAACCCGCCGGGAGACAACCACCTCCTCCGGTGTCACCCGGCAGCCCAGGGCCAGCACTTGGACGCCAGCCTGTTCTGCCGTCCGGAGGGCCTCGCCAAAGGCGGGATGGGTAGCATCGTTGGGTTCCATATACCGCGTTCCCGCCATCTGAACAATGAAAATGGCGTGGCAGATATAATCCTCTCCCACTGCCCTAGTCAGCTCCTGGAGATGCCTGACGCCCCGCTCGGTGGGGGCATCGGGAAAGCGGGCCACGCCGTCCTCCTCCAGCGTCACTCCCTTTACCTCAATCAGGTGGCGCTGCCCCGCAGCTTCGGCATAAAAATCCAGCCGGGACGCGCCGAAGGGAAATTCCGGCTTCAGCAGGGTCAGATTATCAAGGAACCCTCCCCTCTCCGCCCATTCCCGGAAAATCCGGTTGGGGGCCTGGGCATCCATATTGATAAGCCGCTGCCCCTTCCGCACTGTCACCAGGTCATAGGCCGTCTTGCGGTTGGGATTCCCGCTCTGCTCCAGCCAAACCTCCGCACCGGGAACCAGCAGTTCCCGGCAGCGGCCGGTATTTTTCACATGGCATACCGTCTCCACGCCCTCCAGTTCCACATGGGCAATAAAACGGTTGGGGCGGCGGAGAAAGACTGCTTGATGGATATTGGAATAGCGCATCAGTCCAATTCCCCCAGCAGCGCAGGGAGCTGGCTCTCCCCTACCACTGGAATGCAGTTTTCCAGCAGCAGCTGGGCGGCAACGCCGTTTCCCCCGATGAGCCGGTGCTGAAAGCTGCCGTCATAGATTTGCCCGCAGCCGCAGGAGGGACTCCGCTCTTTGAAAATGGCACAGCTGCACCCAAGCCGCTTCGCCAGCCGCAGCGCCTCCTCCGCTCCCCGTTGAAATTGGGCGGTGACGTCCGTGCCATCGCGGGTCACAACGGCGTTCCCAAGCCGCTCAGAGGCGGGGCGGGGGGTAGGCAGCCCGCCGTAGACTTCTGGGCAGAAAGGCACCAGCTCCGCTGGCAGGGCCAGCAGCTCCGCCACCAGATTATCCCCGCCGTCGTACCGGCAGGGTACGCCCAACAGACAGGCACTCACCAGAATCTTCATGCTCATAGCCCCCTGTGAACCCGCAGTCCTGTCTGTCCGCTCAAGGCCTGATCAATGCGCCCGATCATGGCGGGGGCATCCTCCGGCAGTGTACCCTTCAACACCAAATAATTGGAGGCGTGATTGCTGGTGAAGTGGATAGGGCCAACGCTGATATGGGTGAGCAGCAGGCGGATTTCTTCCAGCACCTCCTCTGCCGTCAGCATCCGAAACGCGCCAGAGCGCACGTCCTCATACATAGGCGTCCCCTCCACCGCCATATAGGTCATGGCGGAGAGGTGCCGGGGCCGCATCTCATTGATGATCTCCGCCGTAGCCAAAGCGTGTTCTTTGGAGGCTTCCCCCGGCCCCGCCAGCCCCATCAGAACGATGGCCCACAGATCAAAGCCGCACTCCCGCAGACGGACGCCCGCCTCCAGCATCTGCTGGCGGTTCACGCCCTTTTTCACTTTGGCCAGCAGGATATCGCTGCCCGTCTCAACGCCCAGATAGGCCCGGACAAGCCCCGCCTGCCGCAGCTCCCGCAGCTCCTCCGGGGACTTCCGCAGAGTAGGGCGAGGGCCGGCATAGGTGGTGACCTTCTCTAAATGGGGAAAGACCCGGTACAGCTTCTCCAGAATTCGCAACAAATCCCCCTGAGACATGGCAATGGCATCACCATCGCAGAGAAAAACCCGCTTTATCCCGTCGCCATAGTAGCTCCGGGCCATGTCGATGTCCTCCAGAATATTCTGAAGGGGCCGGATATGGAACTGCTTGCTCTTGTACATCCCGCAGAAGGTGCAGCGGTTGTGAGAGCAGCCCACGGTACATTGGAGCAGATAACTCTTCCACTCTCCCGGCGGACGGTAGATTTCCCCCTCGTAGCGCATGGTCAGTCCTCCTTCAAAATGCGAGACAGTACCCCGCATAGGGTATCCATCTCCTCATCGGTTCCGATGCTGATGCGCAGGAAGTTGTCGATGCCCAAGGTGTTGAAGTACCGCACCAGAATACCCTCCTGCCGCAGTCGGGCAAACAGCTTTTGGGCAGGCTGCTTCCCGTGGGAGACAAAGAGAAAGTTGCTTTTGGAGGGAAGCACCCGGAAGTCCAGCTGTTCCAATCTCTCTGCTGTCCGTTCTCTGGTGGCAACGACTTTTGCGCAGCAGGACCGGAAATAGTCCTCATCCTCCACCGATGCCGCAGCTCCGGCGATAGCCAGCCGATCCAGGGTATAGGAATTGATGGAATTTTTAACGCAGTTCAAAGCGGCAATCAGATTCTCATCCCCGAAAGCGAAGCCCACCCGCAGCCCGGCCAGCGACCGGGACTTAGACATGGTCTGCACCACCAGCAGATTGGGATATCGATGCACCAGCGGCACAACAGATTCGCCGCCGAAATCCACATACGCCTCGTCCACCAGAACCACAGACATGGGATTTCCCTCCACGATGCGGGCAATCTCTGTCCGGGACATAGGGATAGAGATGCCGGTGGGGGCGTTGGGGTTAGCAATAACCACGCCGCCGTTCTCCGTCAGGAAGTCCTCCGTCCGGAGGGTGAAGTCCTCCCGCAGGGGAACCATCCGGTATGGGATGTTGAAAAAACTGGCATATACGGGATAAAAGGAATAGGTGATGTCCGGGAACAGGATAGGGGGCTGACCATCGAAAAACGCCTGGAAGGCGAAGGCAAGCACCTCATCAGATCCGTTCCCCAAGAAGATTTGCCCCGGCTCCACGCCATATCGCCGGGCCAGGGCATCCCGCAGCGGCGTTCCCTCCGGATCGGGATAGAGCCGCAGATTGTCCGCCGCCTTCTGAATGGCCGGTAGCACCCTGGGCGAGGGCGGATAGGGGTTCTCGTTGGTGTTCAGCTTGATAAGATCCTGATTCCTGGGCTGCTCCCCTGGAATATAGGGCGTTACATCTGCCAGCCGGCTGCTCCAGAATTTTTTCACGATGTCATCTCCTCCCGCTTAATTTTTCTAATGCGCTTTTCGATTTTCGTCCGGGGGATCATCAGTTCCCGACCGCAGCCCAGGCAGCGCATCCGGAAATCCATCCCAACGCGCAGCACCAGCCACTCCCTGCCGCCGCAGGGATGGGGCTTTTTCATCTCTAAAATGTCGCCTACTCGGACATCCATATAAAACCTCCTAAAGGAAGAAATCAACACGCCCTGTCCCCCCGCATAGCATAGACTGAAGCACATAAAAGGAGGATGCCTATGAATCGCTATCTGCCAGAGGGGCGGCTGTTTGAAGCTGCGGAAAACCGGCGTCTGCTGTCCTCACCCGCCGGATTGAAGGAGGCCCAGCTCAGGGGGACCGTGCTGGAGGGGATGGTCACCCGCTGCGATAGCAGCCGTGCGCTCCATGTGAACTGCGGCGGATCCATCGGGATAATCCCCTGGAAGGAAACCGCGCTGGGCGCCGCCGAAGGCCGGGTGCGGGAGATCGCCGTTCTTTCCCTGGTGGGGCGTCCTGTGTCCTTCTTTGTGGATATTGTGGAGGATTCCCCCTCTGACCCCCGAATCTTGCTCTCCCGGCGGCGGGTACAACAGGCCGCTCTGGACTGCCTCACCGCCCTGGCGCCGGGGACGGTAATCCCCGCCACCGTCACCCGGCTGGAGCGCTTTGGGGCCTTTGTGGACGTAGGCTGCGGCCTGCCATCCCTGATTCCCATCGACCGCATCTCCACCTCCCGCATCCCCCACGCCGCCTGTCGCTTTGTGCCAGGGCAAGAGATACAGGCAATCTATCTGGGGCGGGAGGCAACTACCGGCCATATCCTGTTGAGCCATCGGGAGCTGCTGGGCAGCTGGGAGCAGAACGCCGCCCTCTTTTCCCCCGGCGAAGCTGTTCCGGGTATCGTCCGGGGGGTCAAGGACTATGGCATCTTTATCGAGCTGACCCCCAACCTCTCTGGCCTATCAGAGCCACGTGAAGGGCTGGCGCCCGGTGACCGGGTGACGGTTTATATCAAAAGCATCTCCCCGGAAAAGCACAAGCTGAAGCTGGCCATCATCGGTCGCCTGCCGCCCCGCTCCCTGCCGGATCCCCTCCACTACTTCCCGGTGTCCCCCGGTTCTCGCCCTTTAACACGTTCCCAGTAGATCCGGGCCGCTGTCTCCTGCTTGTTGTCCCCGAAGTCGTAGTATTTCCGTCCTGCCAGGGCATCCGGCAGGTATTGCTGCTCAACATAGTGACCGGGGTAGTCGTGGGGATAGAGATAACCCTGCTCCCGTTCCATCCCCGCACTGTCCGCGTGGACATTTTGCAGATGGCGGGGATAGTCCCCGGTATTCCCCGCAACTACATCATCCATAGCGGCGGCAATGCCTCGGTAGACGCTGTTGGACTTTGGGGCAGTGGCCAGCAGCACCACCGCCTGGGCCAGAGGCAGACGGGCCTCAGGAAGTCCCAGCATATTGGCGCTGTTTACACAGGCGTTGACGATAGCCGCCGCCTGGGGATAGGCCATACCCACGTCCTCGCTGGCGGAGCAGAGAATGCGCCGGATAGCCGTTACCATGTCCCCCGCCTCCAGCAGCCTGGCCAGATAGTGGAGGGCGGCATCCGGGTCAGAACCCCGCATGGACTTCATCAGGGCAGAGGCGATATCGAAGTGATCGTCCCCTGCCCGATCATAGCGCATGGCAGAACGCTGGGCCACCATTTTGGCGTCCTCCAGGGTGAGCGTCATCTCCCCGTCCGTCACACGGGCGGCGTTCACCAGCAGCTCCACTGAGTTCACCGCCTTGCGGACATCCCCGCCGCAGGAAGCGGCAATATGCGGAATGACCTCCGGCTGGGAGTTGATCTTCACCCCCCGGCGCCGGGCCATCAGAGAAACAGCCCGCTCCACTGCCGGGCGCACCTCCTTCGCCGACACAGGCTTGAATTCAAAAACAGTGGAGCGGCTCAAAACCGCATTGTAAATATAGAAATACGGATTTTCTGTGGTAGATGCAATGAGGGTGATCTTACCGTTCTCAATAAACTCCAGCAGGGACTGCTGTTGCTTCTTGTTGAAATATTGAATCTCGTCCAGATAGAGCAGGATCCCGCTGGGGGCCATCAGCGTCCCCACCTCCGCCATAATGTCCTTGATGTCGGAGAGAGACGCAGTGGTAGCGTTGAGCCGTCGCAGAGTCAGGTGGGTGCGGGCAGCTATGATATTGGCCACAGTTGTCTTACCTGTCCCTGATGGGCCATAAAACACCAGATTAGGGATATTGCCGCTGTCGATGATGCGGCGGAGCAAACCGTTTTCACCCAGGATGTGGCTCTGGCCCACTACCTCATCTAGGGTCTGCGGGCGTATCTCGTCCGCCAGGGGGCGGTATTCCATGGCTCTTCCCTCCCAAACAGGCAGAGGCAATCGGTTCTGCCCGACTGCCCCTCCCATCCCGAAAGATGAATCTTCCGTTTTTCATTTACTTCTGCCGTTTCTCTCCCAAGGCCTCACAGCCTTGGCCGCCTCATAGAGCCGGACATAACTCTGATGGCGGCTCATGGGGATTTCACCCGCCTGTACCGCCTCCAGCACAGCGCAGCCCTGCTCCTTCACATGGGCGCAACCAGTAAAGCGGCACCCACCCAGATAGGGGGCAAACTCCCGAAAGGCGTTTTCCAGCTCCTCCGGCTGACCCAGCTCCTCCTGGGCGTCAAATGCGGCAAAGCCCGGTGTGTCCGCCGCCAGGGCGTCCTCCCCCAGCCGGAACAGCTCCACGTGGCGGGTGGTATGCCGCCCCCGGCCCAGCTTTTTGCTGACCTCGCCGGTAGCAATGGACAGTTCCCGGCCCAGGGCGTTCAGCAGACTGGATTTCCCCACGCCGGAGTTGCCGGTAAAGACGGACACTCTCCCTGCCAGCTGGCGGGCCAGAGCTGGGAGCCCCTCTCCAGTTGCCGCGCTGACGGCAAAGGTTGGATAGCCCACCTGACGGTAGATGTCCGCCAGTGCATCCCCGGGTTCTAGGTCGCACTTGTTGACACAGATCACCGGCAGGCAGTCCCGGCACTCCGCCAGGGCCGATACCCGGTCGATGAGGAAGGGATCCGTGATGGGAATAGCCGCCGATGCCACAATCACCATCTGATCCATATTGGCCACCGCTGGCCGGCGAAAGGCGTTCTTCCGGGGTAGAACGGCATCCAGTGAACCCATGCCGCCGCCCAGGGGGGTGAATTCCACCCGATCCCCCACCAAGGGGATGAGCTTCTCGTGGCGGAATCTTCCCCTAGCCCGGCAGCGGGTCAGCGTCCCCTGGGCATATACGTCATAGAAGCCGCTGAGGGCGCACTGAATTACGCCTGTCATGTTCATCCGTTGGAAGCGCTGATATCCACTGCATCGCTGATATCCTCGCCGCCCAGGGTCACAGTATAGTTTAGGATACTGCCGGTGTAGACCAGGGTATAGTTATCCACATTCTCTGGCTGAATCGTCACCTGCTTCCATATCTCGCCATTGATGGTAACCACAAGCTGGACGGCCTCCTCACGGAGATAGTTGCCTAGCGGGATGGTGATGGTGGTGGTAACCGGATTAGCTGTCCCCTCACCCTCGCTCCCAGTCTCGCTGGCGGGATCCTTGCCCTTGCTGATGACGATATCCACAGATGTTCCGATCTCGACCTCCGTGCCTTCCTCAATGCTCTGGCTGATGACCAGGCCCTCGCTGACATCGTCGCTATAATCCGAGTCAACGCTGCCCAGGGACAGGCCCTTGTTGATCAGCGTGCTGTTGGCCACCTCCTGGGTCATATTCAGTAGCTTGGGCACCACTACAGTCTCTGCCTCCTCCGGGCCAATGCTGTAGGTGATATAGACAATGGTATCCTCCTGGTAGATGCTGCCCTCCTGGGGAGTAATGGCGATGACCATGTTCTCCTCCACCTCATCGCTGTTCTGACCCTCTACCTCAATGTTATCTTTATTAATACCAAGGGCAATCAGCTGGTTGCGGACATTTCGGTAGTCCTCGCCCAGCAGCCCCACGGGAATGGTGATATCCTCTACCGGCTTACCGGCGCTGATGGTGACGGTGATGACCACCTCGGTGATTTCAGAACTGCCAGAGGAGGTGCTGCTGTAGGTGGTGTCCCCCTCTGTTACAGTATTGCCGGCCTCTGGATCCTGAGCCATGATCTGGCCCTCACTGAACTCTGTGGAATAGCCAGGTTCCTCCGCTGTCACCAGGGTGACGGTGAAAATCTCATTCAGCGTATTCTCCTCCAGATACCTGTCAACATAGTCTTCCGCTTCCTCCAAGGTGTAACCCAGCAGGCTGGGAACGGTGAGGACACTCTCCTCAGTCTTATTCCTATTGCCGCCGAATACAGCAACTAGCAGGATGATGACAATGGCGATGATGGCTACTGCAAGGCCTGAAATGATGCCAATGTAGAGGGCGGGGGAACGCCTGCTCTCATTCTCATCCTCTTCCTCCTCCCGGGCATCGCTTTCAGAGACAATGGGGATGTGCTTGGTGCGGGCATTTTGATCGATCTCATAGTCAAAGGCGATGGATGGATTCCGGCGGAAGGCGTTCAGCGCAGCCACCATCTCCTCCGCGTTCTGATAGCGGTCTTCGGGCCGGTAGGCCATGGCCTTCAGGGTAATCTCCTCCAGCCCCTTGGGGATGCTGGGACGAATCTGGCTGGGGGGCGTTGGCACAGACTGGACATGCTGCATGGCCACGGCAACCGGGTTATCCCCCTGATAGGGTACGGTGCCGGTGAGCATCTCATAGAGTACAACGCCGGCAGAGTAGATATCGGAACGGGCGTCCGCCGGCTCCGCCTTGGCCTGCTCCGGGGAGATATAGTGTACTGAACCCAGGGCGCTCTGGGTCATAGTGGCCTGGGCAGCGGTGGAGCGGGCAATGCCAAAATCCATCAGCTTAATGCTGCCGTCCCGTTTCACCATAATGTTGTGGGGCTTGATGTCCCGGTGAACGATGCCCTGCTGGTGGGCCTGTCCCAGCGCCACCATGATCTGGGTTATAAAGTGCAGTGCCTCCTCCCAGCTAAGGCCTCCTGTCCGCCGCTGCATATACTGCTTCAGCGTCATACCGTCCACCAGCTCCATGACGATGAAGTCGGTGCCCTCCGGCGTCTGACCTACGTCATAGACCCCCACGATGCCGGGACAGCTGGGGATCTTCGCCACCGCTTTGGACTCGTCCTTGAAACGCCGGCGCAGATCTGCATCCTGGGCTACCTCAGGCCGCAGGATCTTAATGGCCACCATGCGGTCCAGCTTGGTATCCTTGGCCTTATAGACCACCGCCATACCGCCGGTACCCAGCACCTCCATGACCTCATATCTGTTATTCAGGCATTGGCCGATATATTGTTCCATGGCAAGCTATCCTCCTTTATTCCCGATCATCATTGGCATACCCGGTTGGGCCATCCGTCTCCAGCAGCACAATTGTGACATTGTCCGGGGCGCCCCGCTGCAGGGCGATGTCCAGCAAGCGTTGGCAGCAGTCATCCCTGTTCTCCTGATGAATGACCTCATAGAGCAGTTCCTGGTCATCCAGCATATTGCTCAGCCCATCGGAGCAGAGGAGCAGTAGACTCCCCGGCTCCAGCTCCACCTCAAAGAGGTCACCGAAAATCTGCGCGTCCGTCCCCAGTGCCCGGGTGATAATGTTCTTTTTGGGATGGTTGCGGGCCTCCTCCGGGGTTAACTGTCCCTCTCTGGTCAGCAGGGCCACCAGGGAGTGATCCTCCGTGATCTGACGGATCTCCGTCCCGGTCATGTAGTAGCACCGACTGTCTCCCACATTGACAACAGTGGCGTGGCTGCCCTGTACTGCGGCCGCCACCAAGGTAGTACCCATCCCGTCATAATCCGGATTGGAACGGGCAAGGTCATAGACCTCCTGGTTGGCCTCGTCCAGGGCATCCAGCATCCGTTGAGGGATCTCCCCCTCCGAGGACTTTATATGGGCCGTAAAGGTTTCCGCAGCCAGCGCGCTGGCCACATCTCCCGCCTTGGCTCCTCCCATGCCGTCACAGACCAGCAGAAAAGCCCGGTCGCCATCCACAAAACAGCGGCAGCTGTCCTGATTCTGGCTCCGCACGCTTCCCTTGTCGCTGATACTCCAGACATTCATGGTAATCCCCCCTTGCTTTTATTATTTGCTCTGCTCCATCCTTCTGCGAAGCTGGCCGCAGGCTGCGTCGATGTCGCTCCCCAGCCGCCGCCGGACGGTGACGTTGACGCCGGCCGCATCCAGCCGCCTTTGAAATTCCGCCAACCGCCGACTGGGCCGCAGCGGACTCTCCTTCACATCGTTGAGACGGATCAGGTTCACATGGCCCGGTGTCCCTCGCAGGAGACGGGCCAGCAGATCGGCCTGCCAGTCTCTGTCGTTGACGCCGTCCACCAGCGCATACTCATAAGAGATGCGGCGGCCGGTCTTCTGGAAATAGCGCCGACAGCAATCCATCAGTTTCTCCACACCCACCGCCCGGTTCACGGGCATCAATTGGCTGCGGCTCTCGTCATCCGGGGCGTGAAGAGATACCGACAGTGTTAATTGTAACCCAAGACCGGCCAACTTGTCAATATTTTCCGTAAGCCCGCAGGTAGAAAGAGAGATGTGCCGCATTCCGATGTTCAGGCCATCAGGATGATTCACCAGCTCCAGAAAACGCACCACGCTGTCAAAATTGTCCAGCGGCTCGCCGATGCCCATCATCACGATGTTGGAAATTGGCTCTCCTGAGTCCTTCTGGGTGAAAATCACCTGGTCGAGAATCTCTCCCGCCGTTAGGTTTCGCACCCTGCCCCCCAGGGTGGAGGCGCAAAAAGCACATCCCATCCTGCACCCCACCTGGGAGGAAATGCAGACAGAATTGCCGTGGCGGTAACGCATCAGTACCGTCTCAATGCAGCTGCCGTCAGAGAGCCGCCAGAGATATTTCACCGTGCCGTCCAGCCGGGACACCTGCTTGCGAACCACCTTTGGAGGGGTCAGGCTGCACTCCTCCGCCAGCCGCTGCCGCAGTGTCTTGGGCAGATCGGTCATATCTTCAAAGGACTCCGCCCCCCGCTGGAGCCAGAGAAAGACCTGTCTGGCCCGGAATTTTGGCTCCTTCGCCAGCAGTTCCTCCAGCTCCGGCAGGGTCATGGATTTAATGTCGATCATGCCAACCTCCGCAGCTTCGCCATATAAAAGCCGTCTGTCCCGTGTACATGGGGCCACAGGGTCAGCTGTCCCGCCGTCTGTCCCACCGGGCCGGGGAGAGCAAAGCCCTCTGGGCGGTAGTCCGGGCAGCAGTCCAGGAATGTCCCAATTACGCCGCCGTTCTCCTCCGGCAGCAGGGTGCAGGTGGAGTACAACAGTACCCCGCCGGGCCGGACGTACCGGGCCACATTTTTCAGCAGCTCCAGCTGCACGGCGGGCAGCCCCGTCAGAGTCTCCGGGGCCTTATAGCGGATATCCGGCTTCTTCCGGATGATGCCCAGCCCGGAGCAGGGAACATCGGCCAGTACCGCGTCAAAGCCGCTCTCCCACTCCGGACGGAATTGCTTGCCGTCGGCGGCCCGGGCGGTGATACAGGTCAGGCCCAGCCGGGCAGCTCCCTGCCGGACGCGGCCCAGCTTTTTCTCATGGAGGTCACAGGAGAGGATTTCCCCCCGATTCTCCATCATAATGGCAGCGGCAAAGGACTTTCCGCCGGGGGCGGCGCAGGCGTCCAGCACCCGCATCCCCGGTTTCAGCCCCGCCGCCAGTACCGTCAGTCGGGCGGCGGCGTCCTGAATATAGAACCCTCCCGCCTGAAATTCTGGCAGGCGGCTCAAATCCCCCGCCCCGGAAAGGGTAAGGCAGCCGGGCAGCCAGGGATGCACCTCTGCCGTAACGCCCTGCTCGGTCAGAGCAGCCTTTAGGGCTGCAGGGGTGGTCTTTAGCGTATTCACCTGGGCCACTGTAGGCGGGATATCATTATCTGCCGCCAGCAGGCCCTCTAAGTCCTCCGCGCCAGCCCGTTGGAACGCCTTTACCAGCCACAGGGGATGGCTGTATCGGACGGAAAGGGCCTCATGTCCCGTCCCTCCGGGCTGAGGCAGGCTGTCCCCGCTGCGCAGGAAGGCCCGGAGAACAGCGTTCACCAGTCCCCCCGCCCGTGGATTTTTACAGTGGCGCCGAACCAGTTCAACCGACTCGCTAACAGCAGCCCTGTCCGGGATTTTTTCCAGAAAAACGATTTGATACAGTCCCAACCGCAGGGCATTCCGCACTGCTGGCTCCAGCTTTTGGACAGGTGTGCTGGAAAAGCTGGATATCCAGAAGTCCAGCAGCAGCCGGTTCTGCAGGACGCCGTAACACAGCCGGGCAGCCAGCGCCGCTTCCCGCCTATCCAGCCCGGGTAAGGCACTGTGGAGCCACGCGTCAGGCCACGCGCCCCGTCTTTCCTCCAACAACAGGGCATCCAGGGCAACCTCTCTGGCCGTCAGCACAGGCCGTGTCCCCTTCCAAAGTCAACGGCAGACATCCGCCGCTTGCCAGGGGACTGGAGTTCCAGCAGCCGGAGAACCGTCCCGCCGCCGCAGGCCACCTGAATACCCTTTTTATCGCCCCCCAGCAGTGTACCGGGGGCCTTTTCCGTAGTCCTATCCAAAATTTCAGTGGCAAAGATCTTCACTTTCTTTCCTCCCAGCTCCGCTGTGGCGGTGGGCCAGGGCAACAGTCCCCGAACCTGGCTGTGAATCTCCCCCGCCGTTCGGCTCCAGTCCACCGGAGACAGCTCCCGGCTCAGCATGGGCGCATAGGTGGCAAGAGCATCGTCCTGTGGCGTACGAGGAGCAGTGCCGCTCTCAATGGCAGGCAGCGTCTCTCCCAGCAGCTCCGCCCCCAGCACGGAAAGCCGATGATACAGCTCCTCCGCCGTCTCATTGGGATCAATAGAGGTGCTGCGGGAGGAGATGATATCCCCGGCATCCAGCTGCTCCGCCATATACATGACGGTGATACCCGTCTGCCGCTCCCCATTCAAAACAGCCCAGTTGATGGGGGCCGCTCCCCGATATTGGGGCAGCAGAGAGGCATGGACATTGACGCAGCCCAGTCTGGGCAGCTCCAGCACCGCCGGGGGCAGCAGCTTGCCGTAGGCCGCCACCACGATGAGGTCCGGGGCAAAGGCCGCAAGTTCCTTCAGCACAGTACCATCCCGCAGCGTCTTGGGCTGGCAGACAGGGATGCCATGCTCCAGCGCGGCAGCCTTCACCGGGGAGGCAGTCAGCTTCATCCCCCGGTTTTTGGGCTTGTCCGGCTGGGTATAGACCGCCACCAGCTGATGGCCTGCGGCCAACAGCGCCAGCAGGGAGGGGACGGCGAATTCCGGCGTTCCCATAAACACAATCCGCATACTCACGCCTCCTCCATACGCTCCAGCTCCTCCTGCGTATGGAGGCCGCCCTCTGCCAACTCATCAAAAAGATGGCCGGAGAGATGAGCAATTTCATGGCAGAAGCAACGGGCCGTGATGCCCTCCCGCTCCAGTTCAAACCACTCGCCACTGCGGTTCTGGGCCTTGACCTTCACCCGCATGGGGCGCTTCACCCAGCCCCACATGCCTGGAATAGACAGGCAGCCCTCCCAGCCCTCCTGCTCCCCGGAGGCGGAAACAATCTCCGGATTAATCAGCTCGAGGGGCGTCTCGTCATCATCCAGCACCACAACAGCCTGGCGGAGGATGCCGATCTGAGGGGCCGCCAGTCCAGCCCCGCCAGAGTCCAGCAGTGTCTCCACCAGATCATCCATCAGGTCACGAAGCCGCTGGTCAAATTTTTTCACCGGATGGGTATTCTTGTGCAGTACATCTCCATCGCCTTCGGAGACAGTGATAATTTTTCTCAGTGCCACAGGTCATTTCTCCTTCGTTTGTCTTGCTTTTGCCGCCATTTTCTTTCATCACGATCCTATCCCGCAGGCGGTTGCCGCCTCCGGCATCCTCCCGGAGGTGGCGTTGTGCTTCTATTATAAGATATCCCCCGCCTGTTAGCCAAGGGGATTCAAATCAATATTGACTGCCACGCCTCGGTTGAAGCGGTCGTTCTGGGCTGTTTTCAGTAGATGAGCCAGCATCCGCCGCACTCCGGGCGTGTTCCGGCCTGAGACGGTCAGCCGGTAACGGTAACGGTCGTTGACCTTGAGAACAGGAGCTGCCACCGGCCCCAGTACCGTAACTGTCTGGCCCTCCGCAGCCAGCTTTTCTTTCCAGCTGTCCAGCCCGTCCCGCAGTCGCATACAGCTCTTGAGGACGGCCCCTTCATCCCGCCCGGAGATAATGAGTACATAGAGGTCGCAGAAGGGCGGACATCCTCTGGCCCTCCGCAGCCGGATCTCTGACTGATAAAAAGTGTCATAATCCTGCTTTGCGGCCGCAGTGACAACCTCGTTGCCCGGGGTATAGGTCTGGATCACCGCCCGGCCCCGTTTTTCGCCCCGGCCTGCCCGGCCTACCACCTGGGTCAGCAAAGAGAATGTCCGCTCAGCAGCCCGGAAATCTTCAGCATAGAGGGATTGGTCGGCGCTGATCACACCCACCAGGGTGACATTGGGAAAATCCAGCCCCTTGGCCACCATCTGGGTGCCGATGAGTACCTGTGCCTTTTTTTCCTCAAACTGCCGCAACAGCTTCTCATGGCTGTGAGTGGCAGAGACAGTGTCCGCATCCATCCGCAGTATTTCCACCTGAGGGAAAAGGGCCTCCAACTCCTCCTGCACTCGCTGGGTTCCTGCGCCCACAGCAGTCAGCTGGCCGCCGCAGCTGGGGCAGACCCGTGGAACAGGCTGGGAATAGCCGCAATAGTGGCACATCAGCCGTCCATTGGCCTTGTGCCAAGTCAAATTGGCAGTACACCGTGGACATTGGGGTACTCCACCGCACTCGGCGCAGAGCAGCATCCGGCTGGTACCCCGACGGTTCAGGAAGAGGATGGCCTGCTCCCCCCGGTCGATGGTGTCCTCCAGCTCCTGCCGCAGGCGGCGGCTGATCGGTCCATCCCGGCCCTGCCGCAGCTCCTCCCGCAGGTCCACCGTGATGACATCGGGCAGGGGCCGGGCGTTATAGCGCTTTTCCAGCCGGAACAGCCGATATGCTCCGGTTTCTGCGGCGTACATACTCTCCACCGAGGGGGTGGCGGATCCAAGCAGCAGCACGGCCCCCGCCTGGACGCAGCGGAATTTTGCCACATCTCTGGCGTGGTAGCGGGGAGACTGCTCCGACTTATAGCTGCCCTCCTGCTCCTCGTCCAGTATCACAAGTCCAAGATCAGGCAAGGGCGCAAATACTGCCGACCGGGTGCCGATGACCACCCGTGCCTCCCCCCGTTTGGCCCGCTTCCACTCGTCATAGCGCTCCCCGGCGGAGAGGGAACTGTGGAGTACCGCCACGGACGAGCCGAATTGCCCTGCAAAAATCCGCAGCAGCTGGGGCGTCAAAGCGATCTCCGGCACCAGCACCAGAGCAGTTCTCCCCTGCTCCAGCACACGGGCAATAAGCTGAAGGTAGACAGCGGTCTTGCCGCTGCCGGTGACGCCGAAGAGCAGGGCGCATTCTGGCGTTCTCTCCTCCAGCAAGGCCAAAATGCCTTCATAGGCCGCCTGCTGCTCCTTGTTTAGAGTGGGCGGTGGCGCGGGGGGGATATGCTCGTGAACGGGAGAGCGCAGCACCTCCCGCTCCTCCAACGTGACAAGCCCCGCCCGGGCCATAGCCCGAACGGTGGCAGGGGACGCGCCTGTGAAATAGCGGATATCCTTCATGGAAGCCGCCCCCACATCGCAGAGCAGCTCCATTACCGCCCGCCGGGGGGCGGATTTTTTCCCCCCCTTGGCCACAGCCTCCAGCCCTTCTTCAGGCGTGAGCGCCAGTACGGCAATCTTCTCTGTCTTCTCCCCCACACCCCGTTGGGCGCTGGTTTCCAGGACGATGACCTCCCGTTCCGTCAGCAGCTTCAAAGCGGCAGAGGGATCCTGGTGGCCAAAAGCATCCATGATAGCTCCCCGCTCCATCCGCCCCCCGTTGGCAAAGAGCATGTCCAGCAGCTGAGCAGCCCGCCGGGAATTTCCCGCCGCCTCATAGGCCGCTTCCTTTCCGATCTGAGGGGCCAGGGAGAAGCTGTCCCGCAGAGAGAAGTACAGCCCCGCTGGAAGCATGGCCCGTACCGCCTCATAGACGGTACAGAAATAGCGCTCCCGCATCCAGAGGGCCAGCTTCAGCTCCTCTGGCTCCGCCACCGGCTGGCTGTCCAGCAGAGAGATGAGATACTTACAGTTTTCCCTATGCTCCAGGGGCAGCAGCCGGAGGACAATGCCCTCCACCCGCCGGTTCCCCCGGCCAAAAGGGACCATCGCTCGCATTCCCGGTCGGATGCGATCCTCAATGGCAGGGGGGATCAGGTAGGTATAGGGCCTGTCTATGGCGTAGGTGGCAACGGATACCGCCACCTGGCAGCCCTGTACCATCTTTTCTCCCTCCTTACTGTCGCTTTCCGAAACGAAGCAAGGCAAGAAACAGGCGCTGCGCTCTATCTCTTGCCTCTCATCTCTCTCATTCTCCGTCCGTCTCTGCCTGCTGCTCCAATTCGCCGGAATAGGCCTCCTCCAGAGCGGTGGTCACTGGCTTTTCCTCCAGAGATATACCGTCCCGCTCTGCCTGGGTGGAGATCTGACGGGCCCGGTGGGCCACCAAATTCACCAGAAGATACCGGCTGCCGACATTCTCGGTCAGCTTTTCCATAGGATAGAGTTTCATCTCAAAAGAACCCCCTCAATATACTGCATCCGGTTCCGCACCCGGCAGTCCTCCGCCTGTAAAATGGACAGCAGCTGGGCTGTTGCCGCCGGAACTTTGTCATTGATGATGAGATAGTCATAGTCAGGAATACACTGGTATTCCTCTCTGGCGCGCTTCAGTCTGCGCTGGATGCTCTCCTCTGTCTCCGTCTCCCGGCCCCGCAGGCGGCGCTCCAGTTCCTCCATAGAGGGAGGCGCCACAAAGGCCAGCACGGCATTGGAGTAAATGCGGCGGATATTGGCCGCCCCCTCCACCTCAATGTCCAGCAGGACGTCGAAGCCCCTTGCCAGATTTTCCTCGATCTGGCGGCGGGAGGTGCCGTAATAGTTGCCGTTATAGCAGGTGTGTTCCAGCAGCTCATGATCCCGCAGCATCCGCTCAAACTCCGTCCGGGATGTGAAGTTATAGTCGATGCCAGGCCGCTCTCCCGGCCGGGGAGTACGGGTGGTGAAGGAGACGGAGAAGAATACGTTCTTCCTGGCTCCCATCACCTCCGCCATGACAGTACTCTTGCCCACACCGGACGGCCCAGAGAGGACGAGGATAACCGGGGTATGAATCATGATTCCGTCTCCTCCCCGCCGCCGAGACGCCCGGCGATAGTTTCCGACTGGATGGCAGACAGCACCACATGGCCACTATCCATCACCAGTACCGTCCGGGTGCGACGACCATAACTGGCGTCCACCAGCATACCCCGTTCCCTGGCCTCCTGCACAATCCGCTTGATGGGGGCGGACTCGGGGCTGACCATGGCCACCAGCCGCTCGGCAGAAACCATATTGCCAAAGCCAATATTTAATAGCCGCATTGCTTGCGCCGCCTCCTTTGCCTGTCACTCCAAATTCTGTACCTGTTCCCTGATCTTTTCCAGTTCCGCTTTCATGTCCACAACCACCTGGGAGATATCCAGATCGGCACACTTGGAACCGATAGTATTGGTTTCCCGGTTCATCTCCTGAAGGAGAAAGTCCAGTCTCCGGCCCACCGGCTCATCGGCCTCCATCAGTGTCCGGAACTGGGCAATATGGCTGCGGAGACGGACAGTCTCCTCGTCCACCGCGATCTTATCAGCAAAAATCGCCGCCTCAGTGAGGATGCGGCTCTCGTCCAGCTGACAGCCCTCCAGCACCTCCCGGAGCTTTTCCGTCAGCCGGTTCCGATAGTCCGCCACGGTCTGAGGGGAGCGCACTTCCACCTGAGAGAGCAGTCCCTCCAGTCCCTCCAGCTTAGAGAGCAGGTCTGCCTTCAGCCGCTCCCCCTCCGTCTCCCGCATGGCGCTGTGGTTCACAAGAGCCTGCTCCAGCACAGTAAGCAGACACGCTGTGACTGTCTCTACGTCCATCTCGACACTGCTGGCCGTCAGCACATTAGGCTGCCGGGCCAGCAGTTCCGGCAGCATAGCCTGAAAGCGCCCTTGTTCCTCCACCCCGGCCAGCTCTCCCAGCTGGCGGAAGGCGGCCAGATAGCCCTCTGCCAGCACCTCATTGACAGAGACGGCAGTCTCCTCCGCCCCCTGGGAGGAAACGGTGAAAAATATGTCCGTTTTTCCTCGCGCGACATACCGCTTCACCAGCGCCCGCACCCTGTCCTCCGCAAAAAGGAAAGCACGCGGCAGCTTAATGTTGCAGTCCAGATAGCGATTGTTTACGCTCCGCACCTCGGCGGTAATGTCCCATCTGTCCAGGATCTGCCTGTTCCGTCCATATCCAGTCATGCTCTTCAGCAACAGCATAACCTCCTTATCAGCCCAAACACATGCATAATATTATATCAAAGCCGGCTGAATTTGTAAAGTGCTTTACCTATCACAAAAGTCTCATTTTCCCGTCTGGTTTCTGATATAGTTCTCCCCGTCCCGAAGCAGATCCTCCGCCCCAGAGCGAATGGCATCGGTCAGCGTCTCGCCGCCGGAGAGGCGGGCCAGCTCCTCCACCCGCTGGGGGCGGGTCAGATGCTCCACCCAGGTGTAGGTACGGCTCTCCCGCACCCTCTTCTCCACTGAAAAATGGGTATCCGCCAGTGCCGCGATCTGGGCCAGATGGGTGACGCACAACACCTGCTTTTTCCGGGCTACATCGGCCATCTTCCGGCCCACCTTCTGGGCCGCCCGGCCGGAGACACCAGTGTCTACCTCGTCAAAGACCAGGGTGCCGACGTCATCCGTCTCTGCCAGCACATTTTTCAGTGCCAGCATAATGCGGGCCAGCTCGCCGCCGGAGGCGATCTTGTGGAGGGGCTTCAAATCCTCCCCCACATTAGCGGACAGCAAAAAGATGATCTCATCCATGCCGGTGGCATCCAGCCCCAGTTCACCCCCCTTGGGAGTAAATTGCACCGCAAAGCGCACCCGGGGCATATCCAACTCTGACAGTTCCTGTTGAATCCGCCTCTCCAGCAGCCCGGCCCGCTCCCGGCGAACCTCAGACAGCTTCTCCGCCTTCTCCCTGGCCTGCTTCAGCAGGCTTTCCTTCTTCCGCTCCAGCATGGCAATGGTGCCATCCGCCTGCTGGATAGCCTCCAGTTCCTCCTTGGAGCGCTCCAGATAGGCCAGCATATCCTCCACTGTGGATCCGTACTTCTTCCGCAGCCTGTAGATAACATCCAGGCGCCCTTCCAAGGCGTCCACCTCGGCAGGGGAGAAGTCAAAGCCCCGGCGCAGATCCTCCAGCCGCTCGGCCACATCGGCAACGCCGATCTGAAGCTGCCCCAGCTCCTCCCCCAGCTGGGATAGTTCCTGGCTGTACCGCCCACCGGACATCAGGGCGCGGACAGCTGTTCCCAAAAAGTTAACAGCCCCCTCCTCCTGCCCGCCGTAGAGGGATGTCAGTGCAGTTTCCACCGCCTCCGTCAGCTTCCCCGCGCTGCGGAGCAGCTGCTTCTTTTCGTTTAATTCCTCGTCCTCGCCGGGGCGCAGCTCCGCCCGCTCCAGCTCACCAATCTGGTAGGTCAGCAGGTCGATTTTCCGGCTCTTTTCCATCTCGTCCATTCGCAGGCTGTCCAGTTCCCGCTGGAGAGCAGCCAAAGCCTCATAGTCCTGCCGATAGGCTTCCAGCAGGGGCTGAGTCCCTCCAAAAGCGTCCAAATATCCGATATGGCAGGCAGGATCCAGGAGCTGCTGGCCGTCGTGCTGGCCGTGGATATTCAGCAGCCTGCGGCCCAGCCCCCGGAGCTGGGTCACCGTCACCGGCCGTCCAGATACCCGACAGACATTCTTTCCATCCGCGTAAATCTCCCGCTGGAGCAGCAACTCGTCCTCTGGGCTGTGGGGCAGACCGTTCTCCGCGAACCAGTCCAGCTCCCCCACCCCGGTGAATACCGCGCTGACAAAAGCAGAGGCCGCCCCGGTCCGGATCAAATCACGGGGCGTCCGCTCCCCCAGCACGGCGTTGATGGCATCAATGACAATGGATTTTCCGGCACCTGTCTCGCCAGTGAGGACATTAAAGCCAGCGGTAAATTGGATATCAGCCTTTTCAATGACTGCAATATTCTCAATGTGCAGAACAGAGAGCATCCTGCGCCTCCTTCTATCTGCAGGGATTCCGCGCAGGCAGCTATTCTGCCTGCGCCCCCCACCGGTTACTTCAACATCCGGTGCAGTTCCTGACTAAAAACCTCCGCCGCCCCGTTGCTCCGCATGATAAGAATAGCGGTGTCATCTCCCGCCAGCGTCCCAGCCATATCGGGTACCTCCATGCCATCCAGGGCGGAAGCCGCAGCGCTGGCCAGGCCGGGCATGGTCTTCAGCACCACAATATTCTGGGCCGCCTCGAAGGAGACAACACACTCCCGGAAAATCGTGCGCAGACGTGCCTCCAGTTCCGCCTTCCCCCGGTTGTGGGATGTCACATAGCAATAGGAACCGGTGGCAGACAACTCCTTCACCAAATGCAGTTCCTTAATATCCCGGGAGACGGTGGCCTGGGTACAGGCAAACCCCTGCTCCTGTAAGGCATCCATAAGCTGTGCCTGGTTTTCCAGCTCCCGCTCCGCAATTAGCTCCAGGATTGCTTTCTGACGTTTTCCCTTCATATTCTTATTCTCCATCTCAGCAGAGGCTCTGCGGCCTTGTCAGCTTCTGGCTGATAACATGATAGAAACTCCGGCTGGTGAGCCGCACCAGCCGGGTCACCCTGTCGGAGCGGCTCAAGGACACACTGTCCCCCGCCGTCAGCCGCACTGCCCGGCCGCCGTCCACCGACAGATAGGCGGTCTTGCGCATATTCCGGGGCAGCTTGACACAGACCACCCGGTTCCTGTTCAGCACAAAGGAACGGGAGCCCAGGCTGTGGGTGCAGAGGGGGGTGATAATGATATTCTCCGCCTCTGGCTCCACGATGGGGCCGCCCGCCGCCATGGAGTAAGCGGTGGATCCGGTGGGCGTACTGACCACCAGCCCATCCCCGGAGCTTCGGCCAATGGCAGTCTTGTCGCTGAAAATATCAAGCTCGATGATACGGGCCACCGCCCCCTTGGTGATGGCAGCATCGTTGAGGGCGGTGTCACTGTAAATCTCCTGTCCCTCATGAAAAGCTCTGACATCCAGCATCATCCGCCGCTCCTCGGTATATTTCCCAGCGGGAATACGGCTCAGCAGTTCCAGCTCACCATGCTCCAGCTCGGCCATGAAACCCACGCTGCCCATGTTGATTCCCATAATGGGGATATCGTGGACGGATGCTGTCTTAGCAGTGTGAAGCAGCGTCCCGTCCCCGCCAAAGCAGATCAGCATATCAGCACCGACGATCTCATCCTCCAGCTTATGAAAGTCCAGTCCGGAGGGCAGCTCCAGCCGGTTGTCCGGCTGAAAGGGCAGGCACAATCTGCACTCCACCCTGCTGCAGCTCAAAATCCGCAGGGCAGCCTTGGCCGCCTTCAGGCCTTTATCCCGATAGGGGTTCGGCATTAAAATAATCTTCATTGCTTCGCCTCCAGCGCCTGATGGGATCGCGCCACCAGATCCTTCAAATCCACTGAACCATTCTCGCTCCCAATAGCCAGCCAGCCCAGATACTCAATATTGCCCTCAGGACCTTTTATCGGGGAGTAGTCCAGCCCCCGAAGGGCAAGACCGTTCTCCGCCGCATGGGTGAGGAACTGCTCCAGCACCTCCAGATGCACTGCCGGATCCCGGACAACGCCTTTCTTGCCCACTTTTTCCCGCCCTGCCTCAAACTGGGGCTTCACCAGGCAGACCAGTTGGCCGCTCTCCTTCAGCAGGGGCCGCAGGGCGGGCAAAATCAGCCCCAGCGAGATAAAGGAAACATCCACAGAGATAAAATCCAGTGGCTCCGGCACCTGCTCACAAGTCAGATATCGGGCGTTGGTTCGTTCCATGCAGATCACCCGCTGGTCAGTGCGCAGTTTCCAGTCCAGCTGGCCATAGCCCACATCCACGGCATAGACCTTTTCCGCCCCATTTTGGAGCATGCAGTCGGTGAAGCCGCCGGTGGAAGCTCCACAGTCCATGGCCACAGCACCTCGGAGGGAGATAGGGAAAACCCGGAGGGCCTTTTCCAACTTCAGCCCGCCCCGGCTGACATAGGGGAGACTTTTCCCTCTGACTTCTAGTTTTGCCCCGTCAGAAACCTGAAAGCCCGCCTTGTCCACCTTCTGCCCGTTGACATAGACCAACCCGCTCATGACGGCGGCCTGGGCCTTCTGGCGGGAGGGGGCCAAGCCCTCCTCTGTCAGGGCCACATCCAATCGCCGCTTCATTGTATCAGCTCCCGAACCGCCGCCATAATACCCTCCACAGACAGCCCCAGTTCCTGCCGCAGGCGGGAAACCGCGCCATGTACCACGAAGCCCTCGCCGGTATTCAGCAGCCGGATGGCGCGGGGGGCGATGCCCCGCTCTGCCATGGTGGAGGCCAGGATGCGGCCCACACAATTCTTGGCCGTAACCTCCTCCACCGTCACCAGCCGACCTGTCCGAGCCACTGATTCAAACACCGGCCCGTCATCCAACGGCACTATCTGGTTCAATTTTAGTACCTCGGCAGAGATTCCCTCCTGCCGGAGCCGCTCCGCCGCCGCCAGCACGTTTCCGGTGAGGATGCCGTAGGTGACAAGGGTGACGTCCGTCCCCGCCCGGAGACAGGCGGTGTTTTCCCCGCCGCTGTCGGCGGTGTAGCCGTTCTCCCCGCCCCGGGGGTACCGGACGGCCACCGGCCCTTGGCAGTCATAGAGAGCCCATTCCAGCATTCGCCGCAACTCGGCAAAGCTGGCGGGAGACAGCACCGTTATACCGGGGATGGTGGAGAGATATGCGATGTCAAAGATCCCCTGGTGGGTAACACCATCCGCCCCCACCAGTCCGGCCCGATCAATGCCCAGCACCACGTGGAGCCGCTGGATAGCCACATCGTGGAGCAGCATATCGTAGCTCCGCTGCAAAAAGGTGGAATAGACCGCAAAAACAGGCAATGCCCCTTGTTTGGCGGCTCCGGCGCACATGGCCGCCGCGTGTCCCTCAGCGATGCCCACATCAAAGATGCGCTCCGGAAACTGCCGGGCGAAGCCGTCCAGCCCGGTACCCGACTGCATGGCGGCAGTGACGGCGCAGATCCGCCCATCCTTCTCCGCCAGCCGGGTCAGTGTCTCACCAAAGACATCAGAGAAGCTCTCCCCCTCAGCGGCCAGAGGCAGACCGGTTTTAGGGTCAAAGGGGCCAATGCCGTGAAAGAGGTCGGGCCGCTGCTCCGCCGGGGGATATCCCTTGCCCTTCACCGTACGGATATGGAGTAAAACCGGTCCCTCCAGGCCGTCTGCCCACCGCACCAGCCGGGTCAGCTCAGACAGGTTATGTCCGTCCACCGGGCCAATATACTGAAAGCCCATCTCTTCAAAATAGCTGGACGGCAACAGCACACCCTTAATATTCTTCTTGATTTTATGAAAAAATCGGTAGACAGCTTTCCCGCCGGGGATGGAGCTTGTCACCCTGCGATAGCACTTCTTAAAATTGAGATAGGTGCGCCGCAGATGGTGCTTGGCCAGCAGAGTTGCCATGCCTCCCACATTCTTCTTGATGGACATCCCGTTATCGTTGAGGATGACCAGCATATTCTCTCCGCTGGCCCCCGCATCTGAAAGGCCCTCGTGAGCTAACCCTCCGGTGAGTGCGCCATCGCCGATGACGGCAACAACCCGGTAGTCCTGGCCGGTGAGTTTTCTGGCGCGGGCCATACCCAGGGCCACGGAGACGGAGTTTGAGGCGTGTCCCGCAATAAATGCGTCATGTTCACTTTCCGCCGGGGAGGGAAAGCCGGAGAGTCCTCCAAAGCGGCGGAGGGTGTCCATCCGCTCCCCCCGGCCCGTGAGCATTTTATGGACATAGCACTGGTGGCCCACATCAAATACCAGTCGATCCTTCGCCGTGTCAAACACCCGGTGGAGGGCCACCGTCAGCTCCACCGCCCCCAGGTTGGAGGCCAAGTGTCCGCCGGTCTTGGATACCGATTCCACCAGGGCACACCGAAGCTGATTGCAGATTTCTTCTCCCTCCGCGTCGCTGATTTCAGACAAATTTGCAGTTTTCCAATCCATTTTGCTCATACAACGGACTCCGTTCTCCCCTGCACTTATCTTGTCAGCATGATGGCCAGATTTATCCCGACGGTACTGATGACAATGCCCACCAGTGCCCCAAAAAAGACCTGCAGGGGGGTGTGTCCCAGCATCACCTTCAGCTTTAAGTCAAAGACCTCGGGAGGGCTTCCCTCCCACTGCTCCTTGAAAAAATTCAATATCTGCGCCTGCTTGCCCGTCTCCTGCCGGACATGGCAGGCGTCATACATCACCACCAGGGACAGGGCCACGGCAATGGCGAAGATGGGTGACCCGAAGCCGCACACCGCCCCGGTGGTGCAGGCACAGGCCACCACAAAGGCCGTATGGGAGCTGGGCATACCGCCCCCCTCCAGGAAGCGCTTCCAGTCAATTGCGCCCTCCACAATCCGCTGGATAATCCCCTTGGCCAACTGAGCCACCGCCCAGGCCACCACCCCAGTGGCCAGGATCAGATTTCCGCATACCCAGTTCAACTCATACATAGACACGTCTTCCTCTCTTCTTTTATGGTCACTTCTCCCGCTGGGCCAGCCAGTCCGCCAGCCAGCAGAGGAAGCCCGTATCTGAAAAAGCGCCGGCAAGCGCGGCCTTTGCACGTGCCGTCTCCTCCTCCACCCGGCGGCGGCAGCCGTCCAGGCCCAGCAGGGCGGCGAAGGTTGATTTTCCGCTGGCCGCATCCGAGCCAGGGGTCTTGCCCAGCGTTTCTGTATCGGCAGTACAGTCTAAAATATCATCCTGGATTTGAAAGGCCAGCCCTAGGGCTGCGGCATAATCCCGGGCAGCGGAGATCTGCTTCTCCGTCCCCCCGGCACACAGCACACCCATAATGCAGGCGGCCTCCAGCAGCGCACCTGTCTTCTTCCGGTGGAGGTCAGTAATCTCCTCCATCGTCAGAGATGCTTTCTCCCCCTCCATATCCAGCTGCTGACCGCCGCACATCCCGGCAGCCCCTGCAGCCCGAGCCAGTTCCCAGCCCGCTTTGGCCCGCCGCTCCCCGGAAACCGGGGCGGACAGCACCAACTCAAAGGCCAGCGCCTGAAGGGCATCCCCCGCCAGGGTGGCGGTGTACTCTCCAAAGGCCACATGGCAGGTGGGCTTTCCCCGGCGAAGCGTATCATTGTCCATACAAGGCAGATCGTCGTGAATCAGGGAGTAGGTGTGCAGGGCCTCCACGCCGAAGGCCGCAGACAGGGCGTCTGTCTCCTCCCCGTCTGCAGCCCGGCAAAAGGCCAGGGTCAGCACCGGCCGGATGCGCTTTCCCCCAGCCAGCAGGCTGTAGCGCATGGCATCATACAGCCGCCGCTGGGGGACATCCTCCGTCAGGAGGGCGCGCAGGCCGCTCTCCACCAGCCGGTGGTACCGCTCAAATTCCCGCTCGAATTCCATTTCACTCCACCCCGTCAAAGGGCGTTTCCACTGGCTGTCCCTCTGCTCCTGCCTGAAGCAGGACAACCTTCTGCTCAGCGCTGTCCAGCAGTTTGGAACACTCTCCGGCCAGCCTTGTCCCCTCTTCAAACAGGCTAATGGCCTCCTCCAGCGGACTCTCCCCCCGCTCCAGCAGGGAGACGATCTCCTCCAGCCGCTTCATGGATCCCTCAAAGCTCTTCTTCTCTGCCACCGTTAAAATTCCTCCTTGTCCTCCACTGTACAGGTCAGCGCTCCGTCCGCCATCCGCAAGTTCAGCCGATCACCCGGCTCTGCCCCCGCCACCGATGTCAGTACCCGGCCCTGCTCATCCTGAACCACAGAATAGCCCCGGCCCAGTACCTTCAGCGGACTGAGCGCGTCCAGCGAAGCGGCCAGACCGGCCATTCGACGCCGCTGCTCCGCCACCGTCCCGGCGAAGCCGACCAGCAGCCGCTGCCGCAGATAGTCCAGCGTCTCCCGGCGTGTCTCCACCGGAAAGAGGGGATTTGTCAGCCCCCGGCTTTCCCGGCAGCATTCCAGCCTACGCTGCTCCGTCTCCAGCCGTCCCTGCATAGCCCGTGCCATCCGGCGCTTCATCTGCAGCAATTCGGCGGATACCTCCTCCCGGTCGGGGACTGCCAACTCCGCCGCGTTGGAGGGCGTGGCAGCTCGGAGGTCGGCCACAAAGTCGGAGATGGAAACATCCGGCTCATGGCCCACGGCGGAGATGACAGGAATTTCTGACGCGTAAATTGCCCGTGCAAGCCCCTCATCCTGAAAAGCCCAGAGATCCTCCGCCGAGCCGCCGCCCCGTCCGATAATGAGCAAATCAGCGGCACGGACGGCGTTGGCCCATTGAAGGGCTGCAATCAATTCACCGGGGGCTTCTTCTCCCTGCACACGGCTGGGGATCACCCGCACCCGGCTCATGGGCCATCTGACTCCCAAAATGCGGATCATGTCCCGTACCGCCGCCCCAGAGGGGGAAGTGATAAGGGCAATGGTACCGGGATAGGCAGGCAAGGGCCGCTTGTGTCCGGAGTCAAACAGCCCCTCCCGGTATAGCTTTTCCTTGCGCTGCTCAAAGGCCAGATAAAGCTCCCCCAGCCCGTCGGGGGCCATGGTGTCGGCATAGAGCTGATACTGCCCCCGCTGGGGATAGACCGCCACCCGGCCAGTCACCACTACCTGCATCCCGTTTTCCGGCTGGAAGCGCAGACGAGCGGCAGCGCTGCGGAACATGACGCAGGAGATGGCCCCTTCGCCGTCCTTTAGGGAAAAATAGTGATGACCGGAGGCATAGCATTTATAGTTAGAAAGTTCCCCCCGGACGGCCACATCGGACAGCAGCCGGTCCCCATCCAGCAGGGCTTTGATATATCGGTTGATTTGGGTAACACTGTAAATTTGCCGGTTCATCCCATCTCTCCCCGTTCCAGGCTGCGGAGGGCCAGCAGGGCCACCCCCATGGCGTTGTCAGTGGAATAGGCTGGCATGGCAAAGGCCGCCCCCTCCATCACCTGCCGTAGCAGGCTGTTAGACGCCACCCCGCCGGAGAAAAGTACAGGCAGTCCGGGGTACTCCCTCTGTGCCGTCTCGGTAATCCGCCGGACGGTGTGTGCCACAGTCAGCAGGACGAACCGGGCAATATCGGCTGGTTCCCCGCCCTTCTCGGCACGCTGCTTTGCCTGGTTCTCCATGCCGGAAAGGGAAAAGCACAGGCCGGTAAGCCGGACAGCGAACCAGTCCTCCCGTTCGCTCTGCCGGGCCAGTTCATCCAGAGCGGCCCCGGCGGGAAAGTTCAGTCCCAGCAGCTTACCCGCCCGGTCGATGAGCTGACCGGCGGAGATGTCCGTGGTGCCGCCAATGCGGGCTGCACGGACATTGCTGCCCTCCGGCTCTACCAACAACAGCTCCGTAGTCCCCCCGGAGAGATGCCAGGCCAGATGGGGCTTGTCCAGCAGTTCCATCCGTCCCGCCGACCAGCAGGCAGCAGCAATATGCCCCTGCTGGTGCGAGCAGGCAAAAAAGGGGACACCCAATGTCTTTGCAATGCTCTCCCCTTGGGAAGCCCCGGCCAGAAAGCATGGCATATAGGAGCCCTCCACCCAGCGAGGCCGGGTGCTGGCCCCCACCACGGCAATATTTTGCAGCCAGTCCTCCGCTCGGAGAATCTCCAGCTGTCCCGGCAGACAGCGAACATGCTGAAACAGGGCCTCGCTCTGGCGCAGGCCCAACGCACCCGCCGGCACGTCCAACAGCCGTCCGGCGTTTGATCCCATTCCGTCCGCCCGGCAGACGGCGGCGGAAGTGGTGTAGTTGCTGGTATCCAGCCCCAGGGCGGCAGTCACCGCTGTACTCCCAGCTCCTGCCGGACAAAGCTGCCCAGCACACCGTTGAGAAATCCAACCACCTTGTCATCCTCATAGCGCTTTGCAATTTCCACAGCGGCGTTGATGGCGGAAGCCACGGGAATCTCGTGGGGCAGGTACATACACTCAAACATGGCCACCCGCATCACAGCCGCCGCCACCCGGGGAATGCGGTCGAAAGCCCAGCCGATGGCATACTTTTCAATGTAGCCGTCCAGCTCATAGCCGTGTTCCGATACGCCGGTGATGATGCGGGTCAGATAAGCTGTCTGCTTCTCATCGGGCATCTCGTTATATAACATGCACTCCTCCCCCCTGGACTGAAAGCACTCCTCCGTGAGTGTACGTTCCAAAAGGGCCTGTGCCGTCTCATTGGAAAAACCCAGTTCAAAGGCCAGATGCACCGCAAGCTCCCGGGCCGCTGTTCTCGTCATGCAGACGCCTCCCTGTTAAACCTTATAATCCCCAAACTTAACCACTCTATTATACACTGTTCCCTTGAAAAAGGGAAGAAAAACTTTTTTCTTCCCTTTTCCTGTTCTTTCTTCGGATTGTAATGGGGCAATTTACCAGGCCCGCACCCCGCCAGTCAGCTCCCGCACCGGCCGGTCCCCGGTGATCTCCGCCAGCTTGTCCCGGATGCGCAGTGGTGCGTAGGGATCCGCGAAGCAGGCGGTACCCACTGCCACCGCCGTAGCTCCCGCCAGCATCAGCTCTGCGGCATCCGCCCCGGAAGAAATACCCCCCATGCCTAAAATGGGCAGATCCACAGCCTGTGCCACCTCCCATACCATCCGCACCGCCACTGGCAGGACAGCAGGGCCAGAAAGTCCACCGGTATTCATTTTCAGGATAGGCCGTCTGGTTTTTATGTCGATACGCATGCCTCGGAGCGTATTAATAAGGGAGAGAGCATCTGCGCCGGCATCGGCCACTGCCCGTGCGATCTCCGTGATGTCGGTGACATTGGGTGACAGCTTCACCATCACCGGCAGGGCGGAATGTGCCTTGGCCGTCTCCGTCACCTCGGCTGCCAGCGCCGGCCTGGTGCCGTAAGCCAGCCCTCCCGCCTTGACGTTAGGGCAGGAGATGTTTACCTCGATCATGTCTACCCCCGCCCGGGAGAGCTTCTCGCACATAACGCCATATTCCTCTGGGGTGTTGCCGGAAATATTGGCAATGATCTTCACGTCGTGCTGTCGCAGCCAGGGCAGCTCAGCTTCAATAAAAGCGTCCACGCCGGGATTCTGCAGACCCACGGAGTTGAGGATGCCCATGGGCGTCTCAGCGATACGGGGGGGCGGATTGCCCTCTCTGGGATGGAGCGTTAAGCCCTTGACACAGATTCCGCCCAGCTCACTCAAGTCATAGAACTGACCGTATTCCCGTCCAAAGCCGAAGGTGCCTGATGCCATCACGATTGGATTTTTTAGCGTGACCCCCGCCAGCGTCACCATCAGATCAGGTCCGCTCACGACCAGTCCACCTCCTCTGCCATAAATACCGGGCCATCCTTGCAGACGTGGCGGTAAGCCCCGTCCGCCATCTTGCAGGCGCACACCAGGCAAGCGCCCACACCGCAGCCCATCCGCTCCTCCATGGAAACCTGGCAGGGGATCCCAAAATCCCGAGCCGCCGCCGCCACCGATTTCAGCATGGGCCGGGGGCCGCAGGCCAGCACAGCGGAGATATCGTTCTCCTCCGCCAGCAACTTCCGCACCACATTGGAGACAAAGCCATGATACCCCAGGGTTCCATCATCGGTGGAGATCATCGTTCGCCCCAGGGCCTCAAATTCTCCTAACAGCATGGCATTCTCTCTGGAACGGAAGCCCAAAGCGGCCACCGCCCCTCCGGGAGCAGCCTTTGCCGCGTAGAGCAGCGGCGGGACGCCAATCCCGCCCCCGGTCACCAGCACCCGGCCGGACTCCGGCAGGGCATAGCCCCGGCCCAGTGGGCCAAGGATATCCAGCGTTTCCCCCGGCTGACGGCAGGCAAGCCATTCCGTCCCACGGCCCCGCACCTCAAGGACAATGCGGAGCGCGCCCTGTCCCACATCGCAAATGGATATGGGCCTGCGGAGCAAATTGGCCTCCCCGCAACGGATATGAACGAACTGGCCGGGCTGGGCGGTGGTACTGATGATTTCTGATTGCAGCGTAAAGGACCAGGCAGCGGCATTTAAGCGTTCCGCCGCCAGAATTACACAATTTTCTTGTGCCGGCATGTCAATCTCCTTTTTTATCTCACCGAATCCCCAATATACTTTCCAGGCGATTCGCCTTGTCTCCTGGCGCTATCATTCTGGTTCGACCACCTGATCCAGATCCGCTTTCATTTGGAGAGCGGCCACCCGTGCAGCAGACTGGTAATCCCTGCCGTCACCCCCGGTTTTCTGCCAGGCGGCGAAGATGCCCCGAGAGGAGTTGACAATGGCCCCATGGCCCCTCTCGTCAAAGGCCCCAGCCACATCCTCCGCCGTCCCGCCTTGGGCGCCGTAGCCCGGCACCAGGAAGAAGGTGTGGGGCAGCCGCTGCCGCAGCTCTCTCAGCTGGGCAGGGTAGGTTGCCCCCACCACGGCGCCACAGCGGGAAAAGCCATACGTTCCCTCTGTCCCGGCGCCCCATTTTTCAATCAACTCACCCATGACGGCATAGACCGGCTGGCCGTCCAGCTCCCTGTCCTGCAAATCGCCGGAGCTTGGATTGGATGTCTTTGCCAGCACAAAGAGGCTCTTGTCGTGGGCTGCCGCTTCCTTCAGAAAGGGGCGCACGGCATCAGTTCCCATATAGCCATTGACGGTGACGCAGTCCACGTCAAAAGCGGGACAGTCAAGGTTCCCTACCTTTGTTGTTCCCAGCCAGCCCTGGGCATAGGCGGCGGCGGTGGTCCCGATGTCCCCCCGCTTGATGTCAGCAATGACATAGAGTCCCTTTTCTCTTGCATAGGAGATGGTGTCCAACAGCACCTCCATACCCGGGCAGCCCAGGGCCTCATAGTAGGCAGCCTGAGGCTTAACGGCGGGCACCACATCATACAAGGCGTCGATCAGTCCTCGGTTAAACTCCCGAAGAGCCGCCGCCGCCGCTTGCAGCGTCTCCCCATAGCGGGAAATGGACTCCTTCAGGATGTAGGGCGGGATATGTTCCACCCGGGCATCCAGCCCCGCCACCGTAGGATTTTTCTTTTTGATAATAGCCGCTTGCAGCCGATCAAAGGACATAGAATCTTCTCCTCACTTCTTTTTCACTATCGTGCGCCAGGGCAAACGCAGATCATGTATCCTGATAAATCACTCTGCCGCCTACGATGGTGTACTTCACCCTTCCCCGGACAGCCATCCCTCCAAATGGGGTATTCCGTCCTTTGGACGCAAACCGCTCCGGGTCGATGACCCACCGCTCATCCGGATCGAAGATGGTCAGGTCGGCGTTGGCCCCAAGACAGAGGTTCCCCTGCTGGGGCAGATGCAGCACCCGGGCAGGGTTCACCGTCATCTTTCGGATGATATCGGAGAGGGACATCCGCCCGGTGTGATAGAGCTGAGTCAGCGTGACGGCCAGGGATGTCTCCAGCCCCACCATACCGCTGGGGGCATCCTCTAGTGGCCGGGCTTTCTCCTGGGCGGAATGGGGGGCATGGTCGGTGACAATGCAGTCAATCGTGCCGTCCTTCAGTCCGGCGAGGATGCCGTCTACATCCTCCTCCCGGCGGAGGGGCGGGTTGACCCGTGCCATTGATCCCTGCCGCAGCACCTCTTCCTCGGTGAAGGTGAAGTACTGGGGGCAGGTTTCGCAGGTGATTTTGACGCCCTTCTTCTTATAGCGCCGGATGATGTCCACAGAGCGGGCCGTGGAGACGTGGCAGATATGGACGCTGGTCTGAGTCTCTTCAGCCAGCATGGCATCCCGCATAACCATGATCTCCTCGGCAATAGCCGGTCGGCCCGGCAATCCCAGCTGTCTGGAAACCATTCCCTCGTTCACCGCCCGGTTTTCCACCATGTTCGCGTCCTCGCAATGGGTCAGCACGTTCAGGCCGTAACGCTTGGCCCGTATCAGAGCGTCCCGCATCAGGTTGGCATCCATCACCGGTATACCATCGTCAGAGATAGCCACCGCTCCCGCCGCTTTCAGCGCCTTCAAATCTGTCTTTTCCAAGCCCTGCTGGCCCACAGACAGGGCGGCAATGGGCAACACCCGCACACCAGAACCCTGGGCCGCCCGTTCTAAAATGTAATGTACCCCTTCCGGTGTGTCAATCACCGGTCTCGTATTCGGCATGCAGGCCACAGTGGTGAATCCTCCGTGAGCCGCCGCCGCCGTGCCGGTGAGGATATCCTCCTTATAGGTCTGGCCAGGGTCACGGAAATGCACGTGCATATCAATGAGTCCGGCGCAGACTACATAGCCGCTGACATCCAATACCTGGGCGTCCGGCTCCTCCAGCCCGTTGCCGATGACGGCGAATCTGCCGTCATCGATCAAAATATCCATTACGCCGCCAATGCCGCCGACCGGATCGACCAGCCGCCCCCGGCGAATCAGAATCTTCACCGCTACACATCCTTTATTCAGTCATTTTTTGTACATAAGCTACAAAACATTATACCGCATTCCAGCTATTAGCGCAATTAACAAAATGTAAACTCTGGCTCTTTGGGGCAAACTACTGTTCAGAAACAGGAAAGGAGGTAGCTGCAATGAACCACAGCCAGTTTCTGCGGGGCATGGGTGTGGGGATCGCCGCAGGCGCCGCTCTGGGCGCTGCCATGACCCCTCACAAGAAGTCCCATCATCACTCCTGCAAGTGTGCCGTCCGCAAGGCCATGCGCTCTGTAGGCGAGGTGATGGAAAACATCAGCGATGCCATGAGCTGACCGGGCCTCAAACTCAAGCTCTCACAGGATGCAGTCCCGTGAGAGCTTACATAGGAGCCGTCAGCCCTCTCCCCATTCCGTCATATCAATGGGGTATTTCTCCGTGAAGCAGCCATCGCAGAAGCCGCAGGTGGCATTGGGGGCAATCTTGTGAAGGTTTTCCAGGGAGAGGAAGCCCAGGCTGTCCGCCCCCGCAAGCTGGCAGATCTCTTCCACCGTGTGGTGGCAGGCAATCAGCCGATCCTTGTTGGGAATATCCGTTCCAAAGTAGCAGGGGGCGATAAATTCCGGTGAGGAAACCCGCATATGCACCGCCAGCGCCCCAGCAGAGCGCAGCAGATTGATGATTGCCCTACAGGTGGTACCCCGCACGATAGAGTCGTCGATCATCACCACCCGCTTGCCCGCCACCTGGCTGCGGAGTGCGCCCAGCTTGATTCGGACGGCGGCCTCCCGGCTCTGCTGGTCAGGGGTGATGAAAGTGCGGCCGATGTAGCGGTTCTTTACAAACCCATCTCCATATGGGATGCCGGACTCCTCGGCGTAGCCCAAAGCGGCATCTAGGCCGGAGTCTGGTACACCGATGACCAGATCCGCCTCCACCGGATGCTGCCGAGCCAGCAGCCGTCCGGCATTCAGCCGGGCCGCATGGACAGACTGGCCACAGATCACACTGTCCGGTCGGGCAAAATAGATATATTCGAAGATACACATATGGGACATCCCCCGGCAGTTGTCCCGGATAGCGGTGATGGTGAATTTTTCCTCCCCTGTCCGGCCGCCCTTGCCATCGTTTGGCTCCACAACCACGATCTCTCCCGGCTCCACTTCCCGGACATATTCGGCGTCCACCGCATCCAGGGCGCAGGACTCCGAGGCAAAGACCACGGTGTCCCCCCGCTGTCCCATGCACAGGGGACGGAAGCCCCATGGATCCCTGGCGGCGATCAGCTTTCGGGGGGACATGACGATCAAGGAAAACGCTCCCTTCAGCTGAGGCATTGCCCGCTTTACCGCCTCCTCCACCGAGGGCGCAGTGAGCCGCTCTCTGGCAATAGCATAGGCCATAATTTCAGAATCCGTGGTTCCCTGGAAGATGGCACCTTTCAGTTCAAAGTCCCGGCGAAGCTGTCTGGTATTCACAAGATTGCCGTTGTGAACCATAGCCAGAGTTCCCTTCACATATTTCAGCGTCAGGGGCTGGGCGTTGGCCACCTGGCCTGCGCCGGTAGTAGCGTAGCGTACATGGCCTACCGCCATTGTTCCCCCCAACCGGTCTAAAATTTCCGGTGTGAACACCTCTCCCACCATGCCCACATCCTTGTGGTAGGTCATCTCCCGGTCATTGGTGGTGGCGATGCCGCAGGCCTCCTGGCCCCGGTGCTGCAGGGCATACAGGCCATAATAGGTGGTTCGGGCGCAGTCCCCCGCCGGGTCATAGATACCGAATACACCGCACTCTTCATGGATGGACATGATTTTCCCTCCGTATCCCGCCCCAATCCGTCTGCACCGGAGCGCTTTTTCCCTCTCATTTTATCACAGCCGAACGCTGAGCGCAACAGGCAACTGTGCATAAAAAAGCCCCGCAAACCGTATCATGGTATGCCGGATGGCGGAGGGGGAATCAAAACGATGCTGGGATATGTGATGGAATGGGAGGGCCGCCGCATCCGGCTGTGGGAGGAGGACGTGCTGGGGCTGCCCCTTCTGGAACTGGAACTGCCGCAGAACGCTTCTCCCCGGTGGGAGAACAGGGCTCGCCGCTTGCTGGAGCGCCAGGGAGTGCGGCGGCTGCTCTGCCCCACAGCGGGCCTGCCCGGAGTCTCCACCCGCAGCCTGTGGCAGTCCATGTCCGCCCCGCTGGCACTGGCCTGGCTCCGGCGGAACCGGCTGAACCCCCAAAAATCTGTGGTAGCAGTATCCGCCGGCCTGCATCATCCCCTGGTACTGCCCCTGTGCCAAAGGCTGGCCCCCCAAGTACGGGCCATTGCCCTGGATATCCCCCAGTGGGATGACTTTGCTTGGACGCTAGAACGGCAGCTGGGACTCCCCGTTCTCCGGGGAGAGGGGGACGTGACGGTGTGCCTCTCCCCTGCTCCGGCAGGAGAGAACCGGCTGCTGCTGGGGGACAGTTGTCCTTCGCCGCCAGGCTTCTCGCTGGGTGTGGAAGGCTGTCCCCTACCAGGCCACCTGCCGGCTCTGCCCCTGTTGGCCGCTCTGCGGGACAGTGGGCGCATCTCGGCAGAGGATCTGAGGCTGATCGAAACCGAGGACAATCTCACTCCTGCCAGAGAAATCCCTCTTTCTCCAGCGCCGCCGTCACCCGGCGGCAAGCCGCTTCATCCGGGCAGCGTAGGGTGTGAAGATGGACGCCCTCGGTGAGAACGGACAGCGGCTTTGCCCGATGTCTTTCCACCTGTTCCAGAAATTGCCGGATGTCGTACCGAGAGGAAATCTGTAACAGGCCGGTGAGCTGGCCGTAGACGGGATGCTCCACCACCACGTCCAGCACCGTGCAGCCGTTGTCCACGCAGATCTCCAGCTCACGGCCCATATCCTCCTGGGTATGAACACAGGCCACCTGCCGGAGGAGTCCCCCCTGCTCCCGCCGGAGGAGATAGCCCCGGGGTGTAGCGTCAATCTCATTCCCGGCAGCCCGGAGCAGGGCAATATCCCCCACAATGGCCTGACGGCTGACAGAGAACTCTCCCGCCAGGGCGGAGGCGCTGAGGGGAACCTCCGCCCCCTGGAGCCGCTCTAAAATTGCCTGACGGCGCACTTGCGTCTCCACGTCATTTCTCTCCCAGCAGCTTGTTCAATTCCGCCATAAAGGTGCTGATATCCTTGAACTGGCGATAGACCGAGGCGAAGCGGACATAGGCCACCTGGTCGATGTCCCGCAGCCGCTCCATCACCATCTCTCCGATGGCGGCGGTGCTGGTTTCCCGTTCCATGGAGTTCTGCACCTCCATCTCGATGTCATCCGCCACCTTCATCATGGTATCCATCGTAACGGGGCGCTTCTCGCAGGCACGGATCATGCCCCGCAGCACCTTTTCCTTGTCGAAGCTCTGGCGGCTCCCATCCTTTTTCACCACTACCAGCGGGATCTTTTCCACAATTTCATAGGTTGTAAAACGGCGGCCACAGGAGTTGCACTCCCGGCGGCGCCGGATGCTAGCATACTCCTCTGCGGGGCGGGAGTCCACCACTTTACTGTCAATCTGTCCGCAAAAGGGACATTTCATTTCCGGCACATCCTTTCCCTGTTGCTGGATCTCCTCCAGCGCACTCATAATGCGATATCACCGCACGGCGGTCGCTTACTGTTCGCTCTCTCCGGCCATAAACGCCCTGGCCCAGGGTGTGATAGCCAGCCCGCCCCGGGCCGTCTCCTTCAGCCGGGGGCTCATAGCATCGCCTACGCTCCGCATGGTGTCGATGACCTGATCCACAGGGACCTGGCTTTGGATGCCGGCCAGCGCCATATCGGCGGCAGACAGGGCGTTCACCGCGCCGATGACGTTCCGCTTGACGCACGGGATCTCCACCAGTCCGCCTACGGGGTCGCACACCAGCCCCATCAGGTTTTTCAGGGCCATGGCGGCGGCGTCTC
>CAYUUP010000006.1:0-35970 GCA_964447925.1 uncultured Oscillospiraceae bacterium
CCGGCCTGTCACGCCGGAGGTCGAGGGTTCAAGTCCCTTCCGCGTCGCCATTTGCTGCTATAGCTCAGTCGGTAGAGCGCATCCTTGGTAAGGATGAGGTCGGCAGTTCGAATCTGCCTAGCAGCTCCATGGCTGTCTGCTTTCGCAAGAAAGCAGACAGTTTTGTCATATTTATCGCTAAACTAGCGCCTGTTTAGCGTTCACAAATTTTGCGGCCCGCCCGCTGATCCACAGGTGAATTGACTGTAACAGTACCGGATAGTTCCCGCTGGGAACTTACCCGGTACTGCTACTGTTTTTTTTTGTGTGTGGAGTACAGACTGTGGTTCTTTCTTCTGTTACTGCGGCGCAGACTTTGAGAACAATGGGTGTCGGTGTATACGCAGCCGACAGGAACAGCCCGATCCGGAGCTTCCCTACATAGCTGAAAGACCCTGATACATGAGATTCCCTGCTGTGTGACTTATGAAGGAAGCGACCTGTTTTGATGCCATTCTTCTGGAAATGCAAAACAGGTCGTTTTTACTTGATGCGGTTTGCTGGGGCCGGCTGCGCAATCTCACCGGCCATCCGATAACTGCTGGCTGATAATACCACTCTCCAGCAGGGCGGAAATAAATACGGGGATCATCGGGTTTGGGTTATCCTCTTTGTAATAGAGTTCCAGATCGTAGCATACGTCTGAGCTGCGCCCGGTCAGCGGGATTGTAATGCAATGCTTGTTCAGATCGCGGGTACAATGTTCGGGAAGAACCACACTGTCTTGGTTCATAATGACCGGAAATAGGATGGATTCAGTGGTATTTTCAAAGCGCAAGGCGTCATCACGGGAATTGAGTGAGGGTAAATTTTGGCTTGTGTGGGGTGTGCCGGGCGGATAGATCCCCAGGAGCGGACCCAGTTCCTCAAAGCTGACGGAGGTGCGCTTGGCCAGCGGACTGCGGTCGGAGGTGACAAAAACAAAGTGACCGGATTCCAGAACGATTCTGGCCAGGTGGGGATTCTGGGTTGGGCGGGCATAGGAATAGGTCATCGCCAGATCACAGCGGCCGGAGGACAGATCTTCGCTGGCCTGGAACGGCGTAGTGGTTGTGAACCGCATGGACAGATTAGGAAATTCCGCCTGAAAGGACTGGATAAAATCCATCATGCTGTCGCTGAAGGAGACGGCGCAGGAAAATCGGAGCAGCGCCTGCTCACCGTCTCCAAGTGTGGCAATATCCGCTTTGATGGAGTCCACCTCTTCCAGCAGCCTGGACGCGCGCATCAGCAGCAGTTCCCCCGCTTTGGTGGTGCTGACGGAACGGCTGGTGCGGTTGAGCAGCCTGATGCCCAATTCTTTTTCCAGCGAGGCGATGGAACGGCTGATGGCGGAGTGAGAAACATAAAGGGCATTGGCGGCCTGACTCAAATTCTTATCCCTGGCCGCAAAGACAAAATGTCTCAGTTGTTCCAGCGTCATTGACAGCACCTCCGGTTCATATTGAGAAAACAGGGCCACATTGCAGAAGCTGATCTGTGCGCCCAGCGTGCAGGTTCGTGCGAAAGCTAGACTTCAATTTGAACGTAATTCGTTGTATAATGAGTACACCAGAGAAAATGCGAAAGGCCAAATTTCAAACAATACGCACAGAATTGCAAAGACAACTTATAAATCTGCTATTATACATTATATTACAGATTCTGTCGCGATGCAAGAAATCGAAAAAATAACCTGCCTGTTCTCGCATTTTCCAATGAAACCAAAACAGGAGGAAACGAAAGTGAAAAGATTACGGAAACTGACAGCTCTGCTGCTCTTGCTGGCGATGGTGTTCTCGCTGGCTGCCTGCGGCGGCAGCAACACCAATGAGGATGGCAGCACGGATGCGTCCGACACGGATAGTGCCACCACGGAGAATGAAGGATCGGATATCTCCAACGACAACAGTGCCGCCACCGGCGAGGCCGTCTATGGCGGCAGCCTGAACATGACAATGCAAACAATGGACCTGGACACGGATCCCAGCGCCAGTGACGTCTGCAAATGGCAGCTTTGGAATGAGCGGCTGTTTGCCATTGACCTGACCCTGGGTGCGGAGAATTTCCAGGATGAAACCAGCAGTTCTGCTAGAATGACTGGCCAGATCGCCGATACCTGGGCTTGGGACTCTGAAGCCCAGACCTTTACCGTTACCATCCGGGATGACGTACATTTCCAGGACAAGACCGCCGTCGGTATGGAAGAGTATGATGTGTTTGGTGGCCGGCAGGTCCTCGCCTCTGACGTGGTGTACACCTATTCCCGGCTGCTCGGCCTCAACGGGCAGACAAAGGTGGAGTGCGACGAGAATTGGGCGTCCGACCTGTATATGATCGAGGGCGTCGAGGCTCTGAACGACACAACTGTTGTGTTCCACTTTAACTGCAGCGATGACCTGAGCGCCTCTGAGTTCATGCTGGTCAACGTCAATATCACCGGCCCCGAGTGGGACGAGCTGGATGCCGCCCAGCAGGCTGACTGGCACTATGTGACCGGTACCGGCGCCTATATCCTGACTGAGTTCGAGATGGACTCCTATGCTACCTTTACAAAGAGTCCCAACTACTATGACACCGATGACCGTGCGGGCTATGAGGGCAACCCGCTGCCCTATCTGGACAGCATCACGTTGAGCGTAATCACTGAGAACGCCAACCAGATCACCCAATTCATTGCCGGCAATCTGGACATCATCGGCTGGAATAAGGCATACCTGTCCGATTCCGAGCGTCAACTCCTGATGGATTCTCTGGACGAGAACGAGTATACGGAGTATCTGTATCTGGGCCAGCCCAGCGCAATCTGCCTGAAGATCAGTGCCAATGAGCCGCTCCAGGATGTCCGTGTCCGTGAGGCGATGCAAATGGCCATTAATATGGACGAGATCAACGACGCCTACTATGGCTATACCACGCCTGCGCAGGTGGGCGGTCTGTTCTCCGTCACGACCGATTTCTCATCTGTTGATCAGTGGAGCGATGAACTGATGAGTACCTGGACCTATGATCCCGAGGGCGCCAAGGCGCTGCTGGAGGATGCCGGCTACGGAGATGGGTTCACCTTTGATGTGACCATCCACTCCGGCCTGGACGCTGATCTGTATACCCTAATCAAGGATTATCTGGCCGCCGTCGGTATCACCATGAATATCAACGTGGTGGCTGATACCACTGCGATGGAAACCGTCGGCTCCGATCGGGACAATCCCGGCTCCATTGACGGTGCCTGGGGCATGGGCGCCACCTTCTTTGCCTTTATTATGTGGAGTCCCGCCGGCCCCCAGTATAACTCCTTTAACGACGATGACAATGTGGTCGAGTTCTTCAGCCGCCTGGACGCGGCGACCTCCGAGGAGGAAAAGAACGAGATTGCCCAGGAGTTTGATATGTACATGGCCGAGCAGCACTATGCCCTGGTGATCAGCCCGTATGCCCAGATCCCTGTCTATGTATCTTCCAAGGTCGGCGGTATTGACAGCTCCTTCCTGTATGCGAATATGAATCTCGATACCATCCTGAATCACGTTTGGGATACCACTGCCGGCGCTTGAGTCAATCGCTGGACAACACAGTTACCGATAAATGAACAAGGAGGGGGCAGGCTCTCTGTCCCCTCTGTTTCATATGACAGAGAACAAACAGGAAGGGGGATGCTCCTTTGGAGAGGGAGGTTATCCTGGATGTGCAGCATCTGAGGACGAATTTTTATACGGGAAATTCCGTGCTTCGTGCGTCAGATGACCTGTCCTATCAGGTGCATAAGGGGGAATTTGTCGCCATCATCGGAGAATCCGGCTCCGGCAAGAGCGTCAGTGCGCTGTCGGTGTTGGGGCTGATCCCTTATCCGCCCGGCGTGATCGTGGGCGGAAAGGTTCTGTTTCACGGGCAGGATCTGCTGCAGATCAGCGACAAGGAGATGCGGGAGTTGCGGGGATCCAAGATCTCGATGATCTTCCAGGAGCCGAGTACCGCGCTGGATCCGGTTATGCCTGTAGGCAGGCAGATCTCTGAGGCGCTGCGTCTCCACAAGAGGATGAAGAGAAAGGACGCCATGCGGGAGGCGGTAGAGTTGCTCCGCAAGGTCAAGATCCCCAGCCCGGAAGCGCGGGTCAAGCAATATCCCTTTGAGTTTTCCGGCGGTATGCAGCAACGGGCCATGATCGCTATGGCGATCGCCTGCGGCCCTGAACTGCTAATTGCGGACGAGCCGACAACTGCGCTGGATGTCACGGTCCAGGCGCAGGTGTTGGAGGAGTTGAATGAGCTGCGCCATGAGAACGATATGGCGCTGATCCTGATCACACACAATTTGGGCGTGGTAGCGCGCTATGCCGAAAGTGTGAAGATCGTATATGGCGGCAGGATCGTGGAGTCCGGCACACCGTATGATATCTTTGAACATGCCTATCATCCGTATACCCTCGGTTTGATCCGGGCGGTTCCCCGACTGGATCTGCCCAGATCCTATGGCCTGCACACCATTGAGGGTTCGCCGCCGGACATGTCCAAGGTTCCGGAGGCCTGTTGTCCGTTTGCATCCCGGTGCGGGTATGCGACGGAGGAATGTCAGTCCCGCCGTCCTGAGGAAGAAGAGGTGGAACCCGGTCACTTCTGTGCCTGCTTCCACAAGGATCAGACGGAGGAAGAGAGGAAGGCGCTGCAATGATCAACGAGAAAAAGAAGATCTATCATTCAGTCGAGCTTCCCCAGGGTGATGAGATCAGGCAGGTCATGGATCAGGATATCTCTACCCGGGAGGGTGTATCCAGTCAGATCAGCGATGCGATCTTACAGGTAAAAGACCTTCAGATGTATTTTCCGGTTACTAAGGGACTGATGAAACGGAAGATAGCCGATGTAAAAGCGGTGGACGGAGTTTCCTTCGCTATCAAAAAAGGGCAGACGCTGGGTCTGGCGGGAGAGTCCGGATCGGGCAAGTCTACCATCGGCAACTGCGTCATGCGCAACCTGGTTCCCACCGGCGGTCAGATCATCTTTGACGATCAGGACATCACCCATCTGGACAAGAAGAGCCTGCGGGTGCTGCATCGCAAGCTGCAGATGATCACCCAGGATCCCTTCGCGTCCCTCGACCCGCGCATGACCGTTCGCCAAGCCATCCTGGAGGGTCCGCAGATCAACCATATTGGTTCCCGTGCCGAGCAGGAGGAGCTGGTGGAGCGGATGCTGGTGCTGGTGGGACTGAACCCTGAGTTTCGGGACCGCTATCCCCATGAGTTCTCCGGCGGTCAGCGGCAGAGGATCTCGATTGCCCGGGCGCTCGCCATGTCCCCCGCCTTTATCGTCTGCGATGAGATCGTCTCTGCGCTGGATGTCTCCATCCAGGCACAGATTGTGGGCCTGATGATGCGGCTGCAGGAGGAACTCGGCCTGACATATATCTTCATCGGCCATGACCTCTCTGTGGTGCGGTATTTGTCCAATCAGGTGGCGGTGATGTATCTGGGTAAGATCGTGGAGCTGACGTCCAGCGAGGAACTGTACAGCCATCCGCTGCACCCCTATACCAAGGCGCTGATCTCTGCCGTGCCGATCCCGAATCCCACGATAGACCGGCAGCGGAACCGTGTTCTGCTGGAGGGAGAAGTGCCATCCCCGATCAATCCGCCGAAGGGCTGTCATTTCTGCACCCGCTGCCCCTATGCGATGAAGCGCTGCCACGAGGAGGAGCCGAAGATCGCCGATATGGGCGGGGAACACTATGTCGCATGCCACCTGGCAAGCGGCGGCAACTGAGAGAAGGGGGTTAAGTCAATGGGAAAATATATACTGAAGCGTGTCCTCCTTCTGATCCCGACGATCCTGATTGTATGTGTGATTACTTTCGCACTGATGCGGATCATCCCCGGCACAGCGGTGGATCAGATCATCTCTCAGTATTCCGCTAACGGAATCGTTGTCACTAGGGAGGAAGTGGAGATCAAGCTCGGCATGGATAAGCCGGCGGTCATCCAGTTCTTTATCTGGATGGGCAATTTGCTGCGGGGCAATATGGGGGAGTCCCTGTTCCAGACGGGAACCGTGTCTGAGATCATCTTTACAAAACTCCCCATCACGCTGGAACTCTCCATCATGATCCTGATCCTGTCCAACCTGATATCCATTCCGCTGGGCCTGATGTGTGCCTCTCGGCAGGACAGTATTGCCGACAACGCCATCCGCACGCTGGCAGTCATCCTGATGGCAGTTCCGGTGTTCTGGATCGCAACGCTGGTGCTGGTCTACCCAGCGGTCTGGTGGAAGTATGCGCCCCCGGCAAACTACTACAGTTTTTTTGACAAGCCTTGGCAGAACCTGCAGATGTTTTTGATCCCCGCGATTTTGGGTTCACTCACCCAGGCCGGTATGCAGCTGCGCCTGGTTCGGACCATGACACTGGAGAATTTGCGCCAGGATTATATCCGCACCGCCTGGGCCAAGGGCAGCAGCGAGAGCCAGGCGCTATGGAACCACGCACTGCGTAACACCATGATCCCGGTAGTCACCTCCATCGGAGGCGCGGTGGCCGGGCTGGTGGGCGGCAGCGTGGTGCTGGAGAATATGTTTAATATTCCGGGCATCGGCAGCGTGCTGATTACCGCCCTGAATAATCGGGATTATCCGTTGGTGCAGGGCTGCGTTCTGGTCTTTTCCATCATTGTGATGGTCATAAACCTGCTGGTGGATATTGCCTACAAGTGGATTGATCCCCGTGTGGAGCTTGATTGAGGGAGGTGGACGTGTTGAACAAGAATAAGAATAAGAACCCGTCCTTCTTGGGCCAACTGTTCCGGACAAAGCCTGTTGCCGGGCTTGGGCTGGTTATTTTGATTGTCTTTGTCCTCATTGCGATTTTCGCGGATGTGCTGGCACCCACTCCGATGACGGACGGCGCGTTGCCCACCAGCATCCTGGCCAAGCTGAAGCCGCCCTCGGCGGAGCATCTGCTGGGTACAGACACCCTGGGACACGATCTGCTCAGCTATATGATCTACGGCGCACGCACCTCCGTGATCCTGGGCGTTTGCTGCACCCTGATTAGCACGGTGGTCTCCGTGATCATCGGTGTTGCCAGCGCGGTCATCGGCGGCACCTTCGACCTTGTGGTACAGCGCATCGTGGATGCCTTCAACTCTATCCCCAACACGCTGATTACCCTGATTCTGATGGCGGCGCTGGGCAACGGTATGCTTCAGATGATTATGGTACTGTCCATCCCCGCAGGCATTGGCGGCTCCCGAATGATCCGGGGTTCGGCAATGGCGGTGAAGGATTCCGGCTACTGTAAGATGGCCACCATGCTCAGCGGAGGCTACTTCTGGAACATGTTCCGGCATGTGATCCCCAATATCATGCCACTGATCCTGATGAATCTCGCCAGCAGCATCGGCGGCATCATCATGGCAGAGGCCACGCTGAACTTCCTGGGATTTGGCGTCAACATCAATACGCCGAGCTGGGGTGCGCTGCTGTCCGGCTCGGGCCGGTCTAATATGTATACAGCGCCATGGCTGGCGATTGTACCCGGCGTTGCCATTGCCCTGATCGTGTTCGCCTCCGCCATGTTTGGTGACGGCGTTCGCGACCTGTTGGATCCCCGGCTGAAGGGCGGCGTTGGCAGCTACAACAAGAAGAAGGTTCAGAAGAAGATTGCCCGGCAGCTGAAGAAGCAGGGCGAGACGGCGAACGTCTGATATAATAGCCGCGAAGAGGTATGACATGAGTTACCAAATCAAGGTCGGCTGTGTTGGCTGTCATTACTGCGCACTGGAGTGTCCGGTTCCATGTGCTGAAGCAGAATGGCCCCTGCTTTGATCATCTCTACTGCGCAGGGGACTGCGCGACCTGCGCTCCGGAGGAGAACAGGGGCGCGATCAGACTGTGCGGAGGGTTGGGCGGCTCCTGGGCCAGCGGTTACCAGATTACCAACTATATCAAGGAATCACTTGATTCGTGAAATGAATTTAATCAGCAGATTGAATATAAGGAGTGACAAGCATGAAAAAATTTACACCAGATGAACTCCTGGAGCGGCTTGAGTGGCGTCGCGAGATCCGCAACACCATGGGGCGGATCTCCCATGACCTCTGCGTCAAGGAGGACGCGCAGATCTACAGCCGCTACTGGAGCAAGCGTGAGGATGTCAGCCTGATGCTGAATCAAGGCACCTATCAAGGGGCCGAGGCAGTGTCCGGTTACTATTATGCGCTGGGCGAAGAGATTGCCCTGACTTCAAAGCTGATCTATGAGAAATTCCCGGATGCCTTCGAGGGTAAGACGCCGGAGGAGGTTTACGGCGTCGGCATGATCAATTATCTGCCGCTGGATTCCCATGTGGTGGAGATCGCCGGTGATGGTCAGACGGCCAAGGCGATCTTTAATGTACGGGGCTCCTACTGCTACCTGACGGAGGGCGGCCCGGTGTCCAACTGGACCTACGGCTGGACGGCAGTTGACTTCGTAATGGAGGACGGCGAGTTCCGGGTCTGGCATATGCAGATGCTCTATAACGTGGATCACCCCTGCGGCATCAGCTTTGTAGAAGCTCCCAAGACATTTGAAAAGGTACCCGGCTTCGAGGCGATCGGCGCGTTCAAGCTGCCTGAGCCGAACAACACCGCCGGCAAGCCCTATTACAGCGCGATGCGGCCCTATACCAAGTCTCCAGCTGTGCCGGAGCCATACGACACGTTCGCTGACACATTCAGCTACGGCGTTTGAAAGGAGGAGCGGAGATGTTTGTTGAATACAAAAAGGAATACACCGATGACGAAATGATCCTGCGGGCCTGGGACAAGGAAATGATCATGGATCAGGTCGGCCGCTTTGTTCTTTACTGGGGCAACGGCGAACGTAGCCGCATTGTGGATGAACTCTATGTCCAGCGTGCCCGCAATCAAAAGGATGCGTCCTTTGCCACCAACATCGGCTTCTATGTGGGCATCGCCGAGGTGCGTCGTCATCTGGTGGAGGAGTTTGAGGAGAAATGCGCCGTTCAGCAGAAGAAGTACGCGGCGGCCGGAATTTCTAACGCTACGCCGGGCATCGGTATGTGCTGCATGCACTCCGCCACAACGCCGGTGCTGTTTTTGGCCAACGACGGACAGACAGCCCGTGTGCTGCTCTACGATCTGGGTATGTCCGCAGAGGGAGATCCAGATGGGAGCGCAAAGTGCTACCATGAGGTCGGTCTGCTGCTGGTTGAGCTGCTGAAAGAGGGAGATCAGTGGAAGCTGTGGCACGTGGTGGAGGAGCATGACTTCACCATCGAGGCAGGGAAGGATTACAACGAGGTACCCACTGTGATCACCGATCCCAACGACCCCAGCCGCAAGGATTTCGGCACACCCACCATTCTGCGGGATGTTTATGACAACCAATTCGGCTGGGAGTACCTGTTCCACGATATGCCGACACCCTATAAGTTCTATGATGAGGATCAGGGCTATGGCCCTGAGGGCAAGGTCGGCAAAAAGTACTACGAGCGCATCTATTGAGGGGGCGTATCAGGATGAACAAGAATTTAAGCAAGCATGAACGGATCGCAGCCGTGATCGCATGCCAGAAGGTGGAAGAGTTTAAAGGTCGGCACGCATATCTGCATGGTCTTGGATACGGTCGCGAGGAGTATGGTGTATTTTGGCTGCGCTCAGACAACACCACATGGGGGCATACCTTCGGACGGATGATCGGCTTTAAGCAGATGATGGAGAACCATTTCGACGAGGCGCCGAGACTGGGCTTTGGCTTCGGCCCGTCCTACCCCAGGGAAATGCCCCCCATGCACGAGATGGACGAGGACAGCGAGTTTGAGCCGGAGGGCGGCCCAACCGGCAGGCTGCGTCCCAAAAAACCGAGAACGGACCGACCGACGACGCCCAGGGACATGTACGGTGACACGCTGTATGGCCACGAGGACCGGCCTTGCTTTGCCAGCAACGCGCACATTCTCGCATCTCCAGTCATTGAGGTGGCCGACGACGGACAGTCCGCTCGAGCCTTCTATTTGACTCCCGGCAATATGTACGGCGTGAACGGACACCAGGGCGGGCGCTGCGGTATGTGGCTGTGGGAGCGCTACGGCTCCGACTTCGTATTTCGGGACGGCAGATGGTGGTGGTTCCATGAGCAGGTCTGCCCGGACTTCTGCGGTGACATGGATGATGAAAACTGGGCACAGGATCGGTTCCGCAAGTTCCTCGACCAGACGCTGGAGCTGGGCAAGTGCAGCTCTTGCGGCAACCTGGGGGATGCCCGCGTCGCACACTGCGATGTCTCCATCGTCCAGCCGGTGCAGGATACCGTGCCGGATCCCAAGCCCTATGAAAGGCTGGACGATGAACACAGCTACTCCGTAGGCTACAACGATTTTTCCGGTGAGCTGTACCCGTCCTGCGGCAGTTACGGCGATTATCTCTATTGATGTGACATATAGACCGGGGCGGTGGAGCCCCTCTTGCGATTCCACTGCCACGGTTATTAAAAGGATGTGCGGCCATGAATTATTTGATTGATCGGGACAAGTGCCTTTGCTGCCACTATTGCGCGCTGGAGTGTCCGGCGGGCGCGATTTCCTATGTGGGTACCTCTTATCAGATCGACCAGACGGTATGTATACAGTGCGGGCTATGTGCCAGGGTGTGCAATGTGGAGGCGGCCCACAGCGATGTCCCGGCAGTTGCAGTCCCCCATGAAACACTGGAGATGGAGGCGGATCTGGTGGTGCTGGGCGCGGGTGCGTCCGGTCTGGCCGCCGCCGCCCATGCCGCCTGCCTGAGTGCGCGAAGGATCCTTGTGCTGGAGAAAGCGAACCGGCCCGGCGGCAGCGCCTGGTTCGCGGGAATACGGCTTTCGGAAAGCATGGCCGGCTGGCCGGAGCCGGAGGAAGGCAAAGCGCCCCCGGAGATTATCGCCATGGCGCGGATGCAGAAGGAGCTTCGCACATGGGCGGACCCCGGGGTGGTCAGGATCGCCGAGGAATCAACCGCCGCGTTCACTAAGTGGTTTTTGTCTTTAGATGGCGCGAAGGATCCTTTGGTACAGCGTTTTATGATGGGCGCGGAAGAGTGGGTGGCCCCGGAGGGGGAGCGGCTGCTGCTCAACAAGAAGTGCCGGGATCCGGCCATCGGCCCGGGGCGCACCGGCAGCTATGTGATCGGCATTTTACGCAGAGAATTGGAACGCCGCGGCGGGCAGCTGCTGACCGGAACTGCCGCGAAGCGGCTGGAGACCGATGAGAACGGCGCAATATCCGGCGTCTGGGCGGAGGACGCAGGGGGAGCGGTTCATATTTCCTGCAGGGCGGTGATCCTTGCCACTGGCGGCTTTGCTCACAATGACGTGCTGTTGAAGCAGTACTGGCCCTGGTTTTTCTCTGAAGAGGACGCGGAACCGGTACACCGGTTCGCCGCACCCACCAACACGGGGGATGTGGTTCCTCTAGGGGAGAGCGTGGGGGCGTTTGTGGACTATGACAACTTTTTTGTCAATCAGTTTGGCCCCGTACATCATCCCTTCAGCTTCCTTTTGTTCAAGCTGGCCTGCGAGGGGGAGAGCGTTTATGTCAATCAGGAGGGCAGACGCTTCTTTAACGAGGGGATCATCGGTGGCGGTGACGCTCCGTTTTTGCAGCAGCCCGGACGCCGGGCCTACTCTATCATGGACGCGGACACGGTGCGGCACCTCAGCGAAAAACTGGCGCATGGCCCGGAGGGCTGGATATTCCGTGACTGGCGCAGGGAACTGAAAGAAGAGGCCGCGCTGACGGAGGCCCCGGCCCTCCGCGTGGCAGACAGCATCGAAGAGCTGGCGGAAAAGTGCGGCATCCCGGCGTACCAGCTTCGGCAGACGATAGACTGCTATAACGCGGCCTGTGAGACTGGGGAGGATACCCAGTTCCACAAGCCGCCCGCGATGCTCACACCGGTCAAAACCGGGCCGTTTTACGCGATTTACGGCAAAATGGCAACCGACGGTGCCTTTGGAGGGGTCAAGATCAACGGCGAGACGGGGGTGCTGCGCAGAGATGGCGGTGTCATCCCGGGCCTTTACGCGGTGGGTGACAACGCCTCCGGCTGGGGCAGGCGCCAGCCAGAGCCAGGCATGCCCCGGCTGACCCTGGTCAACGAGTGCAACTGGGCCGTGGGAAGCGGATACACCTCCGCCGCTTTTGCGGTGGACTACCTTGAGCGCCTTGATAATGGAAAAAAGGATGAGCGCAATGCAGAAGAAGCAGTGTGATCCGGTGGTTGTGGGCGGCGGAAGAAAGCCTGAACGCGGTTTTGGGCAGAGAACCGGCGATCCACAGGGCGGAGAGTATTGCGGAACTGGCACGGGAGATCGGCGTGGACGCCGATGAGCTTGGGAAAACCGTGGAGCATTATAACCGCTGTTGTGAGGAGGGCGTTGACCGGAAACGCTTTAAGGATAAGGCCTATCTGGTGCCTTTTACCCGTGGGCCGTATTATGCCGTCCGCGCGAAGTTGGGAACCGACGGCGCTTTCGGCGGTGTCCTCGTCAACGAGAATATGCAGGCCTATCACAGGGATAAGTCGCTGATCGACGGTCCGTATGTGGTCGGGGATTTCGCGTCTGGCCGATTTATCAATATGGCTGGCGTAAAGGTGCAGCTTTTAAATGACATGTCCTGGGCACTGTCTAGCGGTTTTCTGGCCAGAACAAACGCCGCGAAGAATTTGAGCGACGAGAGGCAGCAAAAGCCAATTCAATAATTGATGTGCTTTGGATGTTATTTCACTTTAACCCGTTATTCTGGGAGGGATAGCGGGTTTTCCTTTTGCCAGGGAGAGAATGGCGTACGGAAAGACCTCCGGCTTTTGCTGGACTTTTTTGACAGACAGGGAATCATAGCGGCTTTCATTTCGTTACAGACCCCTGTTGCGTGTGCCTGATTTATTCAGGGCGGTGGCTGCGGTCAGATCTGCTTGGAGCCGCCGCCGTCCCGGGTGTTCATGGTGACGTTGTCCGGGGACATCTTGGAGCGGCGCAGCTTGAAATTGGCCAGACCGGAGCCGGCACAGAGCTGACTTACCAGCTGCTGGGCATAGGGGAAGAGCTGATAATAGCATTGGACGTGGATCTCTTTCTTGTCCTCTGGGGTAGAGACATCCTCCAGTTCAAAGACACCAATCATATCCACAGAGATAAAAAAGCGGGAATCCTCACTCTTTTCCCGGGCACTTTGATAGAGTTTGGCAACACAGCGGCTGTTTTCGCGATTGTACTCCACATGGAAGGAAAAGCTGTTTTCAATTTGAAATTGACCGGGCTTTTCAATTGCGTTATTATAATGAAGCTCCTGGAGCTTACAGGTGAGCAGTGTGGCGGCAGCCATAGGATGACCTCCTTTTTGTATGGCAGGTTGGATGAATGGTTATGATACAGTATATCACATCTGATACTCGGGGGCAAGGGGATGAAGGGCAAAACCTTTCGTCAAAATGCTATCCGCCGGGGCAAAAAGAATTTTATGTTAACAGGATATACGAAGTGAGATTTTTCTTGTGAATGTGGAAAAGACTGTGGATAATGTGTAAAACCATGGTCAATCCTACCTTTTGTATAGGGGCACTATTGCGGGCGGGAGACGGTAATATGCAAAAGGGACGAATAATTTTTGAACAAAGGCAGCGGAGCTGATAAAATCAGCAGCCCTTGGCTAAACTAGACACCGACAAGGATGTGGCTTCACGTGATTTATACAGTGACATTTAATCCGGCGCTGGACTATGTTGTCCGAATGGACAACCTGCGGCTGGGCCAGACCAACCGCACCCGGGACGAACTGCTACAGGCAGGGGGCAAGGGCATTAATGTCTCAACTGTCCTTCACGAGCTGGGGCTGCCCACGGTGGCATGGGGCTTTGCGGCGGGCTTCACTGGCGAGGCACTGGCGCTGCTGCTGAAGGACAGGGGAGTACCCGCCCAGTTCATCCGATTGCCCACAGGCCTGACCCGCATCAATGTCAAGCTCAAGGGGGAGCAGGAGACGGAACTCAACGGCAGCGGCCCGAATATTCCCCCTGAGGCCCTGGATGCCCTCCTTAACCAGCTGGAGAAATTAAAAGAAGGGGATTCGTTGGTGCTGGCCGGCAGTATCCCCAAGGGCCTGCCCGATGACATCTATCAGCAGATGCTGGCCCGGCTCCAGGGGCGGGGCATTCTGACCGTGGTAGATGCCGCCGGTTCTCTGCTGGAGAAGGTGCTGCCCTACCGGCCCTTCCTGATTAAGCCCAATCGGCAGGAGCTGATGGAACTCTTCGGGCTGCGGGAGCTGTCACCAGAGCTTATCTTTCGGTTGGCTGCCCGGCTTCAGGAGAGAGGCGCCCGGAACGTGCTGGTGTCGCTGGCGGGAGAGGGGGCCGTACTGCTGGATGAGACGGGAAAGTTCCACCAGGCGGCCTCTCCCGGAGGACAGGTACGCAACTCCGTGGGGGCGGGGGATTCCATGGTGGCGGGCTTTCTGGCAGGATGGCTCTCCGGCGGGGACTACAGCGCCGCCTTGCGGCTGGGTATTGCGGCAGGAGCTGCCACAACCTTTTCCACGGGGCTGGCCACCAAGGCAGAAATCGAGATACTGATGGAGGCAATGCCATGAAAATTACGGATATGCTCTCACGGGAGAGCATCAGCCTGGGGGAGAGCCTGCCAGACAAGGCTGCTGTTATCCACCGGCTGGTGGAACTGCAGCAGGCAGGAGGCGCCTTGCGGGATGGCGTCCGGTATGAGCGGGATATCTTGGCCCGGGAGGACCAGGGCAGCACCGCCGTGGAGGGGGGCGTGGCTGTTCCCCACGCCAAGAGCCAGGGTGTTGCTCGACCGGGCCTGGCTGCACTGACTCTGACGCGAGGGGTGGACTGCGGCCAGCCAGGGGGCGGAGAGAGCGATGTCTTCTTTATGATCGCCGCGCCGGAGGACGGAGGAGATATCCATCTGGAGATCCTCTCCCGGCTGATGACTTGGCTTATGCAGCCGGACTTTACCGCCGCACTGCGGCAGGCGGGAAGTCCCAGGGAGTTCCTGGCCGTTATCGACCGCTTTGAAGAGGAGAGTGGGGCAGCATCCACCGCTGGAAATGCACCCATTCTGGCGGTCACTGCCTGCCCCACCGGCATTGCTCATACCTATATGGCGGCGGAAGCCCTGCGACAGGCAGGGGACCGACTGAAGGTTACAGTCAAGGTGGAAACCAACGGATCTGGCGGTGTAAAAAACCAGCTGACGGCAGAGGAGATTCAAAACTGCAAAGGTATTATTGTGGCAGCAGACAAAAAGGTGGATACCGGTCGCTTTCAGGGCCATCCGGTGCTGTTCTGTACCGCCGCTGACGGCATCCACCGGGCGGAGGAACTGATCCGTCAGGTACAGGACGGAGGCGTACCTGTCTATGAGGGGGACGGCGAGAACGCCCCTATTGAGCAGACGGGGGACAGCCGGGGCCGCCGGGTCTATAAGCACCTGATGAACGGCGTCTCCCATATGCTGCCCTTTGTCATCGGCGGAGGTATTCTCATTGCCCTGGCCTTCCTGCTGGATGACTACGCCATCGACCCGGACAGCTTTGGCATGAATACTCCGGCGGCGGCCTTCTTCAAGATAGTGGGCAGCGCGGCCTTCGGTTTTATGCTGCCGGTGCTGGCGGGCTATATCGCCTATTCCATCGCCGACCGCCCCGGATTAGCAGTGGGGTTTGTAGGCGGATATTTGGCCAATGAGGGCATCAGCTTTGTCTCAATATCGGGGGGAGAGGCAGTATCTGCAGGCTTTTTGGGGGCGCTGGCAGCGGGCTTCCTGGCAGGCTACCTGGTGGTAGGTCTGCGGAAGCTCACCCGGCGTATGCCGGAGAGCCTGGAGGGGCTGCGGCCCACCCTGATTTACCCCCTGCTGGGTATTCTGGGCATCGGCCTTACTATGTGCCTCATCAACCCTGTAGCGGCTTTCCTGAATGAGGCGCTTATCACCGGATTGAATGCTATGGGCGGCGCTAGCCGTGTGCTATTGGGACTGGTGCTGGGGGGAATGATGAGTGTGGACATGGGTGGCCCGGTGAATAAGGCAGCCTATGTTTTCGGCACTGCCGCCATTGCCTCCGGCAGCTTCGACATCATGGCCGCTGTCATGGTGGGAGGCATGGTGCCGCCTATTGCCATCGCCCTGTGCGCCACGATTTTCCCCCGGAAGTTCAGCCGGGAAGAACGGAAATCTGGGCTGGTGAACTACGTTCTGGGACTGTGCTTCATCACCGAGGGGGCCATCCCCTTTGCCGCCGCTGACCCCTGGCGGGTGCTGCCCGCCTGTATTGCCGGTTCCTCTGTGGCTGGGGGGCTATCTATGCTTTTTGGCTGTACCCTCCGGGCGCCGCATGGGGGCATCTTTGTCTTCCCGGTGGTGGGCGGCTGGCCGCTGTATTTGGCGGCACTGGCAGTGGGCAGTGCGGTGGGCTGCGGCCTGCTGGCGGTACTGAAGCGGAATGTGAGTGAAGGGTAATATTCACCCGGCCCATCCTGCGGGCAGAGCAAACGAAGAGGTGATTCTATGGTATCGGAATGTGTGACGCTGACCAACAGCCAGGGGCTGCATATGCGCCCTGCTACTCAGTTTGTCAAGGAGATGAATAACTTCGACGCTGTGGTTAGCCTTCATGCGGGCGGTCGGGAGACCAACGGCAAGAGCGTTATGGCGCTGATGGCTGCCTGTCTACGGGGCGGGACAGAGGTAGAGGTGCGGTGCAGCGGACGGCAAGAGGCCGCCGCCCTGCAGCGGGCGGTGGAACTCATCAAATCGGGCTTTGGGGAGACGGATTCATGATGGAATGGAAAGGGGCTGGTGTTTCCAGCGGCATCGGTATGGGCCGGGCGGTAGTGCTGGGCGGGGAACTGCCGGACTATAGCAGCCGCCCCTATGCCGGACTGGAGCAGGAGCGCCGAAGGCTGGAGCAGGCGTTGGAGCATTTTACCGCCAAACTGGACATCCTAGCCGAGGCCACTCGGCAGCGGCTGGGCGATCAGGCGGGGGACATTCTCATCGGCCAAGGGGCTATGGCCGGTGACCCCGGATTCCGTCAGGCTATGGAGGAGGAACTTCAGGCGGGCCGCACCGCCGAGGCGGCCATTGATGGGGTGTGCCGCCAGTATGGAGCGCTTTTTTCCCAGACAGGGGATGAACTGCTGCGCCAACGGGCCTCTGATCTGGAGGATATCCGGCAGCGACTGCTGGCCTTCCTGTTGCGGACGGAGGGGCCGGAGCTGGACGCCCTGCCGCCAGACACGGTGCTGGTGGTGAAAGATCTGACACCCTCTGTAACCGCCCGGTTAGATCCCAGCAAGGTGGCAGCGATTTTGTCGGAAACCGGTGGACAGACCAGCCATGCCGCCATCCTAGCCCGGGGGCTGGAGATTCCCGCTGTGCTGGGACTCACGGGCATTTCATCCATTCTCCGATCCGGTCAGGCCGTCATCGTAGACGGAGGTTCAGGGCTGGTGGTTGCAGACCCGACGGAATTTCAGCTTAAGGAGTACAGTCGCCTCCGGCAGAAGGGGGATGCAGAACGGCAGGTACTGGAAGAATTTCGCACCCGGCCAACCCGCACCGCCGATGGCCGCGCCTGCGCGGTATTTGCCAACATCAGCGCTGCCAAGGAAGCCCTGCGGGCAGCGGAGCAGGGAGCGGAGGGAATTGGCCTTTTCCGGACGGAATTCCTCTTCCTGGACAGAGATGCGCCCCCCAGCGAGGAGGAGCAGTATGACGCCTACGTCAGGACGGCGGAGGCCATGGGGGAGAAGCCGGTTGTCATCCGCACTTTGGACGTGGGGGGTGACAAACCGGTGAAATACCTGGGACTGGGGGAGGAGGAAAACCCCTTCCTGGGCTACCGGGCTATCCGATATTGTCTGGAGCATCCCAAGGTGTTCTCCTGCCAGCTGCGGGCTATCCTCCGGGCGGGGGCTGTCCGTCACAATATCAAAATACTGCTGCCACTGGTGACGGGGGTGGAGGAGATCAGAGGATTCCAACGGCTGCTGGAGCGGTGTAAGGCATCGCTGGCGGAGGAGGAGATGCCCTTTGACCCCCGGCCGGAAATCGGCATTATGATAGAGACGCCTGCCGCCGTCCAACTGGCTTCCCGGCTGGCCCGGGAGGTGTCCTTTTTTAGCATCGGCACCAACGACCTTACCCAGTATACCCTGGCGGTGGATCGGGGTAACGCACGGGTGAGGAGCCTGTATTCTCCCCTGCATCCCGCCGTCCTCCGCTCCATCCGACAGGTGATTACGGCAGGACATCAGGCGGGCATCCCGGTGGGGATGTGCGGCGAGGCCTGCGCTGATGCCCGGATGATCCCCCTGCTGACAGCATGGGAGCTAGATGAGTTTTCTGTCTCGCCTGCCGCCGTTCCAGCGGTGCGCCGGGCAATTTCTATCTGGAGCCGGGAGACGGCGGCAGAGCTGGCGGAGCAGGCCCTCTGCCTGGACTCTGCCGTTGCGGTGGAGCAGTATCTCTACCGCCATGTGAAACGGCGGGAGACACAGTGCAGGGTACCGGCGCAATAACAAAAAATCTCCTTGTTCTGCAGCGCAAAACAAGGAGATTTCCAATTGTATGGAGCTGATTTACAGAATACTGCCCCGCTGGGCGGCCTCCGAAATGGCGTCGATGGCCCGGCCCAGCTTTCGGGCGTTGCCGATAAGTTCTGCCGGAATCCCTCTCGCACGGAGGGCGGTATAGAGTGAGCTGTCCGGGTGGACGCCGGAGGCAACCACCACCGTGTCACAGGGAATCCGCTCCGCAGAGAGAGTTCCATCCTTCTCCTGGCGTTCCACGGTGACGGAATCTGCGCCGATTGCCGTGACCCTAGTATTCTTCCAGCGTTTCACGCCCAGCCGATCCAGCTCTGCCAGGGTGGGCCAGCTGGTTCCCGGCTCATAGCCAAAGCCAATCTTCGGCCCTTGCTCTACCAACGTGATTTCCCGATCACACCGGTTCAATTCAGCTAGCGCCGCTGCTGGCGGCTCCGCCTGCCAAGCCAGCAGATAATAGAGCTGGTCAGGGGTCAGAGAGGACTGGCGGGCGATGTACCGAGCGGTGTCGCAGCCCACGAAGGAACCGCCGATGAGTACCACCTGTTTTCCGGGTATCACCTGGCCGGTCAGGACTTCTGTGGTAGTGCAGACTGTCATGGACGGCGGGGCGGGAGGCAGCTCTGTCCGGTTGGGCTGTCCGCCGGTGGCCACGATGACCTGGTCGAAGCTCCCCTGCTGGACGGTCAGGGGGGTGGCAGTGCGATTCAGCTTCACCGTCACACCGACGGTGCGCAGCACTGTCTCATAATAACGGATCAGGGATGTGAACTCATAGCGGGAAGGGATTTTGGAGGCCAGCCGCAGTTGTCCTCCGAGACTGCCGCTCTGCTCCCAAAGGGTGACGCAATGCCCTCGCTGAGCCAGCCGGATGGCGCATTCACACCCTGCCGGACCGCCGCCTACCACCAGGAATTTCTGCGGTTCCGCAGCCAGCCGGGGTTTCAAACGGTAGCCCAGCCCGCACAGGCCATTGACGGTGCAGCGAACGGGCTTGTCAAAAAAGGTGTTTGCCAGACAGCCCTGATTGCAGGCCACACAAGGGCGGATCTCCCCGGACCGGCCATCCCTGGCCTTGTTTGCGAAATCCGGGTCGGCCAGCATGGGCCGACCCATGCCAATGAGATCCGCACGGCCCAGGGCCAGCACCTCCTCGGCCAGCGCCGGGGTATTGATACGGTTGCACATCATTACCGGCACGGACACAACCTCCCGGATGCTGCGGGAGAGGTAGGTCAGCGCACCGGGGGGGACATCACCGGGGAGCTGGGGTACTTTTGTTTCGTGCCAGCCGCCGGTGACGTTGAAGAGATCGACACCGGCTCCCTGGGCCAGCACGGCGAAGCGCTTGGCCTCCTCCAGTCCGTTGCTGCCGGGGATAAAGTCCTTGGCCCCCAGCCGGAAGATAATGGGATACTCTGGCCCCACAGCGGCCCGCACTGCACGGATGACTTCCAGAGGGAACCGGCACCGGTTCTCCCAACTGCCGCCGTATTCGTCCTCCCGCAGGTTGGTGACGGGGGAGAGGAATTGAGAGATTAAATACCCGGCGGAGCCGAGAATCTCCACAGCGTCAAAACCTGCTTTCCGCGCCCTGACAGCCCCGGCAGCCCAGTTTACAATGACCTCGTTTATCTGTTCCCGGCTCATGGCTGGAGCGGTTTCGTGAGTGTAGGTGGAGTAGACGGCGGAGGGGGCCAAAGCAGGTCTGCCGCAGGGGACGTCCCGCTCCGGCACATATCGCCCCGCGTGGTAGAGCTGGACGGCTACTTTTGTACCCCGCTGGTGCATTCCGTCGGTGAATTCCCGCCAGCCATCGACAACATCATCGGTACGCAGAGACATGGAGTTATCCTTGGCACCGTAGTCATCAAAGCGGCAGGAGCCAACAATGGCCATGGCAAGACCGCCCTCTGCCCGCCGCCAGTAATACTGGCAGAAGCGTGGGGTGCAGCGCCCTCCGTCGGTGTAGAGATGGTGCATGGCGGGCATGACGATGCGGTTTTTCAGGGTGAAGCCGGGCTTTATCTCCAGAGGGGTAAACAGGCGGGGGTAGTTCATGCCGCCGTCCTCAGGACTTCCAGAGACTGTGGAGGTTGCAATAGGCGTAGACGGCCTCTACACTGTCTCCCGGAGCCAGGGCAAAGACGGCCTCCGGCCTGTCCTCCGGCTTCAGGGCTTTATACTGCCAGCCCTGAGTGGTCTGCAAAAAGATCCAAGAGATGTTGTGGGCTTCCAGCATGGGGTGTTCCACAGAGCCAACCTTGACTGTTACAATATCGCCCTGTACCGTCCACTGGGGGACGTGCTTTTCTGCGGAGGCGTCAGTGGTTCCGGGGATGATTTCCTCCATCCTTTGGCCGCAGCACACCACGGGTACCTGGGCATCGGTCAGCTTTATGATTACATTTCCGCAGTGGGGACAGACATAAAATTTTACTTCCATAGTTAAATACCTCCTGTCAGTTTTGATAAAGCATATGGGGCATTTTGCCTCCTGTGTCCTATTATATCACACTAGGGCGGAAAATCAAGGGAGGAGAGGCAATTCGCGGGACAAATTGGAAGGCAGTTCCGTGAGCAATTTCATCCTGATATTTTTGCACAGGCGCAGGGAAAATCAATTTTCACTGCCGATCGGGTCTCTATAAGAGCAATATTAGGGCTTGTGCCCCAAAAACAAAGGGCCGTCTCTTGGCGAGACAGCCCCATGTAGTCCATTTTCAGCTTTTATTGATTGACAGCATCCTTCAGTTCTTTGCCGGGCTTAAAGGCGGGGGACTTGGAGGCGGCGATGGTAATGGCCTCGCCAGTGTGGGGGTTGCGGCCCTCCCGGGCAGCCCGCTCACGGACCTCAAAGGAGCCAAAGCCAACCAGGCGGACTTTTTCGCCTTGAACCAGCGCGTTGGTGATGCTATCCAGAACGGCATTCACGGCGGCCTCGGCGTCGCGGCGGCTCAAGCTGGCAGCTTCGGCGGTGCTGCGGATCAAATCTGTCTTGTTCATTGTTTGTGTTCCTCCTAAAAATTTTCTTTTGAGAGGGCCGCAAACCGGCCCCAGTTCTATATAATAGCTGCGGCTGCTGCCGCAGATATTATTGTGATTGGACGAGACGGATAATGCTCTCTGGCAGGGTGGCGGTCCCGGAGACGGACGGTTCCTCCGATTGGCGGATAACCGCATCAATGGCAGCGTGGAGGGCGGCCTCCGCGTCAATACCGTCCCGCCAGGCGGCCATCACCAGATCCAGAAGTCTGCGACCCAATTCTTCTTGAGTCAGCGGCCCCACATGACAGAGAAACTCGTCTCCCAACGGGGCTTGCGTGCCTTTTGCCAGCTTGTCCAGCACCTTCTCCGCCCGCCAGAGGGCGGGCAGGGCAGAGGAGACGCCCCGGAGGGTATCGGCCAAGGTCTTTTGCCCCTTTTCCTCCCGCTTCAGATCCTCCCAGCTTTTGGCAGGGGATTCGCCAACGGTGTCGGATTGGGGGCCAAAGATATTGGGGTGGCGAAAGATCAGCTTTTTGCAGGCGGCATCGGCCACATCGTCCAGAGTAAAGCGCCCAGCGTCCTCCTCAATGGAGGCGTGGAAGACCACCTGCATCAGGACATCCCCCAACTCCTCCTGAAGGATGTCTGGGTCATTGGTGTCGATGCCTTCAGCCGCCTCATAGGCCTCCTCAATGAGGTTACGGCGGATGCTCCGATGGGTCTGAACTTTGTCCCAGGGACAGCCCTCCGGTGAACGGAGAATAGCCACCACCCGGCGCAGGTCTTCTACTGTATAGTGTTCCCTACGCTCAAAATTTATCATAACTATACTCCTTTGTGCAAGCTCTTTTTTGCTATCATCCGGAAGAAAATGAAATTTTGGTAGAAATGACTAGAACACAGTGCCGTTTTTTACTGAATATGCAGAAGCTGAGCCAGCTTGCTGCCCTTGGGCATCAGGGCCAGATCATCCTTGGAAATGGCCTTCAGCAGCAGGACGAGGATGATATAGACCACGCAGGCAATGGCGATGGCGGCCACCAGGCAGACGGCATTTCCCGCCCAGGAGCTGCCAAGACCCAGCACATCCGCCAGCAGGCCGTAGCTGGCCCAGGCTGCCCCGCCCATGATCACTGAGGCGATGAGGGGACGCAGGAAGATCTGGCCGGGGCTGGGACAGCGGGGAACCACCCGGTAGATGATAATCAGATCCAGCAGGGCTACCACCCCGAAACACACCAAGGTGCCAATGGGGGCGCCGTGGATGTTGACGGCTTCAATGCCTACCAGATTGTAGTTGATGGTGATTTTTAAGATACCGCCGATGAGCATCACCACAATGGGCAGATTGACAAAGCCATTGGCCTGGAGGACGGAGTTGGCCACCAGCATGACGCAGACAAAAATGGAGGCAATGCCCAGCACGGAGAGCATGGCTCCGCATAGACCGGCATCCTTTGTGGGATACAGCAGACGGACGATGGGCTCTGCCAGCACCGACATACCGATGCCCATGGGGAAAGTCACTAGGCAGGATACCCGGAAGGAGGAGCCCACGATGCGCCCCGCACCGCGCTTATCTCGCCGGGCCAGGCTGCCGGAGACGGCGGGGATCACGGAGGCGGTGATGGCAACCATCAGGGAGGAGGGCAGATTGTAGAGATTCAGCACCCCAGTGTAGGCGGAATACAGGTTCCGGCTGGTGTCCAGCGTCATGCCCAGAGCATTTTGCAGCCGCCCCTGTACCAGAGCAGAGTCGATCAATGTGATGATGGAGGTCATGGAGGAGCTGATGGTGATGGGGATGGCGATGGCAAGCAGATTTTTCAAAATTACACCGGAGGGCTGGGGGACATCCTGGGAGCGGATACGTCCCTCCCGGCGGCTTTTCAGCCACGCTGCCGCCATATAGGCGGCGGCCAGGACGGTGCCGATGGTGACGCCGGCGATGGCTCCGGCGGCGGCTACAGCTTCGCTCTGCCCCAGCTTTAGCAGCAGCATAGCCAAGGACAGGCCGATGAACAGCTTGCAGAGAGCCTCGATAATTTGGGAGACAGCGGTGGGCGCCATCCGGGAGTGGCCCTGGAAATAGCCTCGGAAAGCGGACAGACAGGCCACAAAGAATACCGCCGGAGAGAGTACCCGAATAGACAGAGCGGCCAGAGGGTCGTTTTGGAGGTCAGCCAGCTGGTCGGCAAAGAAAAACATGGCACAGAAGGACACCGCGCCGATGACCAAAAAGGCAGACATGGACACCCGGAAGATGCGCCGCACCTGATTTTCCCGCCCCAGGGTGCTGCTCTCGGAAATCAGCTTGGACACCGCCACTGGCAGACCTGCGGTGGACATGGTGAGCATCAGGGCATAGATGTTATAGGCATTGTAAAAGTCGGCATAACCGTCCCCCAGAGTGTTGGTGAGGGGGATTTTGTATATCGCACCGATGACCTTGACGATGGCAATGCCAACGGCCAGAATGGCCGCTCCGCCAAAGAAGGAATTTTTTCGTTCCTTTGCCATAGAAGCTCCCTTCTGCCGGTGGTCAGCCCACCAGTCCCGGCACCGCTTTCTCCGCCGCGTACCGCAGCCGGTCTGTATCCAGAGTGAAAAACTCGCCCTTCTCATATATGATTTGTCCCCGTGCCATATTCATGAGGACATCGCCTCCGTGGGCGGCATAGACGATGTTCTCCATCACATCATGGCAGGGTACCAGATTGGGCCGGGTGAAGTCCAGCAAAATCAGGTCGGCGGTTTTTCCAGGGGCGATGACGCCGGTGTTTCGGCCCAGGGCCTTGGCCCCGTTTACTGTAGCCATCTTTAGCACGTCCAGAGCGGAGAGAGCAAGGGGGTCGTGCGCGGTGCCGCAGGCCAGCAGTGCGGCCAGCTTCATATCCTCGATCATATCGTGGCTGTTGTTGGAGGAGCAGCCGTCAGTGCCAAGAGCCAGATTGACGCCAGCCCTCCGCAGCGCTGTTACCGGGGCCACCCCAGATCCGAGCTTTAGGTTGGAGGCGGGGCAGTGGACGGCGGTGACGCCCTTTTCTGCCAGCAGCGTCATGTCCTCCTCCGTCACCCAGACGCAGTGGGCGGCGATAGAGCGGACGTCCCAAAGCCCGTGACTGTCAAAGACTTGGGCGGGCGTCTTGCCGTGCCGGGCAAGGCACGCCTCCTGTTCCGAGCGGGTTTCCGACAGATGGACGTGAAGGCCTAGATCGTGAGATTGGGTGAAATCTGCCATATAGTCCCACAGCCTTGGGGCCAGGAAGGAGGTATACTCCCCGTGGATGCAGCCGTCAATGAGGATCTGCCCGTCCCCACAGCCGTGCCACCGCTCCGTCAGGGCTGCCAGTTCCCGACAGGCGGGAAGATTTGCAGGGTTGTCAGCAGGCTCAAAGCAGGTGACGCCCCGGGCAATGTTGGCGGAGAGTCCCGCCGTAAGGGTCATCTCGATGATATCGTCACAGAAGTAATACATATCCGCAAAGCAGGTGACACCGGCGGCAATCTGCTCTGCCAGGGCAATGCCTGTCCCCGCCCGGACGGCCTCCGGAGTGAGCCTGTCCTCGGCGGGGAAAATGTAGTCGCTGAGCCAGGTCTGGAGGTCGTGGCCCCCGCCATAGCCCCGAAAAAGGGTCATGGGGACATGGGTATGGGCGTTGATAAGGCCGGGCATCAGCACCTTGCCGCTGCCATCAATGACCCGGTCAAACTGCATGACCGGCCGCTTGGCGGTGACGGAGACGATCCTGCTACCCTCCACTGCAACAAAGGCGTGTTCCCGCAGGGGGGCGTCCTCCTCCATGGTCAGGGCGGTGATATCGGAAAAGAGCAAGGACATGGCGCTTTCTCCCTTTCTTGCGTAGAATCAATGAGATGCTATAGGGTCTAGGGCGCCTCACATCAGCCGTAGGCAACCACGCACCAGGGCAGAGAACTGCTCCCTGCCATTCTCTCCGGCCAGCAGAACCTCCTCCTCGGAGAGAGGTTGGTCTAAAATGCCTGCCGCCATGTTGGAGAGCAGGGAAAAGCCCAGCACCTCCATGCCGCAGTGGGCAGCGGCAATGACCTCCGGGGCGGTGGACATCCCGGCGGCGTCCGCCCCCAGCAGCCGGGCGGCTCGGATTTCCGCTGGCGTCTCATATTGGGGGCCGGTGAAATACATATAGACCCCCTCCCGCAGTGGGACGATGCCCGCATCCTGCGCCGCCTGCCGGGCCACAGCCTGGAGCCGGGGCGTGTACAGGTGGGAGGAGTCAGGGAAACGGGGACCGAACTCCGGCAGATTCTCTCCCCGCAGCGGGGAGTCCAGGGCAAATTTAATCTGGTCAGTGATGAGCATCAGTTCTCCAGCCTGCCAGTCGGTGCGGATACAGCCGGAGGCGTTGGTAATCAGCAGGGTGCGCACGCCCAGCAGCCGCAGCACCCGCAGAGGATAGACGGCCTCTTCCAGGGAGTAGCCCTCGTAATAGTGCATCCGGCCCTGCATGACGGCCACGGATTTACCCTCCAGTGTACCCATCACCAGCTGGCCCTTGTGACCGGGGGCGGTGGAGATGGGAAAGTGGGGAATGTCGCGGTAAGGAATGACAAGGGCGTTTGCCACCTCGTCGCCCAGGCTGCCCAGACCGGAGCCGAGGACCAGCAAAATCTCCGGCGGCTGCCGACCCTCCAGAGGGGCGGAGAGGGCAGCGGCACTCTCCTGATAGCAGGAAAAGGGAATGGACATGGTCATATACCTCATATGTTTGGATGGGATCCCTGCAGGGATGTTTTCCCTATTTTACACCGATTACAGGGGAATTGCAAGAATTTTGCGGGATTTCCCCCGAGTACGGTTGATTTTTTCAGGCTGAGGGTGTATCATCGGGGAAAACGAGTGGAAAACTGAGGGAGATATTTTACACTGGAGGGATGCAATTATGCTGCGAAAGACCAAAATCATCTGCACCCTGGGGCCTTCTGCCCAGACGGAGGAGATGATACAGGCGCTGGCGGAGGCGGGGATGAACGGGGCCAGGTTCAACTTCTCCCACGGTGATCATGAGACACATCTGGCTATTTTCCATCGGCTTCAGGCTGTCCGCCAGGCAACCGGGCTGCCCATTGCCGCCATCCTGGACACGAAGGGGCCGGAGATCCGCATCCGGAGTTTTCGGGACGGTCCTGTCACCCTGAAACCCGGCGGCGCATTCACCCTGACTACCCGGGAGATCGAAGGAGATGCGGCCATCGTCTCCGTCACCTATCCCAGGCTGCATGAGGAACTGACGCCCGGTGTCCGCATCCTGTTGGATGACGGTCTTATTGCCCTGCGGGTGGAGAAAATACAGGGGCAGGATATCCTGTGCCAGGTGGAGACGGGGGGCATCCTCTCAGCTAATAAGAGCATCAACATCCCCGGCGTCTCCATCCAGCTTCCCGCCCTGACAGAGCGGGACAGAGAGGATCTGCGCTTTGGGGCGGAGAATGGCTTTGACTATGTGGCGGCGTCCTTTGTCCGCCGGGCCTCCGATGTGGAGGCCATTCGGGAGGAGCTTGCGGCCCATGGCGGGGAGACAATCAAGATCATCGCCAAGATTGAAAATCAGGAGGGCGTGGATCATATTGACGATATCATCGCCGCCGCCGATGGTATTATGGTGGCACGGGGCGATCTGGGGGTAGAGATCCCTGCCACCCATGTGCCGGTGATACAGAAGGAACTGATTGAAAAGACGGTGGCGGCGGGCAAGCTGGTAGTCATTGCCACCCAGATGCTGGACTCCATGATCCGGAATCCTCGGCCCACCCGCGCAGAGGTGTCCGACGTGGCAAACGCCGTCTTTGACATGGCGGACTGCGTTATGCTCTCCGGAGAGACTGCCAGCGGCAAATATCCCCTGGAGGCGCTGAAAATGATGGTGGACATCTGCCGGGAGTCGGAGGACTCCATGGACTACTGGAAGCGGATTGAGGACAGGTGCCCTGCAGTGGAACCGGAGGGAATGTCGGTAGATGATGCCACCGCCCACAACTGCTGCCTGATGGCAATGGATCTGAAGGCCAGGGCCATTCTGACCGTCACAAAGACAGGACACACTGCCCGAATGATTGCCCGGTTCCGGCCCCAATGCCCGGTGATGGCCCTGACACTGACGGAGACGGTGCGGCGACAGATGGCCCTGGCCTGGGGCGTTGCGCCCTACCTGACCATGGAGGTTTGGTCCACTGATCAGGTCTTTTCCCTCTGCGCCGGGGGCGCGATGGCGGCGGGACTGGTGGAGCCGGGGGACAGGGTGGTTGTGACTGCCGGAGTACCTCTGGGTCGCGGCGCCAGAACCAACATGATCCGGGCGCAGGTCATCGGCGAGGAGTAAGTGGGCGGGAGCTGCGGAAAATTACCCGCCGGCCACCGGCGGCCCTTTCCCGTGAGCTTGCCGCCCTGTACAGGAGAAACAGTTTCCAGCGGAGAGAGAGGCCGCGCCCCCCTCTCCGCCGGGAGCCAGAAGTCGAAATAAGGAAAGGAGCTTTCTTCCTATGGGACTGGCGGAGCTGTTTCTTTTGGCAGTTGGCCTTTCTATGGATGCCTTTGCGGTGTCTGTCTGCAAGGGATTGGCCCTGGGGCAACCTTCTATGAGGGCGGGCGTCACCGTGGGGCTGTGGTTCGGCGGATTTCAGGCGCTGATGCCCGCCAGCGGCTATCTGTTGGGCTATGCCTTTGCCGACAGCATTACAGCTATCGACCACTGGATCGCCTTTGTCCTGTTGGCCCTCACCGGCGCTGGTATGCTGCGCGCCTCCCGGGAGGAGGGGGATACCTCCAGCGCAGCGCTGGACTGGAGGTCTATGCTTCCCCTGGCAGTGGCCACCAGTATTGACGCTCTGGCGGTGGGGGTCACCTTTGCCTTCCTGGAGGTGGCTATCGTCCCGGCAGTGTGCTTTATCGGCTGTATTACTGCTACCCTTTCAGCAGCGGGAGTGCTGGTAGGCTGCGGCTTTGGCGCCCGCTGCCGACAGCGGGCGCAGCTTGCCGGGGGAGTTATTTTGATTCTGCTCGGTGTGAAAATTCTGCTGGAGCATCTGAGCGCGTTGTAACAGAACTAAGAAAAGGAGGTAGCAACTATGCACCCGTACATAGCAAAATTCCGTGAGGGGGACTCCCCCTTTGGGGAGGAGATATTTGTCTCCATCGAAGGGACAGAGTGTGGCTTTGTGGCCGTGCCGGATAACGGAGATGACCTGGATATTATGCCAGATCTGACACCGGAGGAGGCCAGAGAGAGTCTGGCCCATGCCTTTGCCGGCTGGGATACCTTCGAATGGCTGTAACAGAAAATCGCCCTGGGGGTTTACTTTGCCTCCGGGGTTTGTTATAATAGGGGGAGAATATACGGGATTTTTGCGGGTGATTTCCGCTATGTCTCATGGGAGGCATATATGAAGCTGCTGAAGAAAGTAAAGGGCGGTATACAGGATTTCCTGCACACCGCAGATCTGGTTCTGCTGGCGCTGTGCATCACTGCCAGCTGCATTGGGCTGGTTCTCATCTACTCCGCCACCCGCTATCAGGCCAAATATCACAGCCTCTATCTCAAGCAGGGTTTCTGTATCCTGTTGGGCATCGCCGCCTTTGTAGTGCTGAGTTATGTGGATTTAAAAATGCTGGTGGAGAAGTGGAGGTGGCTCTTTGCCGGCAGTGTGTGTTTTATCCTGCTACTCTATACGCCCTTGGGGGCGGACTACGGCCTGGGGAACCGGGCATGGCTGGATTTAAAGGTCATCAATGTCCAGCCTGCCGAGGTGGTAAAGCTGGTTTTTGTCATTCTGTTGGCCTATCAGTTTGCGCGGCTCCAGCAAAAGGATCTGAACCGCGTCCGTTCTCTGGTGCAGCCGGTGTTTCACCTGCTCTTTATGGTGGGGCTGATCTTTGTGGTGTCCGGCGATGCGGGGAGCGCTCTGGTCTATGTGGCCATCTTCGCCTTTATGGCCTGGGCCGCAGGCGTCAAACTCCGATGGTTCCTGCTGGGGGCCGCTGCCATCGGCGTTGCCGGGGTGACGGGCTATATGCTGCTGGATGAGTCAAACTACTGGAAGCAGCGTATTCAGGTGATTTTCGATCACAGCCTCTATCCCCAAACGATATCCTTTAATCAGACCCGCTCCCTGCTGGCCATCCGATCCGGCGGACTCACCGGAAACGGCTATCTCCAAGGCAACCTGACCCAAAGCTCCACCGCCGGCGCCCTTCCAGAGCGGTATGGTGACTTTATCTTCGCCTCCTGTGCGGAGGAGTGGGGGCTGGTTGGCTGCATTGTCGTTCTGCTGGTGCTGGGATCCATTGTAGCCAGGGTGCTGTATGTGGGACTCACGGCCAGCTCATCCTTCTATGGCATGGTCTGTGTGGGCTATGCGGGCATGATGGCCTTTCAGATATTCGTCAACGTGGGGATGTGTCTCTTTATTTTTCCGGTTATCGGCCTGACCTTGCCCTTTATCAGCAATGGCGGTTCGTCTGTTATCATGCTGTTTGCCGCCATGGGGCTGGTTTCCGGCATCCGAAGGCAGATGCTGCCCAGTTGGCTCCGGGACAGGGGTGAGCCAAAGCCGGCACTGTGAAAAATATTGTCCCAGCGGTTGACGTGCGCCCCGTTTTCCTTTACAATATGGGGAGACAGCTTCTCGTGGGATAATACGATATATCCCGGCATGGGCGGGTAGTTCCGGCCCAGACGGGCAATAAGGACGGAGGTCAAAAATTATGGAAAACGTATTTTTTATGGATCACCCCCTGATCCAGCACAAAATCTCCCTGCTGCGCAATGTGAACACCGGTACCAACGAGTTCCGCAGTCTGATCGAGGAGATCGCCATGCTGATGGGCTATGAGGCTCTGAGGGACCTCTCACTGGAGATGGTGGAGGTGGAAACACCCATCGAAACCTGCCAGTCCCCCGTAATCGCCGGGAAAAAGCTGGCTGTTGTTCCCATCCTCCGGGCAGGGCTTGGCATGGTCGGCGGCATCTTGGCCCTGGCGCCCACCGCCCGTGTTGGACACATCGGCCTTTACCGTGACCCGGACACCCATCTGCCCCATGAATATTACTGCAAGCTGCCCTCCAAGATCGAATCCCGTACCATCCTGGTGTTGGATCCCATGCTGGCCACCGGCGGATCCGCAGCGGCGGCCGTGGATTTCATCAAGGCCCGCGGCGGTAAGCAGATCAAGTTCATGTGCATCATTGCCGCTCCGGAGGGATTGGAAAAGCTCAGCAGGGCCCACCCTGATGTCCAGATTTATGTCGGCCATTTGGATCGCTGTCTCAACGACCACGCCTATATCTGCCCCGGCCTGGGGGATGCGGGTGACCGTATTTTCGGCACTAAGTAATAACAAAACGTATTGTTCTGCTTTATTATACCGAATGTCTACAAATGAAGGGGCTGCCTCAGGCAAGGCAGCCCCTTTTCGGCAGCACGACAGAAAACTCCGTCCCCAGCCCGGGCCTGCTGGTCAGGATGATACTTCCGCCCATGCTGTCCACCACGTGTTTTGCGATGGACAGTCCCAGCCCGGTGCCGCCCACCGTCCGGCTGCGACCGCTGTCCACCCGGTAAAAACGCTCGAATACTCGTCCCTGATGCTCCGGGGGGATGGGTTCGCCATCGTTGCGGATGGTCAGTTCTGCCTGGCCAGCTTCTTCCGTCAGACAGATGTCTACCCGGCCGCCGGGAGTGTTATATTTGATGGCATTGGACAGCAGATTGCCCACCAACTGGTGGAGACTTTTGGCACTGCCCCACAGCCGTACCGGCTGGAGCTGGGCGGAGACAGTCACCTGCCGGGCGGCGGCCTCCACGGCCATCTCGTCCATGCAGGTGCGGAGGACGGCGGAGAGATCAACATCCTCTGCGTCCTCCTCCATGCCGCCGCTCTCAATACGGGAGAGCATAATAATATCCTCCACCAGAGTGGTGAGGCGCCGACTCTCCGCCTCAATGCGGGTGAGCAGCTCGTCCCGCTGGCCATCGGACAGGGGCAGGCCGGACAGAAGCAGCTCACTGCTGCCCTGAATGGCGGTAATGGGAGTCTTCAATTCGTGGCTGGCGTTTGAAAAAAATTCCTGCCGCATCTGTGCTGCCCGCCGGTCGGCGGTGATGTCGGAGAGCAGCAGCACCAACCCGTCTCCTGAGCCGTCCATCGGCCCCACCGGAGCAATCCGCGCCTCCAGAATCTGCCCCCGGCGGGCCAGTTCCGCCCGCTGGCTCAGGCGGTACTCCAGTGCGGCATCCACCCCTTCCAGCAGCGCCCGCTCCCGGGTGACATAGGACAGACTGTGACCGGCAGCATCGGCGGGGCAGTCTAAATAGCGGCAGGCACTCTTGTTGATGAGCAGGATGCGTTTGTGACTGTCCAGCATCAGGAACCCCTCGCCCATGTTGTCCAGGATATAATTGATCTTATCCCGCTCAGCCTGGATGTGGCCGATATGCTCCGCCACATCTGCGGACATCTGGTTGATCTGTACCGCCATCTCCCGCAGTTCCGGGTAGGGGTAGCTTTGGGCGTCCAGCCGAAGGGTTCCGCCCTTCACCTTGTCCAGCTGGGTGTTGATCTCCAAGATCGGCCGAGTGATGCGGGCGGTGAGACGGCCGGCCATGGCCACTGAACAGGCCAGCGCCAGCAGCAGGGCGGCAAAAATGGCCGGGAGGAAGGAGATAAAGTCGGCCAGGATGCCGCTGTACTCCTGAGAGAGACGGATATAGCCGCCATCCCCGGTGCGGACAACGGCATACATCAGCTTTTGTCCCAGAGTGTCACTGTTCCGGATGGTAACTGCAGAGCCGTTTTCTGCGGCCTTCAGAATCTCCTCCCGCTGGCTGTGGTTGGGCATCTGGGTGTAGTCTGCTTCGGAATCTCCTGTCACCGCGCCGCTTTCCGCGATAATGGTGACCCGCAGGCCTCCCGAAGCGAACTGCTTCGCCTGGGCATCGTGGCTACTCTCCGGGTCAAAGGCCACCGCTGCCAGCTGAGCCAAGGCGGCCAGATCCTCCTCCTTGGTGGCGGTGAGCTGCCAGTCGAAGATCACAGCAGTCACCAGGGCACAGATTATCAGGCCCGCTGCCAGTACAGTGGTGAAGCCTTGCATCATAGCCCGCTTCACGGATTTACCCCTCCCACAAAGCGGTAGCCAACGCCCCGGACGGTCTTGATGTAGCGGCTGCGTTCCGGCGGGTCACCGATCTTCTGCCGCAGAGTGCCGATGTGGATATCAAGCGTCCGGGTTTCTCCTGTGTAGTCGATCCCCCAGACCTCCCGCAGGAGGACCTCCCGGCGGAGACTCTTGCCGGGATGCTCCATCAGGTATTTCAGCAACTCGAATTCCTTATACGTCAGCTCCACCACCTGGCCGTCCACCCGCAACTCCCGGGCTTCCGGGTCCAGGCCCAGTCCCGGGCAGTGATAGAGCGCACTCTGGGGCCTCTCTCCCGCCGCCCGGCGGAGCAGGGCCCGCACCCGGGCACACAGCTCCAGCACGCCGAAGGGCTTGGTCATATAGTCATCCGCCCCGGCATCCAGGCCGATGACCTTGTCAGCTTCCATATCCCGTGCTGTCAGAACCATCACCGGAACCTGCCGGAGACCGGGGGCCTGACGCATCTGCCGTACAGCGGTTAGGCCGTCCATGCCGTCCAACATCAGATCCATGATCACCAGATCGGGGATGTTGCGCTTCATGTCTGCCAGGGCAGGGAGGGCCTGCTCAAAACACACCGGCTGGTAGCCGTGGCTCTGGAGAGCCACTGTCAGCAGGATGCGGATGCTCTCGTCATCCTCTACCACTACGATCCGTTCTTTCATGCTCTATTCCCTCCGTTTTGCAATATCTTTGCAGAGATTACCGCTATAATAATACCCCCGGCGACGGGGTGCCGCCACCAGGGGAGTGTATGCTCTGTGTAAAATTCCTGTAAAGTCAGCCCCACAGCGGGTTGGGGTAAAGTCCTGCTTCGGCCTTCTCCGCCATGGCAGCGGCTACCGACTCCCGGTCTGCCCGGTAGGTGACGCCATACCACTTGTCCGGGCTGGTGAGCATCCGGACGATGGCGGCACCGTCCTTCAGCAATTCCTCCACAGCCTCAGGAAGATAGTATTCCCAGGTCAAAGGCTTTTCAGCCAGCCCGGCATCCAGGGCGGCGGGAAAACGGGCCGCTGTCTCTGCCAGAAATGCCTGGGGGAAGCCCCAGCAGTTCATCGAAACCAGCGTGTCACCCGGGAGGGGAGTCCAACTCTCGCCGCCATCCTCAGAAAAGGCAATTCCGAAAGGACGTATTTCAATACGGGTGCGCTCGGTGATTTCCGCCAGATTACCCGTCTCGTCCAGCTTACAGACCCCCCGGGCCACACTGCCGTTTTCCGTCACGGTGTTCTTCAGCAGATAGCCCACCATAGCACAGTCCAGCGGCCCAGTATTGGGACAGGTGAGGAAACCATAGATCCGGGCAAAGGCATCGGGGCCATAATAGTCATCGGCATTGACAACCATAAAAGGGCCGTCCAGCACCTCGCGAGCGGACAGCAGGGCGTGACAGGTCCCCCAGGGCTTCACCCGACCCTGGGGCAGGGAAATACCCGCCGGGAGATCGTCCAGACGCTGGAAGACACAGACGGTTTCCATGTGGCCCTCCACCCGGGAGACCACGGCCCGGCGGAAGGCTTCCTCCATTTCCTCTTTAATGACAAAGACCACCCGGCGGAAGCCCGCCCGGCAGGCGTCGTAGAGGGAATAGTCCATAATCGTCTCCCCTGAGGGGCCAACGGGGTCAATCTGCTTCAAACCGCCATATCGGCTGCCCATGCCGGCGGCCAGCACAACCAGAGTCGGTTCCTTCATCGTGATGTATCCTCCTGTTGGATGATTGGAGCCAGCTGCTCTCGGGCCGCGTCCATATACTCCTGGCAATTCACCAGAATGGCCTCCTGCTCATCGGGGTGGAGGGAGCGGATGACTCTGGCGGGGGTACCCATGACCATGCTGCCTGGGGGGATGACGGTTTTTCCCGTCACCAGCGCGCCGCCGCCGATGATGCTGCCCTCGCCCACCACGCAGCCGGTAAGCAGGGCCGCGCCCATGCCAATGAGACAGCCGCTGCCCACGGTGCAGGAGTGTAGGATGGATCCATGGCCTACTATCACATTTTCCCCCAGCGAGAGGGGGATATCCCGATCACAATGAAGAACGGCGTTGTCCTGAATATTTGTTCCGGCTCCGATGGTGATGGGGGCCTCATCCCCCCGTATCACCGCGCCGTACCACACATTGACGTTTTCGCCCAGTGTCACGTCACCGATTACGACGGCGGTTTCCGCGCCCCGGACGGTGGGGTGCAGCCGGGGGACGTTGCCCCGGAAGTCCTTTTGTAGCATACAGTGCTTCCCTTCCTTCCGCATTCTTTGCCTGCCGATATCATATCACGAAGCTGCCGGCCATGCAAGAGGTAATTCCGACAATGCGCCCTGGCGGTGCGGGAGGGAACCGGTTCAGCGGTACCAGGCTAAAGCGTCGGTGGTGCCTGCCCGGCGGAGTACCCGGCCGGTGACTGACCAGTCCAGCAGAAAGATCAGACCCAGGGGCAGCAGCAGAATGTCAGGCAGCCGGGCTACCATGGGGGCAGCCAAGGGCTGGATGACATAGATAACCACCAGAGACAACACGCCCCAGGCGGCAGAAAAAAGCAGGCAGACTCGGCCCTGGAGATTTAGGGGGAGGCCGCGGTAGTCCCAAAAGGCCACCCCCCAGGCCCGCTGGTAGAAGACGGACATGAGGTATTCAGCGGCGGTGGCTACCAGAGCGGCGGCGGGAACCAGCAGCAGGGAGGTTCGAATAAAAGCGGGCAGGACGAGAATTCCCACTGCCCCCAGACCGTAGACGGGGCAGAGGGGCAGCAGGAGCATACATTTCCTATCCCGCTTCTTTGCATGGATGAGGCTGGAAAAGAGAACCTCCAGCCCAAAGCCCAACAGGCTGTATAAAAAGAAATACCAGATAAGCTGCATGAACATAGGATGCGGCGTTTTGATAAAATCATACGGGGGAGAGCGGGGAAAATCCGGAAAAAGAGAGAAAGAATCGGGCGCCACTTGCAAATCCATGGGAAATGCGGTATACTTTTTCCGGGCGGTTCTGCCTGCCCAAAATACAAGAGAGGAGAAAAAGCATGAAAAACGACACCGCTGCCATCCGGGACGCCCGCACGCTGGGTATCCCCAAAATGCTCCTGCTGGGTCTCCAGCATATGTTCGCCATGTTTGGTGCGACCATCCTTGTTCCCATTCTGGTGAATACCTACTTCGAGGGCGAGGGCCTGTCCGTTCAGGTGACGC
>CAYUUP010000007.1:0-31301 GCA_964447925.1 uncultured Oscillospiraceae bacterium
GCCCTGTGGCCCTTTTCCACCCTGGGATGGCCCGATGAGGACGCCGAGGACTACAAGTATTTCTATCCCACCAGCACCCTGGTTACAGGGTACGACATCATCGGCTTCTGGGTCAGCCGTATGATTTTCTCCGGTCTGGCCTATACTGGCAAGCCCCCCTTCGACACCGTGGTGATCCACGGTATCGTCCGGGACAGCCAGGGCCGCAAGATGTCCAAGTCCCTGGGCAACGGTATCGACCCGCTGGAGGTCATCCGACAGTACGGCGCGGATGCCCTGCGGATGATGCTGGTGATGGGCTCAACGCCTGGAAATGATATGCGTTACAGCGAAGAGAAAGTCACCGCGATGCGGAACTTCGCAAACAAGATTTGGAATGCCTCCCGCTTCCTGCTGATGAACCTGACCATCAAGGAGTGCAGATTGCCGGAGAAACTGGAACTGGAGGACAAGTGGATCCTCTGCCGGCTGAATGAGGCCATCCAGTCCATCACAGAGAATATGGAAAAGTATGAGCTGGGTGTGGCGGCACAGAAAATCTATGACTTCATCTGGGATAGCTACTGTGACTGGTATATCGAGCTGACAAAGTCCCGTCTCACCGGAGCGGATATGGCAGCCAAGGAGCAGGCCCAGCAGGTGCTGTGCTATGTGCTGACAGACATCCTGAAGCTGCTGCATCCCTTTATGCCCTTTATCACCGAGGAGATTTGGCAGGCCCTGCCCCATGAGGGGGACTTCCTGATGCTTCAGGACTGGCCTACAGCCCGGCCTGATTTCGGCTTTGCAGCCGAAGCTAGGGAGATGGAGCGCGTCATGGAGGCCATTAAGGGAATCCGGGCCAGGCGGGCGGAGATGAATGTGCCTCCCTCCAAGAAGGCGGCTCTCATCGTGGTGACGGAGCAGAAGACGGCTTTCACCGCCGGCATTCCTTTTCTACAGCGGCTGGCCGGGGCATCGGAGGTCCATCTGGCAGACAATGCCCCCGATGACTTGAACGGCATGGTGTCCATCGTCACCGCAGACGCCAAGCTCTATATCCCCATGCGGGAGCTGGTAGATATGGAGAAGGAACGGGCACGAGTGGAAAAGGAACTGAAAAAGGCCCAGGGAACCCTGGCAGGCATTGAGAAAAAACTCCAGAACCAGGGCTTCCTCTCTAAGGCCCCGGAGCAGGTGGTCAGCAGTGAGCGGGAGCGGGCAGAGCGCACCCGGACGCTGATTGCACAGCTGGAGGAGTCGCTGGCAGCACTGGGGTGATTCTTGCTTTCCCGGGCAGCGCGGCTGGCTTTCCCGGGATCCTGTATTAGAACCGTGGTGCGATGTCCGCATCGCCCCGCAGCTCTTCTGAGCTGCGTTGTGGGTACGGCGGTGGCACTGCAAGAAAAATCTCAAAAAAGGCTTGCTTTTTCCGGATAAAGTGTTATAATAAGGCCAGTCTTATCTCTGTTATGCCCGGTCGGGAGCAGAGTTAACGATTCCCAACCCATTCAGACTGTAAAGGCGAGGTCCACTATGAAGCTGAGAAATCGCACGACTGCATCCTATTATTCCTTTACCTTTAGCTGGGGCCGATTTTGGGCGTCGGCTTTCTGGCACGGATATTGATGGGATGAAATGAATGGGTCTTCCTGCGGGGAGAAAGGGTAGCTTTGTAAGCCTGGGACTCATTGATTTTATCAGTGAGTCCCATTTACTTTTTCAGAAAGGAAGCTATTTATGGTCATTATTATGAAACCGGGCGCGACCCAAGAGGAAATTAACCAGCTGGCAGCCAAGATGGAGAGCCAGAATTTTCAGGTTGGCATTACCCACGGCGTGGGCTGCACCATCCTGGGGCTGGTGGGTGACACCACCTGCCTGGACATGGATAAGCTGATGCTGAACAAGAGCGTGGAGCGTGTTATGCGGGTGCAGGAGCCCTATAAAAAGGCCAACCGCAAGTTCCACCCGGAGGACACCGTGGTGGATGTCTGCGGTGTCCGTGTGGGCGGCGGGAATTTTGCCGTTATGGCAGGCCCCTGTTCGGTGGAAAGTCCGGAGCAGATCACCGGAGTGGCTAAGGATGTGAAAAGGCTGGGAGCCGCCATGCTCCGGGGCGGCGCGTTCAAGCCTCGCACCTCTCCATATTCCTTCCAGGGTATGGGCCTGGAGGGGCTGGAGCTGCTGATCGAGGCCCGCAGAGCCACCGGTCTACCGGTGGTCACCGAGCTGATGAGTCCAAAATACTGCGAGATATTCGAGGAAAAGGTGGATCTTGTGCAGATTGGTGCCCGGAATATGCAGAATTTCGACCTGCTGAAGGAGGTGGGCAGAATGAGCAAGCCCGTCCTGCTGAAGCGGGGCCTCTCCAGCACTTATGAGGAGTGGATCATGTCTGCCGAATATATCATGAGCGCCGGCAACGAGAACGTCATCCTCTGTGAGCGGGGCATCCGCACCTTTGAGACCTACACCCGCAACACCCTGGATGTGGCCGCCATCCCTGCCGTGAAGCGGATGAGCCATCTGCCTGTGATTGTTGACCCCTCCCACTCTGGCGGCTATACCTGGCTGGTGGAGCCGCTGGCCCTGGCCGCCGTGGCCGCAGGCGCCGATGGGCTGATTATTGAAGTCCACAACGACCCGCCCCATGCCAAATGCGATGGACAGCAGTCCCTGACGCCGGAGCAGTTCGGCACCCTGATGGATAAAGTGCGGGCGCTGACGGAACTGACGGGTAAGAGATTGGTATAAGATGGAAATCTGTGACAGGAGGGAGCGGCATGAAAGCGCTCACGGTAGACCTGCCGGGACGGGAATATGAAATCATCATCGCGCCGGAGCTGCTGGTTCAGACGGGGCAGCACTGCCGGGCGGTTCTGCCCAGAGCAAAAAAAATGGCCCTGGTCAGTGACAGCAATGTGGCCCCTCTGTACAGCCAGACTGTGCTGGACAGCCTGACCGCTGCCGGGTTTGAAGCAAAGCTGTTCGTCATCCCCGCCGGGGAGCAAAGCAAGAATGCCCGCGAGCTTGCCCGGCTTTGGGAGGGCTTTATGAATTTTGGCCTGACCCGCACTGACGCTGTGGCTGCTCTGGGCGGCGGCGTGGTGGGAGATCTGGCAGGCTTTGCTGCCGCCACTATTCTCCGGGGCGTGGACTTCATCCAGCTTCCCACCACCCTGCTGGCCCAGGTGGATTCCTCGGTGGGGGGCAAGACGGCCATCGACCTGGAGGCGGGCAAGAATCTGGCTGGGGCCTTCTATCAGCCCAGGCTGGTTCTCATGGATCCGGAGACGCTGGACACGCTGGATGACAGGACTTTCGCTGATGGGATGGCGGAGGTCATCAAATACGGCTGCATTCAGGACAAGGCGTTTTTCAATTTTCTGGCGGCCCGACCCTCCCGGGGGGCAATTATGGCTGAGATTGAATACGTTCTGTACACCTGCTGTAATATTAAACGCAGAGTAGTTGTAGAGGACGAGCGGGACACCGGTCTGCGGATGATTTTGAACTTCGGTCACACCATCGGCCACGCCTATGAGCTGGCGGGACACTATAAGACATGGACCCACGGTCAAGCGGTGGCGGCAGGAATGTGTACTGCGGAGCGGATGGGCTTTTATCTTGGAGTCACGGCGTCGGAGGGCTTTTCCGCCCTGCTGGCCCTGCTGGATGCCTTCCGGCTGCCCACCCAGATCCAGTGTGACTGGAATGCTGTTGTCTCTGCCGTGGGACTGGATAAAAAGGGTGCAGGGGAGAGCATCACCATGATTTTTCTGGAAGAAATTGGCAAGGCCCTGCCTGTAAAAATGAAAAAAGAGGACGTACTCCAAACGCTGGCGTGCGTCCTCGGAGGGTGATGCGCATGAAAATCACCATCATGCCAGCAAGACTGCGGGGCAGCGTGACGCCTCCCTCATCCAAAAGCCAGAGTCACCGGTTGCTGCTTGCCGCTGCTCTGGCCGATGGGGAGAGCAGTCTGAAAAATATTTCCCCCAGCTGGGACATCGAGGCCACCATCGGCTGTATGACGGCGCTGGGGGCGGAGATCTCCGAAAACGGAGGGCGGATATGGGGAATCCCTCACCCCTTCCGGAAGCGGGACGAGCTGCCCCTCCTGGACTGCGGGGAGTCTGGCTCCACCCTGCGCTTTCTCATCCCTGTGGCACTGGCAGTGGCCGGGGGTGGACGATTTGTGGGCCGAGGGCGGCTCCCGGAGCGGCCCCAGACGCCCTATTTTGAACTGTTTGCGGAGAAAGGGATTTTCTATGAGCAGAGGGGCGGCGTACTGACGGTGCAGGGGATGCTGACGCCGGGGCGGTACGCGCTGCCGGGGAACGTGTCCAGCCAGTTTGTCACCGGTCTGCTCTACGCTCTGCCGCTGCTGGACGGGGATTCCGATATTGTGCTGACCTCGGCGCTGGAGTCCGCCGCCTATGTGGATATGACGTTGGCGGCGCTGGCAGCTTTCGGCGTAACGGCGGTCCCCGCCGAGACGGGCTGGCACGTTCCGGGAAATCAGATCTTTCAGCCCCAGACGCTGGCGGCAGAGGGGGACTGGTCCCAAGCGGCATTCTATTACGCCATGAACGGGCTGGGCAGTCAAATTGAGATTTTGGGACTGGACGGGGATTCCTGTCAGGGGGACAGGGCGGTGGCGGAGTACTGCCGCCGGATGGACGCCCCCGGCCCGGTGACGCTGGATGTCAGCCAGTGTCCCGACCTGGCCCCGGCGCTGGCCGTCCGGGCGGCCCTCCGGGCAGGGGAGGTCACGGAAATTGTGGGCGGTGCGCGGCTCCGGCTGAAGGAGTGCGACCGCATTGATGCCATCACCACGGAGATGAACCGGCTGGGGGCGGATATCGTCCAGCGCCCGGACAGTATGACTATCCGGGGCGTTTCCTCCCTCCGGGGAGGCGGGGCGGATAGCCACAACGACCACCGCATCGCCATGATGCTGGCGGCGGCGGCTACCCGGGCCGACGGCCCCGTGACCATCCGGGGGGCGGAGAGCGTGGGAAAGTCCTATCCCCGGTTTTGGGCGGATTATAAGAGTCTGGGCGGACAGATAAGGGAGGACGGCCCATGGGAATACTGAAGCTCGTTTTACCGACGTTGGCCTATCTCGATCAGATCGCCGGCTATCGCCGGGAATTTCTGGAGATGGGGGGCTCCATGGACGGTGCCGGCCCTCTGCGCAAGATGGCGGATCCGGCGGACTGGCTGGAGAGCGTGGAGCGGCACGCTCACCGGGAGACCGTCCCTGAGGGCAGGGTGCAGTCCACTCAGTTTCTGGCCGTGCGGGAGGCGGACGACCGACTGGTGGGAATGATACAGGTTCGCCACTATTTCAACGCATATCTGGAGAAATATGCCGGGCACATCGGCTATTCTGTCCGGCCAAGCGAGCGGCGGAAGGGCTACGCGAAGGAGATGCTGCGGCAATGCCTGCCCTATTGCCGGGAGATCGGCCTTATGCGGGTGATGATCGCCTGCAATGATAACAACGAGGCCAGCCGGAGGACGATACTTGCAAACGGCGGCGTCTATGAAAAGACTGTCTATGAGCCGGATGAGAAGGTCAATCTGGAGCAGTACTGGATCACGTTATAGAGGAGCGTCAGCCATGAGATATTCGATATTCGGGGAGAGCCACGGCCCGGCCATCGGTGTGGTGCTGGAGGGCGTCATCGCCGGACTGGAACTGGATATGGAGGCCATAGCCGCCGAGCTGGCCCGCCGGGCCCCCGGCCGGGATGACCTTTCTACCTCGCGAAAGGAGGCGGACGTGCCGGAGATACTCTCCGGGGTGACGGGCGGCGTCACCAACGGTGCGCCCCTCTGCGCTATTATCCGCAACACCGACACCCGCAGCGGGGACTATGAAAAAACCCGCTGGCTGGCCCGGCCGGGACACGCCGACTGGCCCGCTTTTGTGAAGTACGACGGATGGAACGACTACCGGGGCGGCGGACACTTCTCTGGGCGGCTGACGGCCCCGCTGGTCTTTGCCGGCGCGGTGGCGAAGCAGTTGTTGGAGAAGTATTATGGGGATGTCACCGTCGGTGCGCATATCAAGTCTATCGCCGGTATCGAGGACGGGCCGTTCCGCCCCTCCCCTGCCCTGCTGGCGGAGCTGCGGAGAAAGCCCTTTCCCACCGTGGACGATGGCCAGGGGGAGAAGATGCAGGCCGCTATTCGGGCGGCCCGGGATGAACGGGACAGCGTGGGGGGCGTCATCGAGTGCGCCCTGCTGGGCATTGAGGACGGACAGGGCGGGCCCGACTTCGGCCACAACGTGGAGGGAATTTTCTCTCAGTATCTCTTTGCTGTCCCCGGCGTCAAGGGGGTGGCCTTTGGAGACGGCTTCGATATGGCGGCCCTCCGGGGCAGTCAGGCCAACGACGCCCTCTATGTCCGGACGGAGGAGAACCAAAAGACCGTGTTCTCCCCCACCAACCACTCCGGCGGGGTCAACGGCGGTATCACCAACGGTCTGCCCATTGTATTTTCCGTGGCCATGCGGCCTACCGCCAGCATTGAACGGGAGCAGGATACCATTGACATGAGGACTATGGATAACGCCAAGCTGACCATAGAGGGCCGCCATGACCCCTGTATCGTCCGCCGGGCGGTGCCGGTTATCGAGGCAGCGGCGGCGCTGGCTGCCTGCGAACTGGTGGGATTTTGAGGAGGACAGCGTAATGCAGGACATCAAATTTTTGCGCGGGCAGATCGACATCATCGACCGGCAGATCGTCAGCCTCTTTCAGCAGCGGATGGAGATATCGGAGAGCATAGCGGAGTATAAAATTGCCCACGACATGCCGGTGCTGGACGCCCAGCGGGAGCGGGAGGTCATGGAGGAGAAAATTTCCCTCGTTGCCGATCCGGCGCTGAAGCGGGATGTCTCTCACCTCTATGAAAATATCATGTGCCTCTCCCGAAACTGCCAGCGGCGGGTGATGAAGCGGCAGCAGCGGGGGGAGCTGGAGCCAGTTTTTGACCTTTCCCGGATACGCCAGCCAGTGGAGCATCCCGTGGTGGCCTATCAGGGGATGCCGGGGGCCTACAGCGAGGAGGCTGCCGTCCGGTTTTTCGGGCCAGACGTAGAGAGCCGGGGGCTGGATCACTTTGAGGATGTTTTCCAGGCAGTGGAAAAGGGCAAGGTGGATTATGGCATCCTCCCCATTGAGAACAGCTCCACCGGCTCTATCCGACAGACCTGCGATCTGCTGGCGGAATATCGCCAGTACATAGTGGGCGAGACTGCGGTGAAGGTGGAACACTGTCTCTGCGTGGTGCCGGGAGCCGGTATGGATACCATCACCCATGTCTACTCCCATGAACAGGGGCTTTTCCAGAGCGACCGCTTTCTGGCGCAGCATCCCCAATGGGTGCAGGTACCGCAGTTGGATACGGCGGGCAGCGCCCGGTACGTTGCCCAGCAGGGGGACGTAACCAAGGCGGCCATCTGCAGCCGCCGGGCGGCGGAGCTTTATGGGCTTAAAATTCTGGCGGCGCACACCAATCACAACGACACCAACGACACCCGCTTCGCGGTCATCTCTGCCGTGCCGGAGCTGCGGCTGGGCAGCGACAAGATATCTGCTCTCTTTACCCTGCCCCATCAGTCCGGCTCCCTCCACGAGGTGCTGACCATCTTTGCCGTCCACGGTCTGAATATGGTGAAGCTGGAGTCCCGGCCCCTCCCCGGCCACAGCTGGGAGTACCTCTTCTTTGTGGAGTTTACCGGCAGCCTCACCAATACCGGTATGGACGGTGTACTCCGAGAGCTGGAGCAGTCCACAGCGGACTTCCGGCTGCTGGGAAACTATAAAGCGAATTTGGAGACTCAGGCATGAAGAAGAGTTTGGCACTTGTCGGCATGATGGGCTGTGGGAAGACCACCTGCGGCCGGCTTTTGGCAGAGAAAACGGGCCTGCCGCTGGTGGATACTGATGAGATCATAGTCCAGCAGGCGGGCTGCTCCATTACAGAAATTTTTGCCACCCACGGGGAGACGTACTTCCGGGATCTGGAGACGGCGGTCCTCCGGGAGGCGTGCCGGGGCGATGGGCAGATTATCACCACCGGCGGCGGGGCCATCCTCCGGCGGGAAAATCGGGAGGTTTTGCGGGAACACTGTACTGTGGTCTTTCTGAACCGATCCCCCAAAGAGATTTTTGAAACGGTGTCCATGGAGGGGCGGCCACTGGGACAGGGAGGGCAGACGGAGTTCCTCCGCACCTTTGCCCGAAGAGATCCCCTCTATCGGGCCGCCGCCCACTACATCATCTTTGACTTTGCCAGCCCCCAGGGGACGGTGGAGGAGATCTTAAACGTCTTTCGAAAGGAGGCAGACCGATGAAATTCCTGATTTTGAACGGCCCGAACCTGAACCTGCTGGGCCAGCGGGAGCCGGGTATCTATGGCGCGGATACTTACGAGGTTCTGTGCCAGCGGCTTTCGGACTTTGCCGCTGCCCACAGCAGCACGGTGGAGTGCATCCAGTCCAACTATGAGGGGGCGCTCATTGACGCCATCCAAGGCGCACAGGGGATCTATGACGCCATTGTCATGAACCCCGGGGCATTTACGCACTACAGCTATGCCCTCCACGATGCGCTGACTGCGGTTTCCGTCCCCTGCCTCGAGGTGCATATCTCCAATGTCCACAAGCGGGAGGAGTTCCGGCACAAATCTGTCACCGCCCCCGCCTGTGTGGGGCAGATCTGTGGGCTGGGCTTTTATGGCTATGAGGCGGCTATGGGATATTTTTTGGCCCAGGCCGGAGAGAACCGTTGACCCGGCGGCTGGCGGTCATCGGTGACCCAGTGGCCCACTCCCTCTCCCCCAGAATCCACAACGTCATGCTCCGAGTCATGGGACTGCCGGAGGTCTATGGGGCTGTCCGCGTCCCTCCTGGGGAAACTCCCAAATGGCTGGAACAAGCCAGAGCGGAGAATTACTTGGGCTTTAACGCCACCATGCCCCATAAGATGGAGCTTCTGCCCCAGATGGATTGGCTGGACGCCGATGCCGCCCGGTTCGGGGCTGTGAATACTGTCTGTCTGCGGGAGGGCCGGGCTTATGGCTACAACACGGATGGAGCAGGCTTCCTCCGGGCGGTGAAGGAACTGAAGGATCCGGCGGGGAGAAACATCGTCCTGCTGGGAACTGGTGGTGCGGCCCGTGCCGTGGGACTGAAGCTGGCAGACAGCGGGGCGGGCCATATCACAGTCTGCGGGCGGAGACCGGAGAGGACAGAGGAACTTTGCACCCAGGCGCCGGAGGTCATGTCCCCCGCTGGCTTTTCACCAGAGGAGCTGGCGGCTGCCTGCGATGGGGCCGATTTGCTGGTGAACGCCACCTCTCTTGGGATGTCCCAGGTGGAGGGACAGTTTGAAGATTTCTGTTTTCTGGACGCCCTCTCCCCTGCCGGAGCGGTGTATGATGTGATTTACAGTCCGGCGGAGACGATGCTGCTCCGAGAGGGCCGCCACCGGGGGCTTGCCGCTGCGAATGGACTCTCCATGTTGATCTGGCAGGCCATTTTCGCTCTGGGGCATTTCCTGGGGCGTGAGCTAGACGGAGAGAGACTGTATGAGTTGGTGCGGTGTGAGTTAGACGTGCAGTAGAAGAAAACGTTCGGGAAGGGACGATGAGGATATTGCCCCGCACGGGAATATGAAAAAGCAAAGGGGCAGCCCCTATAGACACAAAATGACCGGGAATCCCGGTCATTTTGTGTCTATAGGCTAGGCTTTGGCAGCCGTTCCGCAGGTTATTCTGCCGGATCCGGCATCCGCACCGGTGCGCCGGAGAGACAGACCGCCTGATCCGCCAGAATGTGGGCGGCGGCATCCTCGAAGGACTCGGACTGCTGCATCCCGGTCAGCAGGTTCTTGTAGGTGACAGTCCCCGCTGCCACCTCATCCTCCCCCAGAAAGACGGCATAAGGGATCCCCAACTTGGCAGCGTAGGCGATCTTCTGCTTGAACTTCTTCTTCTCGCAGAAGAGCTGGGTGCGGATGCCCATTTGCCGCAGCCGGGTGGCCAGGGCGATGCCATCGCCCTGCTGGGCCTCCGACATGGGGATTACCAGCACGTCCGCTGGGGCAGTTGGCAAATCAGTGTTCAGCAGGCCCTGGTCCTCCAACACGAAGAAGAGCCGGGTCAGACCAATGGAAATGCCAACGCCGGGGAGCCGTTTGTTGGTGTAATATTCCGCTAAGTTATCATATCGGCCTCCGGAACAGATGCTGCCCAGCTGGGGATAATCCAGCAGAGTTGTCTCATACACCGTGCCGGTGTAGTAGTCCAGCCCCCGCGCGATGGTCAGGTCGATGGCAAAGCAGTCCTCCGGTACGCCGAAATCCTGGAGATACGTGGCAACGGTTTTCAGCTCTTTATAGCCCTGATTGAACAGGCTGTCCTCTATGGTACAATATTTGGCCAGCGCCGCCAACACTGTGCCATTATCCCCCTTGATGGAGATGAAGTCCAGTATCTTCCCGGCTGTTTCGGCAGCCAGCCCCAGATCGTCCGCCAGGATGTCTCGGACTGCGTCAAGGCCAATCTTGTCCAGCTTATCCACAGTGCGCATAATATCCTGGCTCTGTTCCGCCAACCCCAGCAAGGCGTAGAAGCCGTTCAGGATTTTCCGGTTATTCACCCGGATTTGAAAGCGCCGCAGGCCCAGCCGGGTGAAGGTCTGGTAGATGATGGAGGGAATTTCCGCCTCGTTGATGATATCCAGGCTTCCATCACCCACAACGTCGATATCCGCCTGATAGAATTCCCGGAAGCGCCCCCGCTGGGGCCGCTCACCCCGGTATACCTTGCCAATCTGATAGCGGCGGAAGGGGAAGGTCAGCTGATTATAGTGCAGGGCCACATATTTGGCCAGGGGAACGGTCAGGTCAAAGCGCAGGGCAAGATCGCTGTCCCCTTTCTGGAAACGGTAAATTTGTTTTTCCGTCTCGCCACCCCCTTTGGCCAGCAGGATATCTGCCGATTCCAGCAGAGGAGTGTCCAGCGGGGTGAAGCCGTAAAGGGAATAGGTTTGCCGCAGGATGTCCAGCATCCGCTCCAGCTGCTGCTGGGGGGCAGGCAGAAGTTCCATGAAGCCGGACAGTGTGCGGGGTTTTACAATAGGCATGGGAGATGAACGTCCTTTCGTGGTAGAACTGAATTACAGGGTGAAGTTTTTCTCACGGGGATAGACAATTTCCCGCCAGTCCAGGTCACCGCGATTCAGGCCGTGGATCAGCATTTCGGCAGTGGCTACGTTGGTGGCCACTGGCACGTTGTACTGGTCGCACAGCCGAATAATGTATTTCAGGTCTTCATCCAGATCCTTGGACTGGGGATCAGAGAAAAACAGCACCATATCGATCTCGTTATAAGCGATACGGGCGCCTATCTGCTGGCTGCCGCCATGGGCGTGGGAGAGAAAGAGATGCACGGGGAGACCTGTGGCCTCGGCCACCAGACGGCCAGTGGTGTTGGTGCCGCATAGGGTGTGCTTTGCAAGAATACTGCTGTAGGCCGTGCAGAATTGAATCATCAGTTCCTTCTTGCGGTCGTGGGACATCAGTGCAATATTCATGAGAGATTACCGTCCTTTCCGATTGGGTGTATTCTGTCGGTCAGCAGCGAAGGGAGGGGACGCGCTGACCAGTGATGCGCTTGGCGATATTACAGTAGGCCCGGGCCGCACCGCGGCCAGAGTTCATAATGATGGGGACACCCTGTCCGCCGCAAATAGCCACCTGCTGGTCTTCAGGTATCACGCCCAGCAGAGGAAGACCGGCCAGATCCATGGCGTCATCGATGTCGCTGTGTAGCTTTCGGAGGAGCCGAGGCTGCACTCGGTTCACCACCAGATGGATGCTCCGAGTATAGTGCCGCAGCCGGGCGGTGGCAGACTGGGCGTCCCGGAGGGAGGAGGGATCCGTTGTAGACACCACAATGGCCCGGTCTGCCGCCTCCGCTGCCAGGGTGAAGCCGCTGCCGATTCCTGCGGGGGAGTCGATAAGGCAGTAGTCATAGATCTGGCAGATATCTCCTACAAGCTGGGGCAACGCCTGGGAGACACCATAGTCAGCGGTCATGGGGGCAGTCAACAGGTAAAGCCCTTTGATGTCGGGGTGGGGAACCGCCGCGTCCTCCAGCGGGCAGCGCCTTTCTATGACATCGGAGAAATCCATAATGGCACGGTCGCTGAGACCCAGCACCAGGTCGAGGTTCCGCAGACCTATGTCAGCGTCCAGACAGAGTACCTGATGACCCATGGCGGCGAGACAGCTGCCTACACCGGCGACTACGGAGGTTTTTCCCGTACCGCCCTTGCCCGATGTGATTACGATGGCTTTCCCCTGCACCATGTAGCCCCTCCGTATATGAGAAATAGTCGCGTTTTCGGCGCGTCAGACGGCCAGCCGCTCGATGGGCACCGAAACTAATCCAAGTATATCACACTTTGTACAAAGTTTGCAACTCTTTCGTGGGAAAGTGTTAAATTTTTTCCATATGCACAAATGACTTTTGCCAAAGCAAGAGGGGGGCAGGCGGGCCTTCAGTTAAATTCCCGCTGGCATCTTGCGTCTTGCCCGAAAAGCTGGTAAAATAAAAGCGAAGGACAGAGAGGGGGAGATGCCCAGTGGAATATTTTGCGGGAAGCTGCGATGTGGCCGTCATCGGGGCGGGCCATGCGGGCATTGAGGCGGCCTTGGCCGCCGCCCGGCTGGGCCTCTCAACGATGTGTTTTACCGTTAATCTGGATGCCGTGGGTAATATGCCCTGCAACCCCGCCATCGGCGGCACAGGAAAGGGCCATCTGGTTCGGGAGCTGGACGCCCTGGGGGGCGAAATGGCACGGGCGGCGGACAAGGCCTGTATTCAATACCGGCTGCTGAATCGGGGCAAGGGGCCTGCCGTCCACTCCCTCCGGGCCCAGGCCGACCGCCGCCGCTATCAGGCGGTGATGAAAGCCGCGCTGGAGGGACAGGAAAACCTCTGGCTCCGGCAGGCAGAGGTGACGGATATTCTCACGGAGGCGGGCAGCGTTTCCGGCGTAAAGACGGCTACCGGGGCAGTATATTCCGCCAAGGCCGTGGTTGTCTGCACCGGCACCTATCTGGGAGGACGCACTATTATCGGAGAGATGTCCCGGCAGAGCGGGCCGGATGGCCTGGCAGCCGCGCTTTCCCTGACGGCCAGCCTGGAAGGATTGGGACTTTCCCTTCGGCGGTTCAAGACGGGGACGCCCCCCCGCATCCATGCTCGGTCGGTGGATTTTTCCAAAATGGAGATCCAGCCGGGGGATGAGGATCCGCCCCCCTTCTCTTTTCAGACAGAGGAAAGACCGGAGAACCGGGCGGTTTGCTACCTGACCTATACCAATGCGCGCACGCACGACATTATTCGTGCGAATCTCCACCGATCCCCCTTGTTTTCTGGGGACATCCGAGGGGTAGGGCCGAGATACTGCCCCTCCATCGAGGACAAGGTGGTGCGCTTTGCCGATAAGCCCCGGCACCAGCTCTTCCTGGAGCCAATGGGGTTGGAGACACAGGAATTATACCTGCAGGGCTTCTCCTCCTCTATGCCGGAGGATGTGCAGGTGGCGATGCTCCATACCATTCCGGGGCTGGAACACGCGGAGATGACCCGTTCGGCTTACGCAATCGAGTATGACTGCATCGACCCCACAGAGCTGCTGCCTACAATGGAGTGCAAGAAGGTTCCGGGACTCTATGGCGCGGGGCAGTTCAACGGCTCCTCCGGCTATGAGGAGGCGGCAGCCCAGGGATTTGTAGCGGGGGTCAATGCCGCACTGAAGCTGTTGGGCCGGCCGCCCCTGATCTTGCGGCGGGATCAGGGCTATATCGGAGTTCTCATTGATGATCTGGTGACAAAGGGTACGAGCGAACCATACCGTATGATGACTTCCCGGACGGAATATCGGCTGCTCCACCGACAGGACAACGCCGACCTCCGGCTGACGCCTGTGGGCTATGAGCTGGGACTCATCAGTCAGGAACGCTATCAGGCAGTGCAGGAAAAATACGCTGCCGTGGAACAGGAGAAGGCCCGGCTAGAATGTACCGGCGCGGCGGCGGGACCAGAGCTGGATAGCCTGCTGGCGGAGCGGGGGGAAGCCCCGGCAAAGAGCGGTGTCCGCCTGGCGGAATTGCTGCGGCGGCCCAAAATCAGTTATGACGATCTGGCTCCTGCCGACCCGACCCGACCGGCCCTGTCCCCTGCCGTGACAGAGCAGGTGGAAATACAGATCAAGTACGATGGTTATATCCGGCGTCAGGCCAGGCAGGTAGAGGAATTCCGCCGCATGGAGGGAAAGACCCTCCCGCCGGATATGGATTATGACGGTATCCAGGGGCTGCGGCTGGAGGCCAGGCAAAAGCTGGGGCAGATCCGGCCAGTGAACCTGGGGCAGGCCAGCCGCATCTCGGGGGTGTCCCCGGCGGATGTGGCGGTGCTGATGATCTGTCTGGAAAAACGAGGGAGAGAGGACGCACCATGAGCGGATGGCAACCTGTCTGTTTCCAGTGGATAGTACGCCGCATGAAAAATAAGAGAGGAGCGTAGCTTGAATGTCACTGTTATTTTCTGCGCCCGGCCGCACCGAGCTGGGAGGCAATCACACAGATCACCAGCATGGTCGGGTGCTGGCGGCTTCCGTCAATCTAGAATCCACCGCCCGGGTGACACAGGTGGGCGGAGAGGTCATCCGGGTACACTCCCAGGGCTATGCCCCGGTGGAGATGGCCATCCATGATCTGCGCCCCCATGAGGATGAGCGGGAAACTACCGCCGCCCTGGTACGGGGAGTGGCCGCTGCTTTTGCGCAGCGGGGTTATACCCTCAGGGGACTCACCATGGAGGTACACTCCAATGTGCTGCCCGGATCCGGACTGTCCAGCTCCGCCTCCTTCGAGGTACTGGTGGCGGCGGCCTTTAACCACCTCTTTGCCGGTGGGGCGCTGTCTCGGCAGGAGCTGGCAAAAATCGGCCAGCAGGCAGAGAATGAGTATTTCGGCAAGCCCAGCGGCCTGATGGATCAGATGGCCTGTGCTGTGGGCGGCATGGTGGCCATCGACTTTTGTGACCCTGAGGCCCCGGTGGTGGAACGGCTTGACTTCGACTTCTCCCAGGCAGGCCACGCCCTGTGTATTTTGGATAGCGGGGCCAGTCATGCCGGGCTGACGAATGCCTATGCCGATATTCCCGGCGAGATGGGGGCGGTAGCCGACTACTTTGGCTGCCAGGTTCTCCGGCAGGTGGACGAGGCGGCGTTTTATTCCGCCCTGCCCCGGCTCCGGGAAACGGTAGGTGATCGGGCCATCCTCCGGGCCATGCATTTCTTTGACGAAAACCGCCGGGCGGATTGGGAGGCGGAGGCCCTGCGGCGGGGGGACTTTGACCGCTTCCTGGCACTGATGAACGAGTCCGGGGAGAGCAGCTGGGTCTATCTGCAAAATGTTTCTCTGCCCAATGCCGCCGCCCATCAGGAGATGGCGCTGACGCTGGCTTTGTGCCGCCGCCTGCTGGCGGGACGGGGTGCCTGCCGGGTGCATGGCGGGGGCTTTGCCGGGACGGTGCAGGCTCTTGTTCCGCTGGATATCCTGCCGAAGTTCCAGGCGGGCATGGAGGCCCTGCTGGGGCCCGGGGCCTGCCATGTGCTGACCATTTCGCCTGACGGGGCCAGATTTGTGGGGGAGGCTTGAGCTATGACTGCTGACAGCTATATTGCGGCGCTGGTGCGCTATGGCCGGGAACACGGCCTGCTGGCGGAGGGTGAGGAGGTCTTTGCCGCCAACCGTCTGCTGGAGGTGATGGGGCTGGAGGAGTACGCCCCACCCCAGGAGCCCCCCGCCTTGCCGCTGGAGGAGATTTTAGAGGGGCTGCTGGCGGATGCCGTTGCCCGGGGACTTTGTGCCGACAATATTACGGCGAAGGATCTTTTCGACACCAAGCTGATGGGAGCGATTACCCCCTTCCCCTCCACCGTCCAACAGCGGTTTTGGGCACTCTATGAGAAGTCCCCGGTGAAAGCCACTGACTGGTTCTATGGCTTCAGCCAGGATACCAACTACATCCGCCGGGACAGGATCAGGAAGGATCTGCACTGGACAGCAGAGACGGATTACGGGGAGCTGGAGATCAGCATCAATCTCTCCAAGCCGGAAAAAGACCCCAGGGCTATTGCTGCCGCCCGGAATGCCCCCCAGCGGGGCTACCCCAAGTGTCTGCTGTGTATGGAAAACGAGGGCTACCCTGGACATATGAATCATGCTGCCCGGCAGAATCACCGGCTGATCCCCCTGGAATTGCAGGGCGAGCTGTGGTATCTCCAATACAGTCCCTATGTCTACTATAACGAACACTGTATCGTACTGAGCAGGTATCACAGCCCCATGATTATCAACCGGCGGGTCTTGGGCCTGCTGCTGGAGTTTATACGCCAATTTCCCCATTACACTGTGGGCAGTAACGCCGATTTGCCCATTGTGGGAGGCAGCATTCTGAGCCATGAGCATTTCCAGGGCGGGCGGCATACCTTCCCAATGGAAAGGGCCCCGGTGGAGACGCCGCTCCGGTTCCGGGGGTATGCCGATGTGAGGGCGGGCATCGTCCGCTGGCCCATGAGCGTAATTCGACTGACCGGCCCTGCACCCAACCGGCTGGTGGAGTTGGCGGGAGAAATCCTAGACGCCTGGCGGGGCTACTCTGATAGGAGTGTCCGGATTTTTGCGGAGACGGAGGGTGTCCCCCATAATACGATCACTCCCATTGCCCGGCGGCGGGGGGAGGACTATGAATTGGATCTGGTGCTGCGGAACAACCTGACCACGGAGGAACACCCCCTGGGGCTTTATCACCCCCATGCGGAACTGCACCATATCAAGAAGGAGAACATCGGCCTTATCGAGGTCATGGGGCTAGCGGTCCTCCCGGCCCGGCTAAAAACGGAGCTGGCAGGACTGAGGGAGGCAGCCCTGACTCGCCGTGATATCACTGGAGATGAGGCCCTCTCCAAGCACGCCCCGTGGCTGGCGGAGCTGCGGGAGAGGTATGATTTCACACCCGAGAATGCCGAGGACATCCTCCAACAGGAGGTGGGCCGGGTTTTTGCCCAGGTGCTGACTCATTGCGGCGTCTTTGGCCGGGATGAAGCGGGCCAGGCGGCTTTTATGAGATTTCTGAACACAGCTGGAGCGGAAAACAGGTTTGAATGAAGTGATTGCGCAGCCGATTGCCTGGAAGTCCGTCCGGGTATTTGAGAAGCGGGAGTGCGGTTCTGGTTTTCCAGGGAAATGAACCAACCTGGTGAGATCTGCTTGAAGGATATTGGACTTCCTGGCGGGCAGGACTGCTGACCGCAGACGGCGGCAGAGAAATCAAACAGAGGAGAAATGACTATGGATATCAGCCAGCTGAAATATTTCATCGCTGTGGCTCAAACTCTAAACTTTTCAGAGGCGGCCCGGCGGTGCGGCATCTCGCAGCCCTCCATCAGCCACGGCATAGGGGAATTGGAGAAGCAATTGGATGCGTCCCTGTTCCTTCGCTCCCGGAAGGGAGTGGTCATCACCGACGCTGGACGGGAGCTGCTGCCCCGCGCCATTGAAATTGTGACACTGGCGGAGAATACCGCCGTCCATATCCGGCAGATGGAACACGGTGAGACGGGCAGCCTCTCCATTTCTGCCCTGACCACCTCCAGCGCCGTTCTATCCCGGTGCATGGCCGCTTTTTCTGCACGGTACCCCAATATTCTGGTGGATCTATCCTTTACCTCCGGTCGCAGCCAGGGGCTGGCGATGCACGAGGCGAGATATGACATTCACTTCGCTGTTCAGGAGATGGTGCCGGAGGGGGACAGCTTCCAACGCATCATCACACACACCGATCCGCTGTGTGTAGCCCTTCCAGCGTCCCATCCCCTGGCCGGGGAGCCGTTGGATTTCACAAAGCTCCGGGAGGAGCGGTTCATCATCCCCTCTGAGACGGACGGCCCTGCCCTCTATAACCAGATCATGGCGGTGTGTGCTGCCCGGGGATATAGTCCGAATGTGGTGTGCAAGTGCGACCGGGCGGAGGCGGCTGTGCTGCTGGTGGGGGCCGGCATGGGGATATCCGTGATCCCTCAAGCACTGAGCCGGGTTTTCTATTCCGAAAGCGCGGTCTTTTTACCGATCTCCGGCGAGGACGCCATCCGCACCTATGTGGTGGCCTGGCGGAGGAACCTGCCAAATCCCGCTGCCAGGCTCTTTTTAGAGGTCGTGCGGGAGATGTTTGAGGAATGAAAAAGGGGGCTGCCTTTTCATAAGGAAGCCCCTTTTTAATATCTGTGTAAAAGTATCAGGCGGCAGTGACGATGCGGTTTTCGGCGGTGAAGTAGACAAAGAAGCAATCGCCGGTGCTGCCGCCTGCGAAGGACTCCTGACTGGCGATGCAGAAATCCGTAAAGCCCGCCGGCACCTCATATATCAGCAGGCCGGTGACCTCTTCATCAATGGCCAGATCATAGGTGGATGGGAGCTGTTCATCGCTGGCAGTCTCTAAATCCGTCTCATTCACTGGGTCCCAGGTGATGGGATAACAGTAAGCATCGTCGCTGTCGTTATCCCATTGGGCCTGGAAGTCGATATCATACATCTCCAGGCTGGTAGACCAGGTGTTGTGTATCGTCACATCGGCTACCAGGAGAACATTTCCATCCGCCGGGGTATATGCCCCAAAGGTGGAGCAGATGTAAGCGCTGTTGACCCGCCAGGTAAACCAGGTGGTACACAGGGTGTCACCATAGCCATAGCTGTAGGCAAAGCCATCCTCAGGATAGACCAGAGTTGCATCGGTGGAATTGTCCTGGGCCGCGCCGGAACTGTCGCTGTCTGTGGCGGAATTGTCCTCCCTGTCGTTTGAGACGGTATCCAGAGCGGGCATGATGGAACTGCAACCCATCAGTCCAAACACAAAAAGGAACGCGAGCAGGATGAAGAATGTCTTTCTCATCATAAAACTCTCCTTCAAAGTATATCCAGCGGCCCTTGCTGAGACAGTGCTGTCTCCGGGAAAGAGCTTACTTGAATAGAGTATACCACGAAACTGAATAAAATTCAAGGTTCAATTTAGAAGGACTCGAAATTCACCCTGCCTGCGATTGGCAGGACAATGTCAGGCTTTGGGAGAGGGCTAATTGAAGCTGTCCGGGTTGTCCTGAAAGAGCCGGGTAACGCCCGCCCGCAGGAGGGCATGTTCTGGGCGGCACAGTTCCGGGTCGGCTTCCAGCAGCTCCCGGGCAGCAGCTTGGGCTTCATACAGCACCCGGGTATCCTCTGCCAGATCGGCCACCTGAAGCTGGGGCAGACCGGACTGCCGCTGGCCGAAGAAGTCTCCCGGCCCTCGGAGCCGCAGATCCTCCTCCGCAATCTGAAAACCGTCGTTTGTGGCACACAGGGCGCGGAGCCGCTGTCGCGTCTCCGGCCTTTCCGCATCAGATACCAGTACGCAGTAGGATTTTAGTCCGCTGCGGCCCACCCGGCCCCGGAGCTGATGGAGCTGAGACAGGCCAAAGCGGTCGGCGTTCTCCACTACCATCAGGGTGGCGTTCGGAACATCGACTCCCACTTCGATGACGGTGGTACTCACCAGAATGTCCAGCGTCCCAGCGGAGAAGTCCGCCATGACCCCCTCCTTCTCTTTTGGCTTCAGCCGGCCATGAATCAGCCCAATTCGCCGGTGGGGAAAGACCTGCCGCAGAGTTTCCGCATAGGAGACGGCTCCCTCGTAGTCCTGACCAGAGGAAGAGTCCTCCACCGCTGGACAAACTACATAGGCCTGATGGCCTGCGGCTATCTGTCCCTCGATAAAGGCGTAAAGCCGCTGCCGTTTGTCGGTGTGGACCAGAAAGGTATCTACCTCCTGGCGCCCTGGGGGCTTCTCCCGCAGGACGGAGATATCCAGATCACCGTAGACAATGAGGGCCAGTGTCCGGGGAATGGGTGTGGCAGACATCACCAGGACATGGGGTGGTGCCTCTCCGGCCTTGGCTGCCAGGGCGGAGCGCTGGGCTACGCCGAATCGGTGCTGCTCATCGGTAATCACCAGCCCAAGGGACTGGAATTCCCCTTGGGTCAGCAGGGCGTGGGTGCCAATGGCCAGCCTTGCCGCACCGTTTTTGAGCTTAGACTGGGCCTGCTGCCGGGCCTTACCCTTCTGGGAGCCGGTGAGTAGGACGGTATCCAACCCCAAAGTGGCCAGGAGGGGGGCCAAAGTGTGATAATGCTGCTGAGCGAGCAGCTCGGTGGGGGCCATTAGGGCGGATTGAAGCCCACTCTCTGCCGCCAGCCAGATGCAGGCCGCTGCCACCATGGTCTTGCCGGATCCGACATCTCCTTGAAGCAGCCGGTTCATAGCCCGGCCAGAGCCCATGTCCGACATGGCCTCTTGGATAGAGCGGTGCTGATCTGCCGTCAGGGGGAAGGGCAGTTTTTTACAGAAGGACTCCATTGGTCGGGGGGTGACGATTTGACCGCTGCCTGCCTGCCGCCGCTTCCGGAGCATGGTCAGCCCGGCGGACAGCAGAAAAAGCTCCTCGAAGATCAGCCGCCGCCGGGCTACCTCCAGTTCCTCCCAGCTGGGGGGAAAGTGGATGGTCTGCCAGGCGTACTGAGCCGAAGAAAGGCTATGCTTTTGCCGCAGCTCCGCTGGAAGGATATCTTCGATTTGATCCAGGCAGTCCTCTAATCCCCGCAGCACTGCACCCGCCAGCAGTCGGTTGGAAATACCCGCCGTCAGGGGGTAGACGGGCATGATGCGGCCAGTAAAGCGGGTTTTGCCCGCAGGCTCAAATTCAGGATTGGTCATGACCCTGTTCCGACCGGACTGCTCTGCCTTGCCGAAGAAGACATAACTCTCTCCCGGCTTTAAGGCGGTGCGGACGTAACTCTGGTTAAAGAAGGTCAGTGTCATAGCGCTGCTCTCATCCACCGCCCGTACCCGAGTCAGCTCCATACCCTTACGGATGAAGGATGTTTTTGGCGTTTCCGCAATTATGGCAGTGATACATACCGGTTCCCCTAGGGGGGCCTCTCGAATAGAGCAGGACTGCCGCCGATCCTCGTAGTCCCGGGGGAACCAGTGGAGCAGCTGCTCAATGCTGGTGATGCCCAGCTTCCCCAGCTGTTTGGCGCGGACAGGGCCGATGCCGGGCAGGGCGGAAACGGGATCGGTAAGTTGCAGAGACATTTGCTTTCCTCCTTTCCGGCCACTCTGTGGTGCAGCACTGTTCTCGGTTATGGCGATGCTTCCAGAGAAGCAGAACATATCGCCTCATTACCGGTGCCGTCACGGGTCTGCCTGCATTATACCACGAATCCTCTCGTGAGAAAAGCTGCTTTCCGTCAAACCGAAAAAATGTCACATGATGATAAGGTATGCGCCAACCGCTGCGCTCGCGGCGGCTTTGTGTCATACCTGTTACATCATAGTGACAGTTTCAAGTTTTGACAAGTTCCCTCTTGACAGCATAGGGCATCAGGTGTATGATAGGACTATAATAATTGAACATTCATTCATATGTTCAATACTGGGCCATACCCACTCTATCTTACACGTAAAGGAGGACGTCTTTGTGGAAAAGAGCCTGACCCGTACCACTGCCGTTGACGAGGAGGAACCGGAGCTGCACCAGCATCACAAAGAGGAACACCGCCACCATAGTGACTGCTGCGACCACGATGATCGTCACGATAACGATACCCCAGCGGGCCACCATAATGAGGCCCACGGCCATAGCCACCACCACAGCCATGCGGAGAGCGGCTGCGGCCACGACCATAGTCACACCGAAGGTCACAACCACCATGATCATGACACCTGTGGCTGCGGACATGATCACCACCACGACCACGAGGAGGAGTCCCGCCCCCTGTCCGGCGGCAAAGACCTGCACATCTACATTGTGAGTAATCTGGACTGCGCCAACTGTGCCGCCAAGATGGAGGCTGCCATCAATAAGCTGGAGGGGGTAGAGGAGGCAACCCTGACCTTCTCCACCAAGCAGCTCCGGGTACGGGCCAGGGACGCAGATACCCTACTGCCACAGATACAGGCCGTCTGTGCCGCCATCGAGTCTGAGGTAGAACTGGTTCCTCAGGTGGGCCACGCCCGGCCTGTTCAGGAGGAGGAAGCCGGCCATCCCCTCCTGCTGATTGCTGCGGGGGCTGTCCTTTTTGTCCTGGGTAAGATACTGGAAATTGTATTGCCCGCCATCGCCCCTCTGGGCGTTCACCCAGCTGCCCTGGCTATCTATATTGTCGGCTATCTGCTGCTGGGGGGGCAGGTGCTGCTGAAGGCAGTCAAAAACATTGGCCATGGCCAGATTTTTGATGAGAATTTCCTTATGTCCATCGCCACGCTGGGGGCCTTTGCCATCGGCGATTATCCCGAAGCGCTGGCCGTTATGCTATTTTACCGCATTGGCGAGTATTTTGAGGACCGGGCGGTAGCCCGGAGCCGGAGCAACATCATGGATGCCCTGGATCTGCGGCCCGAGGTGGTAAATCTTATCCGGGGCGAAGCTGTTTCCGTTATCCCTGCTGAGGACGCCCTCCCTGGCGATCGGCTTCTGATCCGTCCCGGTGACCGCATCCCGCTGGATGGCACGGTTGAGGAGGGCGAGAGCCAGTTGGACACCGCCGCCATCACTGGCGAGCCGATACCCGTAGCGGTGGCTCCCGGCGACCAGCTGATCTCCGGCTGCGTCAATCTCACTGGTGTGCTGCATATGCGGGTGGAGCAGCCCCTGGCCCAGTCCATGGTGACCCGGATCATGGAATCGGTGGAGTCCGCCGCCGCCGCTAAGCCCCAGATAGAGCGCTATATTACCCGGTTTTCACGAGTATACACCCCCATCGTGGTGGCCCTGGCCATCCTCACTGCCATCGTCCCCTCCCTTATCACCTGGGACTGGATCTATTGGATTAAGACCGCCTTGACATTTCTGGTCATCTCCTGCCCCTGCGCGCTGGTACTCAGTGTGCCTCTGGCCTTCTTCTCCGGTATTGGAGCTGCCTCCCGCGCCAATATTCTTTTTAAGGGTGGCAGCGCTATGGAGGCGCTGGAGCGGGTTAAACTGGTGGTCATGGACAAAACCGGCACCATTACCGCCGGCACCTTCCAGCTGGAGCGGGCAGAACCGGCGGAGGGTGTCTCCCTGGCTGAGCTGCTGACTGCTGCCGGGCGGTGCGAACTCTCATCCACCCATCCCATCGCCCTCTCTGTGCTGGCCGCCGCCAGAGCGCAGGGGCTGGAGCTTGATCCGCCCCGGGTTGTCACCGAACACGCCGGATTAGGCATTGAGGCGGACGATCTGCTCTGCGGCAGCGCAGCCCTGCTGGAGTCCCGCGGCGTGGCCCTGCCCGCTCTGGAGAGCTGTCCCGGCGCGCAGGTGCTGGTGGCCCGTCAGGATGTCTATCTGGGTCGGCTTGTGATCTCCGACCGCATCAAGGAGGATTCCCCAGCCGCCATCCAGTCCATCCGCAGCATGGGCCTGGAAACCGCCATTCTCACCGGCGACAATGCCGCCAGTGCCGGGGCTGTGGCCAAGGAGGTGGGCGTCCGGAAAGTCATGTCTGGACTGCTGCCTCATCAGAAAGTGGAAACCATGCAGCGCCTCCGGCAGGAATACGGCAGCGTTATGTTCATCGGTGACGGCATCAATGATGCCCCGGTGCTGGCTGGAGCCGACGTGGGCTGCGCTATGGGCAGCGGTGCGGACGCTGCCCTGGAGGCCGCCGATGTGGTTTTCCTGACCTCCCGGCTCTCCGCTGTGCCAAAGGCTATTTCCATCGCCCGGCAGGCCATGTCCATCGCCCGGCAAAATGTGATATTTGCTCTGGTGGTGAAGATTGCTGTCATCCTGGTGGGCTATCTGGGCTACGCCAATATGTGGGCGGCCGTCTTTGCCGACACCGGTGTGGCTATGCTGTGCATCCTAAACTCCATGCGGGTGCTATATCAGAATCGGAAGGGCTGACAGTCCCCTGTAAAAAGGAAGGGGTTGTCTCACAACAAGTGAGGCAACCCCTTTTGACATCGGGCGGGACAGAACTTTTCATTAGGCGGCCTTCCGCTAAATGTATCATTTCTCCTCCCAGACCGTCCCCTTCACGAGTCGGCAAAGGACAACAGCGGCAGCTGCTGAAATCAGCTCCGCCAGAATGTAGCACATACCCATCAGGAGGGAGTCATGGCCGTTGATAATGAGAAAAACCACTTCACCCACAGCGGAAATTGCGGCGCAGACAGCGACGGGATATCCCCGACCGGGGAACTGCCGCACAGTTTCCTGATACACATAAGTGCGCAGGGGCAACTGCCAGAAGAAGAGCCGGGCCACGCCATAGACCAGCCAGATGGACAGCAGCAGCGCCGCCACATACGGCAGCAGCATATATCCGGTGTAGGACAGGCCAGGTACAGGAAGCATACCCATAACAAGAGTGGGAACCATCGTCAGCAGGGCCAGTCCCAGCCAGATCAGTCGGGTCTGTTTCCAGGGGCGCTCTCCACAGTAAACATAATGCCTGCCGGTGTAGGCATAAGCTCCGTCTGCCCCCTTAGTAAACTGATCCAGCTTCTTCTGCCGCTTCTTTCCGCCAAACATTTCAGCTTACTCCCGTCAAATCGTAGCTGTCCAGCCACTGGTTGGCGGCTTGGCACACCTGCCGGAGACAGTTTTCGTCAAAGGGACTGTCCAGCCCGGCATTTTCCAACAGCTGTGTGAAGGTGCAGCTGCCGCCTTGGACGGTGTAAGCCATATACTTCTCCCATGCCAGTTTCTGATCCTTTTGCAGCATGGCCCAAAATTCCAGCGACACCGTCTGGGCAAGGCAGTAGTCGATATAGTAGAACGGGTTCAGGTAGATATGCTGCTGGCGCTGCCAGCCCTCGCCCTGGCTGTAAAAGGGGATCGCGCCGTCCAGCCGCATCCAGGGCATATAGATGCCCAGCAGTCTCTTCCAGGTCTGGTGACGCTCCGCAGGGGTCATATCCGGCCGGGCATATACCTCATGCTGGAAGTGATCCACCATGGTTCCATAAGGGATAAAGGTCAGGGCAGCGGACAGATGGCTATAGCGGAATTTTCGGGCATCTGGGCCGAAAAAGCGCTCTGCCCAGGGCCAAGCCATAAACTCCATGGACATGGAGTGTACCTCGCAGGCCTCCATGGTGGGCCAGGCGTAGGAACTGGGGATCCGCTGGCGGTTCATCCAGTAGGCAAAGGCGTGGCCTGCCTCGTGGGTGACTACCTCCACATCCCCCTGGGTGCCGTTGAAGTTGGCAAAGATGAAGGGAACTTCATAGGAGGCGATGGAGGTGCAGTAGCCTCCCCCAGCCTTGCCTTCGGTGGAGAGAACGTCCAGCAGTTTGCCCTCCAGCATGGTGTTGAAAAATACGGAGGTTTCCGGGGACAACTCGTCATAGAAATCCTTTCCCGCAGCCAGAATGTCCTCGGGTCCGCCCTGAGGACGGGGGTTGCCGGAACGGAATTCCAAAGCGGCATCGGCGAAGCTCAAGGGGTATTCCATCCCCAGCCGCTCCGCCTGACGATGGTAGATTTTATCCGCCACGGGAACCAGATATTTCACCACGGCGCTCCGGAATTTCTCCACATCGGCTTTGGTATAGCAGTCGCGGCCCATACGGTAATAGCCCAGGGTGGTGTAGCCCTCATAGCCCAGCTTTCGGCCCATGCCGTCCCGCAGGTGAACCAGCTGGTCATAGATACGATCCAGCTCCGGCTGGTGTTCCTTGTACCATTGTCCCTCTGCATTCCAGGCCGCCAAGCGGCGGGTGTCATCGGGGTCGGATTTGAAAGGCGTCAGCTGAGAGAGAGTATAGACCCCGCCCTCGAAGGAAATCTGAGCAGAAGCGATGAGCTTCCGATATTCCTGCATCAAATCATTTTCCTGCTGGAGGTCAGGGATGATCTCCGGGGAGAAGGTTTTTAGCTGGATCTCGGCGTCCACAAACATCAGGTCACCGTACTCTGCGGAAAAGTCAGACCGGAAGGGGGATTCCAGCATGGCTACGGTCCAGGCCTGCTGGTACTCCTCCAATTCCGGCAGGGCGGCGTTCCAGAATCTCTCCTCCCCGTCGTAAAAGGTATCCCGGGTGTCGATGCTGTGACGGATGCTGGCCAGAGTAGCCTGGGAACTGAATTCGCGGTTCAGTGCCTCCTGCTCCAGAAAGACGGCCTTGGCCTCTTCATAGCTGGCTGCCTGGCGGAGCCGCTGGGTCAGGCCGGATAATTGGGACTTAAGAGCCTCCGGGTCGGGGCGGTGATAGGGCATCTGGGGAAATGTTGTCATAGTGCAGGTTCCTTTCTTTGGTTGCCCAATGGGGTGATGGCTTTATTGTAACACGATGGCGGGAGATTTGCAACTATTTCGCCCTCATTCTCGCAGAGGAAGCACGCCCTCTTGTTTTGATGGAACAAAAATGGTAGAATATAATGTAATCCCAATTTGGGACACACATACATAAAAAAGGGAGGCGCTGTCCTTGCGTATTATTGACGCCCATCTGCATATGTTCCCGCCAGAACGCCCTCAGCCAGGAGAGGCGCCGCGCCCCTTCTGCGGGGCCGCCTTGGAGGATATCCGTCAGCGGTTCCAAGCGGCAGGGGTGGTTCACGGCGTGGTCATGGGGAATCACGGCATGGAGCCGGGCTATTTCCCCAGTGAAGGCTTTCACTATTGCTTCGGTGTGGAGGGGGATATTACCCGGAAATGTGTGGAGCAGGTAGAAGCGGCCTTCCGTTCCCCCGGCTGCGTGGGGCTGAAGCTCTATCCCGGTTATCAGAAGGCATGGATCACCGATCCGGAATTTACCCCGCTCTATGAGCTGGCGGAGCAGTATCATATGCCGGTGGCCGTTCACACCGGGCAAACCGCCTTTGCGGGCGCAAAGTTGAAATACTGCCATCCCATGGTGCTGGATGACCTGGCGGTGGATTTTCCCCGGGTACAGTTCGTTATGTGCCACTATGGCAACCCCTTTTTGGCGGAGGCGGCGGCAGTGGTGGAAAAAAACCACAATGTGGCAGCAGATCTCTCCGGACTGCTGGAGTGGGGCATTGATCTGGACTGCTATATGGCAGAAAATCGGGCATATATGCAGATGCTCTCTGGCTGGATCGCCTACACCGGCGCGTGGGATCGCTTCCTGTTTGGCTCTGATTTTCCGGGCGCCGATCTTGCAGACTCCATCCGCTTTGTGGGAGAACTGATCCCTGAAAAGTACCATCAGGCGGTATTTTTCGACAATGCGAACCGGTGCTATGGGTTGGGGCTGTGAGCCGCACCCCAGCAGGAGAGCTATAAATTGATGAACGGGTCGAAGGCACAAAAAATACTATGGCTTGCCAAAATAGAACGCCCATATACAGAATAAAAGCGTTTCCTGATATAGCTCTTCCCGGCAGGAAGGATATCCTTGCTTTGATTTTGTGCGTTTTTACGGTTGTAAAGGAAGGGCGGCAGGTGGTATCATGCAGGCAAACATAATAATCCCCATCACCGAGGTGGTGGGAATCTGATCTGAAGTGCAAGGTGATTCCTGTGAACCGTATCCATTTCCCTGGTGTGGGCCAGCGGATGGTAAAATCCGCTGTGGCTGTGGGGATCTGTATGCTGCTCTATGCGCTGTCAGGGGCGGATACAGTCCCCTTTCAGGCGTCTATTGCCGCTCTGCTCTGCATCCAGCCTTACCGGGCCAACTCCTGGGCCGCCGCGGGCCAGCGGGTGGCCGGTACCCTGCTAGGGGCAGCCTGCGGCATGGTGGTCTATCTGCTCTGGATGAATGTCCTGGCACCCATGGGCGCCGGGAGCGCAGTCTATGCCCTGGTAGTCTCCCTGGGCATTGTGGCCACCCTGTATGCGGCAGTCCTGTTCCGGCAACGTGCTGCCGCTGTCTTCTCCTGTGTGATCTATCTGTGCATTGCCATGAAATATACCTATACCGGCACCGAAAGCCCCGCCGTCTATGTGGTGAACCAGTTGGCCGCTACTCTGCTGGGCATCGCGGTGGGCATGGCGGTGAATGCCGTCCATCTGCCCCAGCGCAGGGAACGGGATGTCCTCTTCCTGGCTAACCTGGATCGGATGCTGCCCCATACTACTGGCAGGCTGTCGGACTACAGCCGGGTGGGTCTGAACCATCTGTTGGGTGATGGCATTCCTCTGTCCCTGATCACCATGCTGACCCCCGGCTCTATGCTGGAGGCGCTGGGAGATGTTCAGCTTAAGCTCCCGGTGATTTTGATGAATGGGGCCGCCCTCTATGACCCGGTGCGCCACGTATTCCTTGCCAAGCGGGAGCTGCCCCACGATGACACCATCAGCTTGCGGGACACCTTGCAAGGGCTGGGGACGGAGAGTTTTCAGGTGGTGATGGCAGATAACGCCGTTCTCATGTTCCACGGGGAGATGACAGCGGGGGAGCAAGCCCTCTATGATGCTACCTGCGGCTCCCCCTACCGTAACTATATCCGGCACTCGCTGCCGCCTGACGTGGACGTGGCTTATCTGCTGGTGCTGGATGAGACAGAGAAGGTAGCTGCCATTCGGCTAGCACTGGAAGAGCAGGGGTTGGACGGGCGGTTCCGGCTGTTCAGCTATGAGTCCATCGACTTTCCCGGCTGCGCCTATCTGAAAATCTATCATAGGGATGCTTCACCGGAAAATATGCTGGAGCCGTTGCGGGCGGCCACAGGTTTTTCGGAGATCACTCTGGTGGGAGCGGACAGCAGGGGTGATCGGGTAGTGCATGAGCTGAAGCGAGCTAGTGAGGCATCGCTGCTTTCCTGTTTGCACGGGCGGAAGTAAACTGTAAGGATGGGCTTCCCCGTCAAGATCAAAAAGCAGAAAGCGCACCGGTTGTCGGTGCGCTTTCTGCTTAACAGAACCGGATTACAGGCGGGCCTTAGCCAGCTCCACCAGCTGGGTGAAAGCGGACTTGTCGGCGATGGCCATCTCGGAGAGCATCTTGCGGTTAATCTCCACGCCGGCACGCTTCAGCCCACACATAAATCGGGAGTAGTTGATGCCGTTAGCCTTGCAGCCGGCGCTGATGCGTGTGATCCACAGCCGACGGAAATCACGCTTCTTCAGCCGACGACCAATATAGGCGTAATTCAGAGACTTCATATTGGCCTCTTTGGCCATCTTAAAGTGCTTGGATTTGGAACCCCAATAGCCCTTTGCCAGCTTCAGGGTACGGTTTCTTCTCTTGCGCTTCATCACAGCGCGCTTAACTCTTGCCATTTCTCTAAGCCTCCTATATTAAAGCGTATCTCAGATTATTTGTAAGGGATCATCTTGCGGATAGTGGCCTCGTTGGTCACGTCAGCATAGGTACCCTGACGCAGGCTCCGCTTACGCTTGGGGGTCTTTCTGTGACCGTTTAGCAGATGAGATTTATAGGCGTGGGCACGCTTCACCTTGCCGCTCTTTGTCAGGCGAAAACGCTTCTTTGCGCCGCTGTGGGTCTTTGTCTTCAGCTTTGCCATGATTGGAGAACTCCTTTCAGTTCAGTCCGGCAGGGGAAGAGGGTTCTGCCTGTGCCGGCCCTGCGTTTATTTGCTTTGCTTCAACTCTTTCTGTGTTTTGGGGGAGAGAAAGATACTCATGTGGCGTCCGTCCAGCTTGGGGGATTTGTCCATGTTGGCAATTTGGCCGCACTGCTCCGCAAAGCGCAACAGCAACTGCTGGCCAATTTCGGTATGGGCCATCTCCCGGCCCCGAAAGCGCACTGTCACCTTGACGCGGTTGCCCTCGCCCAAAAACTTTTGCGCGCTGCGGAGTTTGACGTTGAAATCCCCCACATCAATGCCGGGAGACATTCGGACTTCTTTAATTTCCACAACGTGCTGATTCTTTTTGGCCTCTTTCTCCCGCTTGGACTGCTCAAAACGGTATTTGCCGTAATCCATGAGCTTACAGACCGGTGGGGTAGCTTTGGGAGAGATCTTGACCAGATCCAGGTTGGCCTCTCCGGCCATGCGCTGGGCCTCTCGAGCGGACATAATGCCCAGTTGCTGGCCGTCCGCTCCGATCAGGCGAACCTCTTTGTCACGGATCTCCTCGTTGATTTGATGAGCCTTGGCGCTAATGACAGATACACCTCCAAAATAGGAATAAAAAATGGACACCGCACAGTGTCCGCACAGACATTTCACCCACTGCATATTCATTGCAGCAGACAGGAATGACTGCTATTGACCAGGCTGCAAAGCAGACAGGTGAGGGCGGACCTTCTTTATTGTGCGGGAATTATTATAGCACAGCCGGAAACCCCTGTCAAGCACTTTTTTTGAAGCAGCGGCATCAACTTTGTAGGTATTACGCACCATTGTAACAAAACCGAAGGAAGAGAAAACTCCTTGACAGTACACCTGAAAAATTGTACAATATAGAATGGTTTGTTTTGAAGATGTATGGCCCCTTCCGGTAAGGATGCCGGAATTGGCCCTGCGTGTCATATGCGCCATATCGGCGCCATAAGAAGAACAGGAGGTTTACAATACACATATGTTTAAAATTGTCATAGCAGCCCTGATTACAGGGGTGGTCTGTGCTGTTGTCTTTTTTCTGCTGGGCATGGCCTATCGAAAAAAGACGGCGGAAAAGGAGATCGGCTCTGCTGAGGATGAGGCCACCCGCCTGGTGAATGCTGCAATCAAGGAGGCAGAAAGCAAGAAGCGGGAGGCCCTGATGGAGGGTCGGGAAGTCCTGCACCGTGAGCGGGAGGAACTGCACCGTGAGCGTAGTTCCTATGAGAAGGAGGTTAAGGAGCGCCGGTCTGAACTGCAGCGGCAGGATAACCGGCTCCAGCAAAAGGAAGAAAACCTGGATAAGAAAAACAACGCCCTGGACAGAAAGAATGAATTGCTCCAGTCCAAGCTGCAAGATGTTGACCGGGTGCGGTCTGAAGTGGAGGCTCTGAAGGCCCGCCAGATGGAGTTGCTGGAGCAGATCTCCGGCCTGACGGCGGATGAAGCCAAGCAGTGGATGGTGGAACAACTGGAAAGCGAGGTCACCCATGAGGAGGCCGTCAAGCTGAAGGATATCCAGGCCAAGTATAAGGACGAGGCGGACAACTACGCACGGGAAATCATCTCCCTGGCCATTCAGCGCTGCGCCGCCGACCACGTGGCCGAAACTACCGTTTCGGTGGTTCCCCTGCCCAACGATGACATGAAGGGCCGCATCATT
>CAYUUP010000008.1:0-29872 GCA_964447925.1 uncultured Oscillospiraceae bacterium
TATAGGGTTCGGCAATAGCCCGCATCTCGATGGCGGTCTGAACCCGGACCTCCACGCCCTTTTGCTCCAATGTGTCTGCCACGGCCAAGCTGTTGATGGTAGTGGCCAGCATACCCATGTGGTCGGCTCGGACACGAACCATATTGTCTCCGCCGTCCTTGACACCCCTCCAGAAATTGCCGCCTCCGACAACCACGCCCACCTGCACGCCGGCGTCCACGCACGCTTTAATCGCATCGCAAACCCTGCCGATGACCTGGAAGTCCAGACCTCGCTTTTGGTGCCCCGCCAGGGCCTCACCGCTGATTTTCAGCAGAACCCGTTTATATTTGGGTGTATCCATGGGTAAAATCCCCCTCATTTGTAATCTGGTCCGATATGCGGCCCGTGTCTCTCCTATTTTAATACATTTTTGCCAGCTTGCCTAGGGGGTAAAGCAAATTTTTTGCCGCCACACAAGAAAGTTTACATCTTGCTTGCTGGCGAAGAGGGGCATTTTCCCGGAGACACAGCAAAACAGGCTGTCCCGCTACCGGAAAATCTCCATACAGAGCAGTAAAGCCCCGGCAGGCCGCTGCCTGCCGGGGCTTTGTCATTTCCCAATTCGGATGGAGGTTGGAGTCCCTTACGCCTCCGCCAGAGCCTTGGCCTCCTCAATGGCCTTTGCCTGGGCATTGGGGGGGCATTCCTCGTAGCGGACAAATTCAAAGACGAAGGAGCCACGGCTCTGGGTCATGGCCCGGAGGTCAATGGCATAGGAGGTCATTTCCGCCATGGGAACCTCCGCCTCAATAACCTGGTCACCATCGCCGGTCGGGTTCATGCCCATGACCCGGCCCCGGCGCTTATTCAGATCACCGATGATATCGCCCATATAGCTATCCGGCACCGTCACCTGGAGAGTACCCACCGGCTCCAGCAGGACGGGGTTGGCCTCGGGCAGGGCGGCCTTGTAAGCCAGCTGAGCAGCAGTCTTGAAAGCGATTTCAGAGGAATCCACCGGGTGATAGGATCCATCATACAGCACAGCCCGGAGATTTACCACAGGATAGCCCGCCAGTACGCCATGAACGCAGGCCTCCCGGAGTCCCTTCTCCACTGCCGGGAAGAAGTTCTTGGGTACCTTGCCGCCTACAACCTCCTCGGCAAATTCCAGCTCCTGCTGTTCGCCCGGCTCAAAGCGAATCCACACATCACCATACTGGCCGGAGCCGCCGGTCTGCTTCTTATGCTTGCCCTGCTTGGCCACGGTCTTGCGAATCTTCTCCCGATAGGCCACGCGGGGGGCGTCCAACTGGGTCTCAACACCAAAGCGGGACTTCAGCTTGGACACCAGCACATCAATCTGGATGTCACCAGCAGCATTGATGACCACCTGATGAGTCTCGGCATTGTTGGTGACGGTGAAGGTGGGATCTTCCTCATTCAGACGGCTTAAGCCGCTGGATACCTTGTCCTCCTGTCCCCGCTTGACGGGGGCGATGGCCTTGGAATAGCAAGGAGACGCAAAGGCAATGGGATCCAGCTTCACCACATTCCGGGGGTCACAAAGGGTGTCGTTGGTCTTCAGCTTATCCATCTTGCCGATGGCGCCGATATCGCCGCAGGTCAGCTCCTTGACCTCCTCGGTCTTCTTGCCCCGGATGGTATAGAGACGGCCCAGCTTCTCGCTGCTGCCGGTGGTGGCGTTCACCATAGTCATATCCGGGGTGATGTTGCCAGAAACCACCTTGACCACGGAATACTTGCCATACTGGTCAGCGATGGTCTTAAAGACAAAGGCGGCAGGAACCGCACCGGGGGCGATGGCAAACTGCTTGGGCTGGCCGTCATCACCGACGCCGGCCAGGGGCGCGGATTCAATGGGGTGGGGCAGCAGGTCGATTATGCCGTTCATCAGGGCAATGGTACCCAGCCCTTCAATGGCGGATCCGCAGAAGACGGGAACCACGCTGAGATCCTGGATGCCTGCCCGAAGGCCCTGCACCATCTCGGCATAGGTAAACTCCTCACCGTCGAAATACCTGTCCATGAATTCCTCGCTGGTTTCGGCCACGGACTCCTTCAGCGCCTCATACTGTTCCTCTACCACATCGGTCTTGTCATCGGGGATGGGGATCTCCACCCGCTTGCCGTTCTCAAAGGTATAGGCCCGCTTGTTCAGTACGTCCACGATGCCAGTGACTACCTTATTAGAATCCCAGATGGGGATAATCAGCGGGGCGATGCCCTTTCCAAACTTCTCCCGCAGAGCGGCCAAAGCCGCAGTGAAGTCGATGTTCTCCTCATCAGTCTTGGAAATATAGATCATCCGAGGAAGCCTGTACTCCTCCAGCAGCTTCCAGCCCCGCTCGGTACCCACGGACATACCGCCTTTGGCAGAGCAGACCAGAATACCTGCCTCGCAAACCTGGAGGGCTGCCCGTACCTCGCCGTTGAAATCGAAGTTGCCCGGGGTGTCCAGCAAGTTAATCTTATTGCCCTGATACTCCACCGGCGCAATAGCCGTGGTGATGGTGGTCTGGCGGCGGACCTCCTCCGGGTCATAGTCGCAGACAGTATTGCCATCGGCAGTTTTGCCCATGCGGTCGATGGCCCCGGTCAGGCACAGCATACTCTCCGCCAGAGTAGTCTTGCCGTTGCCGGCATGTCCCAGCAGACAGACATTTCGGATGTTTTGCGCGGAATAACTCATGGCATGATCCTCCTGTATGTAAGTTATGTGAGTTTTTTCAAATCTCCATTGGTCATTATATCTCAAAACAAGAAAAAACACAACAACTATTTTCCCAAAATTCTAAAAAGCGAAAAAGGGCTGCCCAATGGCAGTCCTTCTCCTGGTTTTCCAAGCTATTTACGCAGCAGCATTAGCTTTTCCTTTGGCAGACGGATAAACCACTGCTCTGGCAGAGCAGCGTACTGCTCCCGTGTGATCTCCCACCGGAGGGGTATTGTGTCCTCTCCCGCCTCCCGAGGCCGGAGCATCAGGATGTAGTTGAAGCTGTCTGCGATGGTCTGCACAACCTGGCAGGGGAAGGTGTTCTCCCCCGGCTGTGTGACGCACTCCATGTCGTGGGAGCGGATGCCCACCGCATCCACCGGGCCGCAGCCCTCCGGCAGAGTCAGGGTAATGCCCCATTCAGGGGCAGCGGCTCTCGCCCCCTTCGCTCGGACAGCGGCAATATTTTTACAGCCGGTGAGCCGGGCTGCGGTGACAGTGCCGGGATTATGGAAAACCTCCCACCGCTCCCCTAGCATGTCAATACCGCCCGGATGGTAGACCGCCACACGGTTGCTCAGGCGGAAGGCCTCGTCCCGATCGTGGGTCACAAGCAGCGTCGTGCCGGGGAAGCCCTGGATAGTTTCCCGCACCACCTGTTCCATCTCCCACCGCAGGGCGGCATCCAGAGCAGAGAACGGCTCATCCAGCAGGAGCAGGTCGGGCTTGGAGGCCAGAATGCGGGCCAAGGACACCCGCTGCTGCTGGCCGCCGGAGAGCTGGGAGGGATAATGCTTCTCCAGCCCGTCAAGGTGGAGGCGGTGGATGTATTCATCCACGGCGGCACGGCGCTCCACTCTGCTCTTTCCCTTCTCCCGCTCCATGCCGGCGAGAATATTCTGCACCACCGTCATATTAGGAAAGAGGGCGTAATTCTGGAAGAGATAACCCACCCGGCGCTTCTGGGGCTTCAGGTCAATCTTATTCCTGCTGTCAAAGACGGTTGTGCCGTTGATGCGGATAAAGCCCTCGTCTGGGCGCACGATGCCGGCGATGCACCGCAGGGTCATACTCTTGCCGCAGCCGGAGTCCCCCAGCAGTGCCAGGACCTCATTCTCCGCCGCGAAAGACACATCCAAGGTAAAGTCCCCCAGGGTCTTTTTTACTTGCAGCTCAATAGACACAGGCCACCCCTCTTTTCTCTGCACACTTCCCGTTCACCATCTGCGGATGTACTTATTCCCCCGGCTGGACACCAGATTCATCAGGGTCAGCACCACCAAGGCAACGAGCATCATGATGATGCACCAAATACCCGCCGTCAGGTAATCCCCGTCCTTGATGACATAGGCGATGCGCTGGGAGATGGTACCCGTCTTGCCGGCGATATTTCCCGCCAACATGGAGGTAGCTCCATATTCTCCCAATGCCCGGGCAAAGGTCAGCACAGTGCCGGAGGCCACCCCCGGCCCCGCCGCTGGAATCACCACCCGCCAGAAGATCTTTATCTCATTCATGCCCAAGGTGCGGGCAGCATAAATCAGGTTGACATCCACCTGCTCAAAGGCCGCCCGGGCATTGCGGTACATCAGCGGGAAGGCGATGACCGATGCGGCGATAATGCAGCCCAGCCAGGTCTGCACCACCTTGATGCCCAGCTCATTATAGAGGAAGGAGCCGACGGGCCGCTTCAGGGAAAAGAGCAGCAGCAGGAAGAAGCCCGCCACCGTGGGCGCCAGGATCATGGGCAGCGTCAGAATGCCATCCACCAACGCCTTCACCCTGGTTGGCAGTTTGATGACCTGACGGGCGGCCCAAATGCCCAGAAAAAAGCAGATGGCTGTGGCCACCACCCCGGTCTTGAAGGATATCCAGAAGGGACTCCAGTCAAATTTTGCAATGATGGAAATGATTTGGCTCATGCCTACATCCCCTCTCTTCTGTGGAATTATCCTAGCTGGAGACGCCTGCCGCCGGAAAGGGGCAGCAGGCATCTCCGCTCACTTTATCATATACTTACAAAAATCGCAATTACCTGACGATGAAGCAATACTCCTCAAAGACAGACAGAGCCTCGTCGGTCTGGAGGAAAGCCAGGAAGTCTTCAGTGGCGGCCAGCTCAGCCTCGTCAGCCTCACCATTGGTGATTTGGCAGACAGGATAGGTAATCTCGCCGGTGTACTCGCCATCCTTGTCCATAACGATAATGGTCAAGTCATCCTTCACGCTGTAGTAATCTGTGTAGTAGCAGGTGCCGATCTCGTTGGAGTGTTCGGCCACAGCGGCGGTGGCGGCGGACACGTTGGCGCACTCGTTGATTTCCAGCCCACCCAGAGCGGCAGAGACATCATCGGTGGTATAGTCGGCCGGGGAGTCCGTCTCATCCAGCAGTCCCAGCTTCACCAGCAGGGTGCGGGTATACTTGCCTACAGGGACGGTGCCATCGCATAGGGCCATGCTAGCGGCATCACCCATATTGTCCCAGCCGGTGACGGCAGTGCCGGAATCATTGTAGGTGACCAGGCACAGGGCATTGCCCAGCAGATCAACGCGGGAACCTTCAACCACCAGGCCCTCTTCCTCCAGGGCACTGACGTTGGAGGTCGCGGCGGAGAAGAAGATATCAATGCCTGTGCCATTAGCCTCTTCAATTTGGCTCTGCAGGGTACCGGAGGAATCGTAGCTGCCCACAACCTTGACATTGGGCTGGCTTTCGTTATACAGCGCAATCAGTTTCTCCTCAAAGGCATTCTGCATGGAGGCGGCGGCATAGAGGTAGATGGTAGTCTCGGCCAGCACATCTGCGTCCCCACCCTCCTCAGTTCCACCGGACTCAGTCTCCGGGATTTCGCTCTCCTCGGATTCAGTCTCAGTATCGCTGCTGCTGTTAGAGTTGGAGCCGCAGGCAGCCAGCGCAAACACCAGCGCTGCAGCCAGCAGCAATGCCATTAGGCGTTTCAGGTTCTTCATAGCGACAAGTCTCCTTTTGTTTTGAACTGTTTTGATTTGTTTTGTTCGGTTTCGTCCGCAATTAAAGATTATATATCATGAGGCACTGTTTGTCAAATTTTATTTAACAAAATAATGCTCTGCTTCAGACAACGTATTGTTGTTACCATATCTGACATATTTCCCGTTTGGCGGGAGTTGACATCGCCGGGAAAGAATGGTACACTTTTTTATAGATTGCGTTTGTTCGGAATCTGATAAAATGCGGGTATTCTCTCCAAAAAGCCTGCGGGGGAACATGGGAGACGTGAAAGCGATGGACGGGAAAAACTGGCGGGAAGGCTGGGAAGTGGCACAGCTGTGCTGCGGCGCCTTTTTGAAGTGGATTTTGCTGGCGCTGCTACTGGGAGGCGTCACTGGTGTACTTGGGGCAGCTTTCCACCATGCTCTGGATTGGGCCACTGTTTTCCGCCAGGATCACGGCTGGATGATATTTCTGCTGCCAATTGCCGGACTCGCGATTGTTGCCTCCTACCATGTCACCGGTATGGCGGATGACCGGGGGACAGAATTTGTACTGGCTTCCGTCCGGGAGGGGCGGACGCTGCGTATCCGCACAGTCCCCCTGATCTTCCTGGGTACCATAATGACCCACCTCACCGGCGGCTCCGCCGGGCGGGAGGGAGCTGCCCTCCAGATTGGAGGCTGCATGGGCAGCTTCTTGGGCAAGGCCCTCCGGTTGGACAAGCTGGATCAGCGGGTTATCACCATGTGCGGCATGGCCGGGGGCTTCTCTGCCCTCTTTGGCACCCCGCTGACCGCCGCTGTCTTCTCCATGGAGACGGAAAGTATCGGCGTGATGTATTACGCCGCCCTGGTTCCCTGTGTTCTCTGCGCTCTTTGTGCCACTCTGGTTTCCCAGGCCTTGGGCGGTGGGGTGACCGCCTTTGCCCTGTCCGATGTACCCAGCCTGGGGGGGCTTACCTTACTGCAGGCTGCCCTGCTGGGTGTACTGTGCGCCCTAGCCGCCAATCTCTTCTGCCGCACCATGGAGGGCGCCCGGCGGCTCTATGACCGATTCACCCCAAATCCCTGGCTCCGGGTCACCGCAGGCGGTGCCGTTATCGTTCTGCTGACCCTCATCTTCGGCACCGACTACAACGGCGCGGGCATGGAATCCATCACCGCCGCCCTGTCCGGCCAGACGGAGCCTGCGGCCTTTGCCCTAAAAATGGTCTTCACCGCCCTGACCCTGGCAGCGGGCTTCAAAGGGGGGGAAATCGTTCCCACCCTGTTTATCGGAGCCACCCTGGGCTGTACCGTCTCCCCCCTGATGGGGTTGGATGGGGGCTTTGGGGCGGCAGTCGGGATGGTGGCCGTTTTCTGCGGTGTCACCAACGCCCCGCTGACCTCCATTCTGCTGGGCTACGAACTATTCGGCGGGGCCGGCGTTGGTCTTATGGCCCTGGCCTGCGCCGTCTCCTATATGCTCTCCGGCTACAGCGGGCTTTACCATGAGCAGAAGATCATGTATTCCAAAATCAAGCCCCATCTGGTAGATCTGAAGGCAGGGGAACACCCCCACCTGAAGGACATCCCAAAGCCTGACACAGTTCACTCCGACACAGAAAATTCATAAAAAGCAGCAAAAAAACAATAGGCATTTCCGCGATTTTATGTTACACTATATTTTAGGCTGGGGTATGTGGCTTTGCTGCCCGCCGTTTCTATTCAGCCTTGTGCCATGCCCCCTGCAGTCAAACGGGGATCAACCCCTGGAGAGAAAGGACGTGACCCGGTGAAGTATTCGCACTCTATCAGGCTGGCTGCTCTGCTGCTGGTCATTGTCTCCCTCCTTTCCGGGTGTAGCCTGGCCACGGGAGACGCGCTGTATGCCCTGCCAAAGGCCTCCTCTGACTATGAAAATCTGCAAATCAACCTGACTGAGCTGCTGAACAACGGACTGGAATACGCCCCTCCCCTCTCTGGCGCAAACACCCAGTCGGTGCAGCTCCAAGATCTAAATAACGACGGGCAGGATGAGGCCATTGCCTTTTTCCGCAGCACCTCTAGTGAGGACAGCTCACTGAAGATATACGTCTTCACGCAGAACGCCGACGGCTCCTACAATATTGTCTCTGTCATCACGGGAGAGGGCAGCGACATCAGCTCTGTGGTCTATGGAGATTTGAACGGTGATGACATTCAGGAGATCATTGTCTGCTGGCAGATAACTGTCGGCGTCTATGCCCTGTCAGTGTGTTCCCCCTACCTCTATTCCGATGCGGACAACTCCGCCCACGCCCTGCTGAACATAGCCTCCTTCAGCCGGTACGTGGTGCAGGACATGGATCAGGACGGCCAAAATGAACTGGTGGTACTCCAGCTGGCTGCCGGAGATGAGGGTATCAGCCAGGCAGATTACTATAACTGGTCGGAGGAGGACACCGCGCTGACGTTGGTGAACAGTTGCCCGCTTTCCGCCTCCCTGGTCTCCATCAGCAAGCTGGAGTACTCCAATCTGTCAGACAACTCCCCTGCGCTCTTCCTCACCGGCCCCACTGGGGAGAACAACACGCTGACCGATATTCTGTCCGTCCGGGACAGCAGCCTGACCAATATCACCCTGGACACCGAAACTGGTTGCAGCCCCAGCTATGCTGTCTCCATTGCCGACCCACAGGACATCAACAGCGACTCCATCATGGAGGTTCCCGTACCGGTCAGGCTGGTTTCCTCCGCCAGGCTCAACTCCACTGAGTCCTTCTACTTCCTCCAGTGGTACCAGTATGACCTCTCCGGGGAAGCAGTTCAGGTGTGTACCACCTACCATAATGCCACTGACGGCTGGTACTTCATAATCCCTGACCACTGGGTAGGCTCCGTGGCGCTTCAGCGCAGCGACGTCATTTCCGGATCTACCATCGAGCGGGGCATTGTGTTCTACTATTGTCCCGACAACGGCAGCGAGCCGCAGCCCTTTATGGCAATCTATCAGAATACCGGCTCCAACCGGGAGAAGCGAGCCATTATGGGTAACCGGGAGTCTTTTTACAGCACCACCCACGTCACTTATGCTGTGGAGTTTTTCGACTGTGACTGGTATGACGGCATGACCACTGCCCGGGTGTCGGAGCGATTCAGCGTCATCAGCACCGACTGGTCCGTGTGACAACCGCCAGAATACAACAATCGGTTTCCCGCCAGATGATCAGATGACCGCCGGGACAGATCACATGACAAGATAATGGAACGGAGCGAACCCATATGAGAAAAGTACTTGTTTTGGAGGATGAGGAGAATATCCGCAGCTTTGTGGTCATCAACCTGAAGCGGGCAGGCTATGAGACAGTGGAGGCTGCCACCGGGGAAGAGGCGCTGGAGCTGCTTCAGCAGCACCCCGATGTGAAGGTGGCCCTGCTGGATCTGATGCTGCCCGGCATTGACGGCTTTGAGGTCTGCCACCGCATCCGGGCCAGCGGATCCAACATTGGCATCATCATGCTCACCGCCCGCACCCAGGAGATGGACAAGGTCACCGGTCTGATGAACGGGGCGGATGATTATGTCACCAAGCCCTTCTCCCCCGCCGAACTCACCGCCCGGGTGGACGCTCTCTACCGCCGGACAGGAGGGGGAGAGCCTGAGCCTGCCGCAGCCCCGACCGTCAGACTCAACGCCCGGAACCGCACCCTGGAAAAGGGTGGCAAGCGCATCCGGCTGACCCAAATAGAGTGCGCCCTGGTGCAGCTCTTCATGGATAATCCCGGCAAGGCCCTGTCCAGAGAGGAAATTTTGAGCAGTGTCTGGGGCAAAAACTACTGTGGTGACATGAAGGTCGTGGATGTTAACATCCGCCGTCTGCGGCTGAAAATAGAGGATAACCCCCAAAACCCCTCCTGCATCACCACCGTCTGGGGCTGCGGGTACAAATGGGATGTGTGACGGCGGCCTGACCTGGCTATCTCAGCTGAAAGGGGGCGTTAGCCCTTGTTCCGAAAAAAAGAAAAGAATACCGGAGCCGCCCCCGTCTCGCCGGAGACCGCGCCCCCTGGCCCGGATATCATCCGGGTAGACCGCCGACACCGGGAAAAGGATCGCCGGGACAAAACGACACGGGAGCGTTCCCGCCCTACCATGAACCCCCTCCACTTTATCAACAAGGGAATCCGCCGCCGGTGGCTGGTGAATACGCTGGGTACGATTCTGGCAGTGGTGGTACTCATTGTCATCATCTTCTATATGCTCATCAATACCTATTTCTTCGACTCTGCCCGTTCCGGCATGGAGCAGCGGGCAGAATCTGCCAGCAACTTCTTTGCCTCCTATGCCACCAGCGAAAGCGACTATCTGGAAATGGTCAACTACTATATCGCCAGCTTCACCGATTCGGACAAGCTGGAGCTGCAATTTCTGGACACCTCCGGCCAGATTTACCGCTCGTCCTATGGCCTTTTCGCAGGCAGTTCCCCTGGTACCTCCGATATTGAATCCGCCCTGAACACCACCCAGACCTCCGCCTGGATCGGCAACGACCCAAATACCGGGGAACACATTATGGCTGTCTCCACGCCGGTGGTGGTCAACGGGGATGTCAAGGGCATTATGCGGTTAGTAACCTCTTTGCGCATCGTGGACCAGCAGATTCTCATGTACTCCCTGATTGCCCTGGGAATCGCCGCCCTGCTGATGGCAGTGAACTGGCTGCTGAATATGTACTTCCTGCGGAATATTTTGGATCCCTTATCCGGCATTACAGAGATCACCCGCCGTATTGCCGGAGGCAGCTACGGCATCCAAATTGAGAGTAACCGCCGCTATGATGACGAGATCAGCGATCTGACTGATGCCATCAATGATATGTCCCGGCAGATTGGCCAGCACAGCGCCCTCCAGCAGGAATTTATTGCCTCCGTCTCCCATGAGCTGCGCACCCCTCTCACTGCCATCAACGGCTGGGGCGAAACCCTGCTGGACTATGAGGATCAGCTGCCGGAGGAGGTCCAAGGCGGGCTCCGCATCATCGTCAGCGAGGCCCGGCGGCTCACCACCATGGTGGAGGAGCTGCTGGAATTTTCCCGCATCCAGGACGGCCGCTTTACCCTGAACGTGGAGCAGCTGGATATCAAGGCGGAGTTTGAAGACGCTGTGTACACCTACCGTCAGTTTTTCCGCAAGGAGGGTATCCAGCTGAATCACACCGACTGCCAGCAGGAGTTCCCCCCCATCTCCGGTGACCCGGAGCGGCTGCGGCAGGTCTTTTCCAATTTGCTGGACAACGCCGCCAAGCACGGTGGCTCTGGCAAGCGCATCGACACTGCCATCGGCGAAGAGGCGGGCTATGTAGCCATTGTCATCCGGGATTACGGCCCCGGCGTACCAGAGGATGAGCTGCCCCTTATCAAGACCAAATTCTATAAGGGCTCATCTAAAGCCCGTGGCAGTGGCATTGGCCTGGCCGTCTGTGATGAAATTGTGGAACGGCATGGCGGCAAGCTTGTCATTGCCAATGCGGACGGCGGTGGCTGTGCTGTGACGGTTTACCTTCCTCTGCCCCCGGAGGGCTGATTTCACCGGCTCCCCTTTCCCGGACGCAGCACACAAAATTCTCTGCCCCCGCTTGACATTAGAACGGATGTATGATATAATCAGATAATAAAAGGAGACGACCCATGTCAAAAGAATCCAAGGCTCCCTCCGGAGAATTCCGCACCACCATCGGTGGCCAGGCCCTGATTGAAGGCATCTATATGCGGGGTACCGACAAGCAATCGGTGGTGGTGCGGGATCAGAACGGTCGGCTGGTGGTCAAAACCGAACCCCTGCGGCTGACAAAGGAGAATTATCCCATCCTAGGCATTCCCTTTGTCCGGGGAGCATTCGCTTTTATTGGCACTATGTATAACGGAGTTAAGGCACTGATGTACTCCGCCGATTTTTACCCCGATGACGAAGAGGAAGCAGAGCCGGGCAAATTTGAGCAGTGGCTCTCCAAACACCTGTCCTCGGAGAAGCTGACCAGCCTGGTCATCGGACTCTCCGTGGTGCTGGGAGTGTGCTTTTCTGTAGGGCTGTTCTTCCTGTTGCCCACGGTGCTGGTGTATCTGCTCCGGCTGCTGATCCCCATGAACAAGCTGGCCGTTAATCTGGTGGAAGGTGTGGTGCGCATCATCATCCTGCTCCTCTATCTGGTTTTCTGCTCCAAAATGCCGGATATGCGGCGGGTCTTCTCCTACCACGGGGCAGAACATAAATCCATCTTCTGCTATGAACGCGGCCTGTCTCTGACGGTGGAAAATGTCCGGGAGATGCCCCGGTTTCATCCCCGCTGCGGCACCAGTTTTCTCTTCGTGGTGATTTTCATCGCCATTCTGGTCTATTCCGTGCTGTTCACCCTGCTGACACCCCCCAACCTTCTGGTTCGCCTGCTGTGCCAGCTTCTGCTGCTGCCGGTGGTGGTGGGTATCAGCTATGAGATCAACCGCTACGTGGGCAGACATGACAACCTTGTGACCAGAATCATCACGGCTCCCGGCCTTTGGATGCAGAACTTCACTACCAACGAGCCGGATGACTCCATGATTGAAGTCGGCATCGCGGCCCTGAAGGAAGTTTTGCCGAAAAACGAGGGAGATGACCGCTGGTAAGGCAGAGGGCCGAAACAGAAACACAGGGGAGTGCTGCGTTGTGGCGATTACCTATAACGACCTCTATCTGAATACCCGGCAACGGCTCCGGCTGGCCGGAATCGAGGCGGCCCAGCTGGAGGCTCAGGAACTGGTGTGCTACGCCTCAGACAAGACTCGCCAGCAGCTCTATACTGATATGCGGCTCTATGCCCCCAACGAGCTGGTTCAGCGGGTGGATGAGCTGACGGAGCGGCGGCTTACTGGGGAGCCGCTGGCCTACATTCTGGGAGAGTGGGAGTTCTACGGCCTACCCATCACCGTTGGCCCCGAAGTGCTGATCCCCCGGGCGGACACCGAGGTGCTGGCCGGACGGGCCATCGAGCTGATCCGGGATGACCCAGACTGCAGAGTGCTGGATCTGTGCGCCGGAAGCGGCTGCGTGGGGCTGGCCATCGCCGCCCAGCTGCCAAAAAGTCGGGTGGTTCTGACAGATTGGGACGATGGAGCCATCCGTACCTGCAAGCAGAATGTCCGGCGGAACCGTCTCTCCACCCAGATTACCTGCCTGAAAGCGGATGCCCTGGCAGCCCCCACCGGCCTGCTGTGGGATTTTGACCTGATCGTGGCCAATCCCCCTTATATTCCCACCGGTGATCTGGCGGGGCTGGATGTCTCCGTCCGGGACTTTGAACCCATGATTGCTCTGGACGGCGGACCGGACGGGCTGAAATTTTTCCGGGCCATCGCTTCCAAGTGGAAAGTGGGCCTGCGCCGCCGGGGGTGGCTCTGCTTTGAAGTGGGCATTGGCCAGGCTCAGGCGGTAGCCGCCATTCTGGAGGACAACGGCTATCTTGAGATATGCATCACCCCAGACACCCACGGCATCGACCGTGTGGTGGTGGGTAGGGTATCGTAAGCCCAAGGCTCCACCCTGAACCGCCGCAGAGAACCGCACCGCAACATCGAGATTTGAGAGGAGAAACATACAGTGGCAAAGCAAAAGACGGTACTTGAAAGCCCATCCCCCGCCGCAGACAAAAAAAAGGCGCTGGAGACTGCCATGTCCCAGATCGAGCGTTCCTTTGGCAAGGGTTCCATCATGCGCCTGGGTGAGCAGGCCCAGACAGGTGTGGACATCATCCCCACCGGCTCTCTGGCCCTGGATCTGGCTTTAGGGGTGGGGGGTGTACCAAGAGGGCGCATCATTGAAATCTACGGGCCGGAGTCCTCCGGCAAGACCACTTTGGCGCTGCATATCGCGGCGGAAGCCCAAAAACTGGGGGGTGAGGTGGCCTACGTGGACGCCGAACATGCTTTGGATCCCACCTATGCCAGGGCGCTGGGGGTGGACATCGACTCCTTGCTTCTCTCCCAGCCGGACACCGGTGAACAGGCTCTGGATATCACCGAAACGCTGGTACGTTCCGGCGCTCTTGATCTGGTAGTTGTGGACTCCGTTGCCGCTCTGGTACCCCGTGCCGAAATTGAGGGCGAGATGGGCGAGAGCTACGTGGGACTTCAGGCCCGGCTCATGTCCCAGGGGCTGCGGAAGCTGGCGGGAGCCATTTCCAAGACCAACTGCGTTGTCATTTTCATCAACCAACTCCGGGAGAAAATCGGCGTCATGTACGGCAATCCGGAGACTACCACCGGTGGACGGGCGCTGAAATACTACGCCACCGTTCGCATTGATGTGCGGCGGATTTCCACCCTGGACAGCAGCGGCGAGAAGGTGGGCAACCGCACCCGGGCCAAGGTGGTAAAGAACAAGGTGGCACCGCCCTTCCGGGAGGCAGAGTTCGATATCATGTACGGCGAGGGCATCTCAAAGGCAGGAGAGCTGGTAGATCTGGGTATGCAGCTGGATCTGGTGCAGAAGTCCGGCTCTTGGTTCGCCATGGGCGATGTGCGGCTGGGCCAGGGCCGGGACAGCGCTAAGGTATACTTCCAGACCCATCCTCAGGAGGCCGCCGCGCTGGAGGCCGAAATTCGCAAGCAGTCCTATAAGCTGATGAGCAAGCAGTCACTCAACGCCGCCCGTGCCGCCGGGCGTGCAGTCACCCCCGACGAGGAGACATAACCTTGCGTGTCACCAAGCTGGAAGCCTCCAGATATGTGTCAGGCCGCATTCTGGTCTGGCTGGAAGGGGAGGATTCTCCCCTTCGGGTGACGGAGGCGGAGGTGCTATCCTTCTCCCTCTGCCCGGGGGATGAGTTGGACGCCGATACCCTCTCCCGCCTTCAGGAGGCCGGAGCCGAAAGCAGCTGTCGGAACCGTGCTGCCCTCATCCTCTCTGCCCGTCCCCTGTCCCGCAGGGAACTGATCCACAGGCTGATGGAAAAGGGAGAAACGTCGGCACACGCCGTCTCCGCCGCCGACTGGCTGGAATCTGTGGGCGTTCTGAACGATTTGGAATATGCCCGTTCTGTGGTCAGGCACTACTCCGCCCGGGGCTATGGCGAGGCAAAACTTCGGCAGGAGCTATCCCGCCGGGGCATCTGCCGGGAATTATGGCCGGAAGCCATGGAAGAATCCGGAAGCACCGCCCTGGCTATTGATGACTATCTATCCCGGAAACTCCGTGATCCCAGTGATCCCAAGGCTGTACGGCGGGCCACCGATGGTCTGCGCCGCCGGGGGTTTTCCTGGGAAGACATCCGGGCGGGGCTGGCACGGGTGAACCAGGAACCGGACAACGGATATTGAGTTTGCCCTGGCAGGGACGGACACAATCTTGAGGAGGCGTTTTTTGTGAGCTGGCGTGTGGCCTTCATCTCGCTGGGATGCGCCAAAAATCTTGTAAATACCGAACAGATGGCCGCTCTGGTGCGCCAGGCCGGCCATCTTGTTGTCCCAGAGCCGGAGGGAGCGGACGTGGCCGTTCTCAACACCTGCGGCTTTATCGATGCTGCCAAGGAGGAGGCCATTCAGCACATTCTCCAGCTGGGGGCGCTGAAGGAGGATGGGCAGCTTCAGCGACTCATTGTGGCCGGCTGCCTTTCCCAGCGCTACCGGGAGGAGATCCGGGCCGAGCTACCCGAGGTAGACGGTATGCTGGGAACCGGCAGCTACTCTGACATAGTCACCGCCATTGAAGAGGTGATGGCCGGGACAGAGAGCCAGCATTTTGGAAATATCCACCATACCTATGAGGATGGGGAGCGACTGCTGTCCACCCCCTCCTATCTGGCCTATTTGAAAATCGCCGAGGGGTGCAGTAACCCCTGCGCGTTCTGCATCATCCCCAAGCTCCGGGGCAAATACAGGAGCCGTTCCATGGAATCCCTGCTGGCAGAGGCAAAAACTCTATCAGACAGCGGCGTCCGGGAGCTGCTGGTGATTGCTCAGGACATTACCCGCTATGGGCAGGACCTATACGGCAGACTGATGCTGCCGGAACTTCTGCGGGAGCTGTGCAAGCTGGATTTCCACTGGATCAGGCTCCACTACCTCTATCCTGACGTGCTGACCGACGAGTTGATCAACGTTATCGCCACCGAGGATAAAATATTGAATTATCTGGACATTCCCATCCAGCACATCAATGACGGCATTCTCTCTGCCATGTGTCGCAAGGGGGGGCGGGCGGATATTGAGGCTCTTTTCCGCAAGCTGCGGCAGCGGATCCCCGGCCTGGTACTCCGCACCTCCCTGATCTGTGGTCTGCCCGGCGAGGGGGAGGCGGAATTTGAGGAGCTTTGCAGCTTCCTTCAGGAAGCGAATATCCAGCGGGCAGGGGTCTTTCAGTTCTCCCCTGAGGAGGGAACCCGGGCCTATTCCATGCCAAACCAGGTACCCAGTGACATTGCCGCCCGGCGGGTGGAGCTGGTGGAGGAGTTACAGTCCAGGGTCATGGACAGCTATAACGAAAGCCGGCTAGGCGAGACAGTGGAGGTGATCTGCGAAGGCTTTGATTCCGACATGGGCTGCTGGGCCGGCCGCAGCTATGCTGAGTCTCCAGATATCGACGGAAAGATCTATTTCACTGCCGCCGGAAGGGTAGCGCCCGGCACCTTCCTCCGGGTTCGACTCACCGGGACTGAGAACGGGGATATGCTGGGGGAGGCGGAGGATCCCTAAATAGTGACCTTGTTCTGTTGGCAACTTCCCCTGCTGCTTTTAGTGCAAGGGTACAGGAGGGGCAGCTTGTCCCGTTTTGGAGCTGAGCGCTCATACCGAAAGCATATATAAAAAGGCCGCCACGCAGGGTGACAGCCTTTTTTGCTTTTATGCCGCCTTAATCCAACTGCTCCAGGCAGCCATCTTCATCGAACCTCAAATGGTGCATTTCCAGCTTCTGCACCCGCTCCATCTCGTCCATTTTGAGCTGCTCTGTGACGGAGCAGACAAAGGTATAGGCCACACCGTGCTTTTTAGCCCGGCCTGTCCGGCCAATGCGGTGGATATAGTACTCCTGCTCATCGGGAACATCGTAATTGAATATCACATCCACATCGTCGATGTCCAGTCCCCGGGATGCCACATCGGTGGCCACCAGCACCCGTAGCTTTCCGCCCCGGAACTGTTGCAGGGTCTGCTCCCGGAGCTTTTGGGCGATGTCCCCATGGATGGGGGCGCAGGAGATATGCTGCATTTGCAGCAGGGCCGCCAGCCGGTCAGTCATATTCTTTGTATTGCAGAAAGCGATTGCCCGATCGTACCCGCCGCCCTCCAGCAGGGCCACCATTGTGTCCAGCTTCTGCCGCCGATCATCCAGATCCAGCCGGTACTGCATGATGTCCGGACGGTTTTCCTCCACCGGGCGAACCGTGATCTCGACGGGATCCCGCTGGTAGACCCAGGAGATGTCCATCACCTCCCGGGAAATGGTGGCGGAGAAAAGGCCCAGATTTTTCCGCTGGGGGATTAAATCCAAAATCCGGGTCACATCCCGGACAAATCCCATGTCCAGCATCCGGTCAGCCTCGTCCAAAATTACCGTCTCCACCTTGTCCAGTTTCAGGGAGAGCCGCTTCACATGATCCATCAGCCGTCCCGGAGTGGCCACGATGATCTGGGGATGCTTTTTCAGCTGGTTCAGCTGCTTAGCAATGGGCTGTCCCCCGTAAAGACACGCCACCTTGACGTCTGGTCGGAAGGCGCACAAATCCTTCAGCTCATCCCGGATTTGCAGGGCCAGCTCACGGGTAGGAGCCAGCACCAGCCCGGTGACATCTGTCCCCCGGGGATCAGTGTGTTCCACCATTGGGATACCAAAGGCAAACGTCTTACCTGTGCCGGTGGGGGCTTTCGCCACCACATCCTTCCAGTCCATCAAATAGGGAATCGCGCCCCCCTGGACAGGGGTTGCAATCTCAAACCCCCTCTGGGCCAGCGCCCTCATAGTCTCAGGCGTCAGAGAGAGACTGTCATAGCGTATCTTCTCGTCTACTTCAATGCCGTTAATTTCCATAGGTTCATTCCTTCCGGGCCACAGGTCTGGCCCCTTCATGCTTGCCAGGGAACCGGCTCTGGGTTCTGCTGTATACAATTGTATCCGCTCCGGGCCGACGCCAATCAAATGGGAAAGACCGTCTGGGCGGTTCTTGTATTAAAACGCCGCGTTGCCCACAGTGCGGGGGTGGGGCAGTACGTCCCGGATATTGTTGACGCCAGTGAGGTACATCACCATCCGCTCGAAACCCAAACCAAAGCCGGCATGGCGGCAGGAGCCATACTTCCGCAGCTCCAGATACCACCAGTAATCCTCTCTGTTAAGACCCAGCTCGTCCATCCTGGCCTCCAAAATCTCCAGTCGCTCCTCCCGCTGGGAGCCGCCGATAATTTCTCCAATGCCGGGAACCAGACAATCCATAGCGGCTACGGTTTTGCCATCGTCATTCCGTCTCATATAGAACGCCTTGATTCCGGCAGGATAATCGGTGACAAAGACAGGGCGTTTGAAGTGTTCCTCGGTGAGATAGCGCTCATGCTCCGTCTGGAGGTCGCAGCCCCACTCCACCGGATAGTCAAATTTCCGGCCGGATTGTTTCAAAATTTCAATTGCATCGGTATAACTCACCTGACCGAAGTCGGAGGTGAGTACATGTTCCAGCCGCTCGCGCAGCCCCTTGTCCACAAAGGAATTGAAAAAGCTCATCTCCTCCGGGCAATGCTCCATCACATACCGGATGATATACTTAATCATTGCCTCGGCAGTAGCCATGTCATCCTCTAGGTCGGCAAAGGCCATCTCCGGCTCGATCATCCAGAATTCGGCGGCGTGGCGGGGAGTGTTGGAGTTCTCCGCTCGGAAGGTAGGTCCGAAAGTGTAGATATTACCGAAGGCCATGGCGAAGGACTCCGCGTTCAATTGACCCGAGACGGTCAAATTGGCAGGCTTGCCGAAGAAATCCTGGGAAAAATCCACCTGTCCGTCCTCTGTCCTAGGTGGATCCTCTGCATCCAACGTAGTCACCCGGAACATCTCCCCCGCCCCCTCGCAGTCGGAGGCGGTGATGATGGGGGTATGGACATAGACAAAACCCTGATTTTGGAAAAAGCAGTGGATCGCCTGCGCCGTAGCGCTCCGCACCCGGAAAACAGCGGAGAACAGATTGGTACGGGGACGCAGATGCTGTACAGTGCGGAGATATTCCACCGTGTGGCGCTTTTTTTGCAGAGGATAATCCGGGGCGGAGGCACCCTCCACCTCCACCGCCGCCGCTTTTAGCTCATAGGGCTGCTTAGCCCCAGGTGTCAGGGTAAAAGCGCCGGTAACAATGAGGGCCGCCCCAACATTCTGACGGATGACCGTCTCATAATCAGGCAGGCTCTCCCGTTCCAGCACAATCTGCAGACCGGAAAAATTGCTGCCGTCATTTAAGGCCACGAAGCCGAAGGTCTTCATATTGCGGATACTTCTGACCCAGCCGGCCACAGTGACGGTCACTCCGCTGTACTTCTCCGGAGCGGCAGCCAGCTGTGCGATAGTAATGCGTTTGATCATAATTGATACTCCTTTAGTCCCCGGGCCAGCTATAGCCCATTGTATTTCAGTTTTTTAATCGCGTCTGGGAGCTTATGCCTGCCTAGTGTTCACATTATACCATACCTGAAGCTCTTTGGGTAGTGCCAATCAGGTTGGAGAATCTTAAAATTTCCCCTTTCCCTTTTTGTCCATCCGTTTGACCACCAGTTGGGCGCAGACACCGGTAAACGCTCCGGTCAAAACACCAGAGATAATCAATACCGGGAGGTAGGTTGCCAACAGCGGCGTGGAGGTGATCAGGATGGCCACAATCAACTGCCCCAAATTGTGAAACACCGCCCCGATGACGCTGCACACCCAAATCTGCTTCCGGGTGAGAAAAAGGCGGAGTATAGACATGACGGCCAGGCACAGCAGTCCGCCCCCCAGGGAATAGAACAGCGTCATTAATTGCCCGGAAAACAGGCTGCCCAGCAGCACCCGCACCAGCAGGATCATAGCGGCCGGGCCTGGCCCCAGGGTAAAGACAGCAAAGACCGTGACGATGTTGGCCAGCCCCAGCTTGACGCCTGGGAGCGGGATCACTGCAGGAAGCTGGGCCTCCACCATAAAAATTGTCAGAGCGATGGCGGTGAGCAACGACATATAGGCAATTTTTTTTGTGCGCACGACATCCCCTCCTCACTGGCTGACAATGTCTACATTGGCGGTAGCGGTATCCCGCTGGATTTGAATGACCACCTGGTGAGGCAGACAGACCACCGGCGTAATGCCCCCGGTGATCCAGCCTTGATTCACACAGATCTGGTCGGGACAGTCCGCCTCTGAGATGCGGATGCGTCCCGGCTCCACCGTCACCGTGTTGCTCCCCGCCTCTGTCTCAATAGTAAAGGAGGTTGGCTTCGTAACCTGGGAGAGGTCGATGGAGTAGCGGCACTCCCCATCCACGTAAATATTGGCGATGGTGCCGCCGACAGAAAGCCGGGGCAGGAGAAAAAGAGCGGCACAGGAGAGGGCCAGCAGGACGGCGATGCAGATGATCCAAAAGCAGGTGCTTCGGGGCTTCGGTTTCACGGCTTGTCCTCCCTTCAGATTAGGCTTCTGTTACTTTACCACATTGGACGGCATTTGGCAAGGGCAAAAGCCGTCCAGCAGCAGAGCTTTCCGCAGTAAAAGGCGGGGCCGCAGCGTTTCCCCTTGCTGCGGCCCTTTAAAAGAGGTTTTGTCTTATGTCTCGGCCAAAGTGGGCGGCTGCTTCCTGCCCACGGCCAGACCGATGCCCATGATTACGAGATCGGCAATAATACCGGCGAAGAGGGAGTCAAAGGGCAGCACGCCAGAGAGGACGGTGCCGAAAATCAGCACCAGCACTGGCCCCACGATAATGGAGGCCAGGGCAAAGCCTTTGCGGATGCGGCCCTTGAACCACAGGGCGCCCAGGAGGGGGACAAAGACCACCGCTCCCCGCAGTCCCATGGACATAAAGGCAAAGTTCAGGATGGTATCCCCCAGTGAGCCGGTGGACATACAGCAAGCAACGGCCAGCACCAGCACGATCCACAGCTTGCTCATCATGCCCAGGACCTTGGGGTTGTCGAATTTGTGGGTCACAGTTTGGATGATGTCGTGGTTAATGATGGAGGAGATGCCCAGCGCCAGCCCGGCCCCAGTACCTACCGAGGCAATGAACAGCGTCCCCAGGATGACGCCGCTCAGCAGGGGAGGGACATGGGCAGAGATAAAGGTAGTCAAGGCGGTCTTGGCGGTCAGTCCCTCATAGAGTCCCATATTTGCCCGCATATACAGGCCCACCAGGATTCCGCCCACACCAATGGGCGGAATGAGGACGGCGGAGAGCAGAGCGCCCTGCCGGGCGGCCCGGTCGCTCTTGGCAGAGAGGACTGCCTGGGCATAGGTCTGTGTGGTGAGTACGCCTAAAATCAGGGACAGTCCGGCGCCGGCATCGGCGCCGACACCCCGGTTAAAGAGATTAAAATAATTATGAATCTCCGGCAGACTGTCCGTTCCGGCGGGGATAATATCACCCACCATGGAGAGAAAGCCCCCCACGCCGCCGGTGAGCATCAGTACAATGGCGGCACAGCCCATCATGGCAATATACAGCAGCACCGTCTTCAACATCCCCACCATGCCCGCACCCTTAGTCCCGCCAAAGACCACATACAGCACCATAAAGACAGCGGAAATGATCAGGGAGGGCACGATGCCAAGGTTGGGCAGGATGACGGCGATGACGGCAGTGGCAGACAGCAGCTGGGAGATGACATTGATAAAGGTACCCACCGAGTTCAGCACAGAGGCAGACATACCTGCTGCAGGGCCGTACTCCTGCTCGATCATACCCACCAGCGTGGGGCAACCGCTGCGGCGGAGGGGGGCAACATAGACCAAGCCCAGCACCAGGCAGGCGATGCCGCCGCCCAGAGTGAACCACCAGGCAGACAGGCCGTAGGTAAAGGCTAGCTGCGCGGTACCCACTGTGGATGAGCCGCCCACCAGGGTGCCGATAATCAGTCCAGCCACAATGGGCGAGCCGTTGCTGTTCCCGCCGGACTTCGCTTTGGTGCCGGAGTATATAGAGAGTCCCAGAATCAAGATGATGGAGAGGGCCAGCCCCACAATTTGCAGGGTTTCCATGTTATATCACGCGTCCTTTCGTTCCAGTGACAACGGATTTTTCTCTTTGAAGGATGTGGTGTCATGGCCTCCGGGCTTTCTGTCCCGAAATGCCCGCTCGGTAAAGAGATCGGCGTGAAGCAGATCCAGAAAGACCAGCAGAAAGAGCAGGGAAGCACACCAGATGGCTTTTCCAAAAACCGAGGAGGACAGCAGTGTCCCCGCTGCGGCGCCTGCCACGAAGATGGCCAGCATCTCCAAATGGAGCAGGAATCTGGACCGATGGTTCTTATCCCGATGCCGGAGCCAGCGCTCCAGATGGACGCCCAACTGCCGCAGGTGATTGGTGCAGAAGGTGGTGGCCATGGGGACGCCCTCCACCTGACGGAAAGTATTGTACTGCATGGAGCAGATAAAGTTAACGGCCACCTGGGTGATCTGATAGGGGGCGGTTTCCGGCAGCAGCCCCAGCAGGAAAGTCACCAGCATTTCAAAGCCCACCAGCAGGGTGTCCCATCGGAGGCCGAGGCTCCGGCGCTTCACCCGGTTGGGCAGTATCTCGGAGATGACCGCCCCGGCCATATAGGCGGAGATAGGCAGCAGTAGATAGGCGGCGCGGCTCCAATCTCCGCTGCCCAGAGCGAAGCCCAGCAGGACGATGTTGCCGGTCTGGGCGTTGCAGAATACACCACCCCGGATAGTATAGGTAAAACCGCCCAGCAGGCCGCCGCAGGCCATCAGCAAAAAGGCCGTCCGCCTTTTTTCACATTCCAGATATCCCGATGCCTCCACGCAAACCGACTCCCTTTCTTTGAGCGTGGACGAAAGCCGCCTGTTCTTTTACCACATCGGCTTGGAAATGTCAAGTTAAAAGGCGGAAGCAGCCCGCCGTCCTTTCGCGGCGGGCCGGTATTTACCTGTTAAACCATGCTTCCAACCTTTTCCGGAACAATCAGGGCAGCGCCGGTTTTGGACACGACTTCCTCCACGGTAGTGGTGGGGGCTATTTCCTCCAGCACGGGACCCTCCGGGGTGATGTGGATGACGGCCAGTTCTGAGACAAAGTAGTCTACGCAGTGATAGCCAGTGAGGGGCATATCGGTGTGCTGAACCAGCTTGGGATTACCCGCCTTGTCGGTGTGGGTACTCATGACGATGGTGATCTTGGCACCGGAGACTAAATCCATGGCGCCGCCCATGCCGGCGGCAGCCTTGCCGGGGATCATCCAGTTGGCAAGGTTGCCCTCGGCATCCACTTCATAGGCGCCCAGCACGGTGACGGCTACGTGACCACCCCGGATATAGCCGAAGGAACGGAAGCTGTCAAAAGTGGAGGCTCCCACCCGCATCATGGCGGGCCGTCCTCCGGCGTCTACCACATCGGCAGGGGCAACCTCGCCCTCCGTGGGGGTGTTGCCCAGGCCGATGATGCCGTTCTCTGAGTCCACCCAGACGTCCACGTCATCAGGGATGAAGTCTAGGCACAGGGTGGGCATACCGATGCCCAGATTCACCAAATCGCCGTCCTTAAAGAATTTCGCGGTGCGGCAGGCGATAAATTCTCTCGCATTGGTCGGTGTTCTCATAATTATGCCTCCTCTGTCTCAGCCTGAACAATCAGATCCACCAGCGCACCAGGGGTCATGACCTCGTTGGGGGCGATTTCCCCCACCTCCACGATGTGTTCTGCCTCCACGATGACAAAATCGGCAGCAGTCGCAAATGCCTCGTTGAAGTTCCTGGCAGTATGATTGTACACGACGTTGCCCATCTTGTCCGCTTTATAGGCATGGATCAGAGCAACATCAGCGTGTAGGGGCAGTTCCAGGATATAGCGCTTGCCCTTCTGGGGATCGGTGGGCTTGACGAACTTATACTCGCCCTTCTCGTCATCCCACTCGAGAAGCTGCTTGCCTTCCTCCATAGGGGTATGGACACCGGTGGGAGTGAGGATGCCGCCAATACCTGCACCACCGGCACGGGTTTTTTCGGCGATGGAACCCTGCGGCACAAAGGTGATGTTGATCTCGCCCTTGACTGCCTTTTCCATGGTTTCCACATTGCTGCCGATATGGGAACAGGTGATATGCGCGATGCGGTTGTCATGAACCAGCAGCCCGATGCCCTGCCCCTTGACAGAGGTGTTGTTGGAGATAACGCTCAGATCCTTGATCCCGGCCTTCATCAAGCCCCGGATGAGAGTCTGGGCAACACCGCAGTTGACAAAGCCGGGGAGCATGACGGTCATGCCGTCGAAGCAATGGGTCATCGCCTCTTCCACAGAGACTACCTTGTTTTTAGCCATAGTGTTTCCGTCCTTTCCGTCTTATACGGGATCGCTCTGCAACACTCGCTCCTCGCGGAATATCTCAAAGAGATAGTGATCCCGTTTGGCCTTCAGCGACTCAATATCCACACCGGAGTAGTCGTAAAAGCCCTTGCCGGTCTTGACGCCCAGCTCACCCCTTGCAATATGATCCGCCAGCACACGGGGCATCTCATCACCATGCTCCGGCATGGTGTAAGAGTGATTCTTGTAGTTGTTGGCGGTCATATCCAACCCACCGAAATCCATTCGCTTGCACAGGCCCAGCACACAGGCACGGGGAATGAAGGAGTTTTTCACCGCGATGTCAATGCCCTCCGGGGTGCAGTAGTCATTGTCCAGCAGGTAGAATACCTCCCGGTTCAGGCATTGCTGCAGCCGATTGACGATGTAACCCCGGATAAACTTCTTCATAAATACCGGGGTCTTGCCGCACTTCTTCAGCAACTTCATGGCGATGTCGGCATACTCCTGGGGAGCCTTCTCGCTCTTCACAACCTCCACCAGCGGGATAAGCTGGGGAGGCGCGTACCAATGGCAGATAATCTGCTGGGGCAGCAGCTGCTCAGGCACCACCTCAAAGATATTCATGGCGGAGGTATTGGATGCAATAATGGTGTCAGGGCCAACACAGGCAGACAGCTGCTCATATAGGGCAGCCTTGGCGTCCCGATTCTCCACGCTGGTTTCCTGAATGAAGTCGGCGCCGTTCACAGCCTCCTCCACGGTTAGGGCAAAGGACACCCGGTTATAAATGACTTCCACATCCTCGGGCTTGATTTCGCCCTCATCTGCGAAGGTCTGGATCTGGGCGTGCAGAGCGCCCTTGGCCTTCTCACGGGTGGCCTCGCTGCGGGTCCACATGGTGACGGAATACCCTCCCATAGCATAGGTCTGGGCAATACCGGGGCCCATGGTACCCGCACCCAGAACAGCGATTTTTTTCACATCGGCAAGCGTTTTCATAAGGATATTAACCTTCCTTCCTCAAGTCTCCCACGAATGGATGTTGCTGTGGGGTTTTGTATAGAACCGGCGCCGCCGGCAAAGCCGCGGCATATATCATATATCCCTCAAGACGAGAACGCCCTGAGGGATATATGGAGATTGGCGTTTTGTCTTAGAAAGAGCCCTCTTCCCAGGCAACCAGGCGGACAAAGCCGCCATCGGCCATCTCACAGCGGAAGGGGAATGCGGCGATGGTCATGCGGCGTCCGGTGACCTCGTCGATGTCACCGCCAGCGTTCTCCACAGTGCAGACACCATTCTGCATATAGATACGATGGCAGGGTTCATAGTCGGGGAACTCAACCGTGGGATCCTTGCCAGTAGCCTTCCGGTAGGCCTTATCCAGCCAGGGCATCTGCTCACTGAGGGGGTCATGCCACAGGGGAGCATCGGTAGCGCCCCAGGTGCCGGAAATGCCCTTGATATGCTTCTCAAAGACCAGGTAGTTGGCCAGGTCGGGGCCTTCGCCGGGATAGTAGTTGTAGTACTTGTCGTTGTTGACTCTCCAGTAGTGATGGAAACCGGTGTTGATCACAACCCAGTCGTTCTCCCGGATCTCCAGGCCATCCTTCTTGCAGGCAGCCTCCACCTCGTCGGGCTTGATCTCGTGCCAGATGTTGCCCATCTTAGCGGGGTCACCGCCGGCGGCGTTCCACTTTTCCTCGAATTCGTCCCGAAGATAGCGCATATCCACAATGATGCCAGAGCCGATGCAGCGGCACAGATGGATCTCAGCCAGAGTATAGCCGTTGCGCTCACGGTCGACCTCTTCCTCATGAAGAACGTGGTTGGGGGCATCCATGTGAGTGCCGGCATGGAGGGTACCGGTATAGGTCATGGTGCGCTTATGGAAGCGGCCCAGATACTGGCCCCGGGGGAAGATCAGATCCTGACGGGCGCCAGGGAAGGGCCACAGCGGGGTGTCCACGCCCCAGGGTGCGGACAAATCATAGATCTTGGTCATCTTGCTGTCATCCAGATAGAACTTGTCCTTGTTCAGCGGCATATAAGCCATGGTGCATTCCTCCTATGATAAAAATGTATGAGTTGAGACGGAAGCCATCCGCCCGGTGCTGAGCCTAGTATACACCTTGGCATTGTTCCAAAGTCAAGGGGGAATTTTGATTTTTTTCTTGAACTGCTTTTTGTGATATTGTATAATAAAATAAGACCGGACTGTCAGAGCGGGTTGAAATGCGAGGTGTGTCATGAAATATCGGATTGGAGACGTATCAAAACTTTTAGGGATCTCCCCTGACCTCTTGCGGTACTATGAGAAAAAGGGCGTTGTCAGCCCCATCAAGGACGAGAGCAACGACTACCGCTACTATGAGCCATGGGATATCAACTTTCTTCTGGACTGCCTGTGGTTCAAAAAATTTGGCTTCGGTATTGAACAGATCGGCCATATTGTCACCGACTGCCCCTATGAGGAGATGCTGGAACTGATGGACCAAAAGGAGGAGGAGATCCAACAGGCCCTGCTCTATCAGAAGCAGCTACTGCGACGTACCCGGCAGTACCGGCAGGATCTTGTGCGGGCCAAGCTGTGCGTGGGCAAGTGTGATCTGCGGCCCAGCCCGGAGGTGGTACGCTATCTCAACCGCCACAACTACAGCTACGACCAGGGTGAGGAGATCCGCCAGTTGAGCCAGAAGTGGCTGGAGTACATGCCCTTCACCCAGCGGTGCTTCGAGGTAGAGCTGAACGACCTTCTGGGAGAGGGAAACAATTTTTCCTGGGGTTTTTCGTTAAATATGGACTATGTGCGGGAATTTGAGGTGCCTCTGGAGTCCTCTGTTGTCCACCTGCCCAGCCGCCCCAGTATCCACTCCGTTTTCACCAGTGTTGGCAAGGGAGCCTTCTCCCCCCGGCAGATGGACTATATTGTGAACTATGCTCGGCAGCAGGGGCTAACACTCTGCGGCGCAGCCCAGGGCAATCTGGTCTGCTCCCTGGTGGACAACGGCCAACTCACCGGCTATTTTGAGGTTTGGCTGCCAGTGGAACAGAAGCCTGACGGAAAACCGGTCTGATTTCTTGACAACCGGATATACTGATGTTATAATATAAAGCCCTGCGGGAGACCAGGACCCAGAGAATGGGAGACAGGAGGTGTCCGCTTTGTCCACAGGCGCAAAGAAAGTCGCGGCCACCAACCGGAAAGCCTATCACGACTATTTCATTGAAGATCGCTTTGAGGCTGGCATCGAGCTTGCCGGCACCGAGGTGAAGTCCATCCGGCAGGGGCGCCTAAACCTGAAGGACTCCTTCTGCCATGTGAAGAACGGTGAGCTTATTCTCTGCGGGATGCACATCTCCCCCTATGAAAAGGGGAACATCTTCAACCGTGACCCTCTGCGTCAGCGCAGGCTGCTGATGCATCGGCGGGAGATCAACCGACTCCAGGCCAAGGTTCAGCAGGACGGCTATGCCCTGATTCCCCTCTCGGTGTACTTCAAAAACGCCAGGGTCAAGGTGGAGCTGGGACTGGCAAAGGGCAAAAAGCTCTATGACAAACGGGCTGCGGCTGCCCAGAAGGATGCCCGCCGGGAGATGGATCGGGCCGTAAAATCCTGGAGCCATTCACATGTTTAAAACCAGAAAGGACTGTCTGATATGAAAAATCCTGTCATCACCATAGAGATGGAGCAGGGCGGCAAAATCATAGCTGAGCTGTATCCCGAAATCGCACCGGAAACTGTCAACAACTTTGTCTCTCTCTGCAGCGCTGGCTTCTATAACGGGCTAATCTTTCACCGGGTCATCTCCGGCTTTATGATCCAGGGCGGTTGTCCCCAGGGTACCGGCATGGGCGGCCCCGGCTACTGCATCAAAGGGGAGTTCTCTCAGAACGGTGTGAAGAACAACCTCTCCCACAAGCGCGGTGTCCTCTCCATGGCCCGTTCTCAGTCCTTTGATTCTGCTGGAAGCCAGTTCTTTATTATGCACGCCGACGGCGGTTTTCTGGACGGCCAGTATGCTGCCTTTGGTGCTGTCATTGAAGGGCTGGATGTGGTAGATCAAATTGCCTCCACCACCACCGATCGGAACGACCGGCCCCTGCAGGATCAGAAAATCAAGTCCATCACTGTGGACACCTTCGGTGGGGACTATCCCCCGCCCAACAAGCTGACTGACCCTTACGGCAGATTTTGACCATACCCCGCCCCTCACCCGGCTGTCTGAGGGGCGTCCATGGGGGCGTACCGGTTTCGACGGGGACGTGGGGACTGGATTAGCGGGCAGCGGCGCCCAGCCGCTTCAAAAATGGGCACTTATAAATCAAAGAACAACAACGATAACTACGTTGCCGTCGCAGCCTGATTCAGGCTTGTGACCTCCGCCTGATTTAAGCGCGGACGCCGACCCCGGATGGCCCACGAGCCGGGCTGGGTGATGCCTTTAGTGGGAAACGTGAGGGCCATAAGCTTTGCTGGCCCCATGAATTTATGAAGCTACCAAACGGTTTCGTGTGTCAGCTCACGCCTCCGTGAGGGAATGTTAAAAACTGACTGCGCCCGGAGAATATTCAGAGGAAGCGTTTTCGGACACGGGTTCAACTCCCGTCGCCTCCACCATAACACACAGGTACGAACTCTTTTGGTTCCAAAACGTGTTCTGCCTGACAATAGAAATACCGTGGAAGCGTTAAATGCCTCCACGGTATTTCTATTGCTATGCGGTGTAGCTATTCAGCTTGCTGTTTCATCTAATTGTGCCAGTGCGTCCTGCAAACGCTTCTGAATCAGCGCGGCCCGTTGAGGCTTTGGACGAATCTTACCGGCACAGTACCGGCATACCTGCATCCTGTCAAGCCCAACGATCTTTCCGATCTGGGTGTAGCTCATTCCCCGGTCATTCTTTGCCTCTCTGAGTAACTGAAGCGCATCATCTACCTCAGTCGGCAACAAATCAGGGGATGTAATTTCAGGAATCGGAAAACCGCCCTGTTCCAGAAGATTCAGCACATACGGGAGCCTCTCATTCCGGCACCCTGCCACGATGGAGGCCGCTCTCAGATAATCATCTGTTGTCAGTTCCCGACGTTCCGCTGGCTGCGGCGCAGTCACAACCGTGTAACTCCCGGTTTTGCGGAGGGAGGGAAGTACCTCAGATGTTACCCAGCGTTTGAACTGCTTTGCTGTTTGGAGCTTGCTGGAGAAGATCAGAGCATAGACGCCGGATTCATTGATTATGATTGCTTTACGATTCTGACCTGACAGAACGATTTGTTCGGTCAGCTTATCTTCATCGTCAACATGGTCGCGAATGGCTTTTTGCGTATTGCTATACCCCAATGCCAAAGCCACATCTTTTCCCACAAACCACGGTTCGCTGTCAATCAGCATAGAGCGGATTTCACCAAAGTCCGGGTTATTAAACACTGTCAGCTCGTTCACACCGCCACCTCCCTCTGTTCATGGCTATACAGTGCCTGAATCGTGTCATCCAGCTTTTCTGTCAAGTCCATCAGGGACAGATGCACACCCATCATGGCATTGTCATAGGCTTCCTGATTGTTTTTGTGATCAGAATACAGCAGCAAGGTCATTGTGTCGGCCAGATAAGACATCCGTTCTTCTACATCTTCCATATCCGACAGTAGCGCAAAAAGTGGTTTGTTCATAGTGAAAACCTCCTTGATTTTCACCTCGGAGGCTGGTATAATA